>JBIKND010000275.1:0-3517 GCA_044358905.1 Pirellulales bacterium | reverse complement strand
GAGGTGACGAGCATCGCCCGCACGCTGGCCCGGGCGCTGGGGCTCAACGAGGACCTCGTCGAGACGCTCGCCCTCGGCCACGACATCGGCCATCCGCCGCTGGGTCACGCCGGCGAGGACACGCTCGCAGAACTGCTCGCCGCCGACGGTGGCTTCAGCCACAACGCCCAGGCGCTGCGGATCATGGAGTTCCTCGAGCACCGCTATCCGGAGTTCCCCGGCCTCAATCTCTCCCGCGAGGTGCTCGACGCCCAGGCCACGCGGAAGAAGGACGGCACCGCGCCCGCTCCGCTGCTCGAGACGCAGGTGGTGGATGCGGCCGATTCGATCGCCTACGACACGCACGACGCCGACGACGCGGTCGAGCTCGGGCTCGTGCGGATGGAGGACCTTCTCGAACTGCCGCTCGTGGCCGAGGCGGCCGCCCGCGTGGCGGCACGCGACGGCCAGCTCGAAGGCGCCGAACTGCGGCACACGGTGCTCCACGAAATGGTCGACATGCAGGTCGTCGGCCTCATCGCGCACACCCGCGTCACGCTCGAATCCGAGGGGATCGACTCCGTGGCCACGGTTCGGGCGGCGTGGCGCGGTCCGGACGGCCGCGGCACCCGCCGCCTGGTCGCGCACGAGCCGGGCGTGGCGGCGGGCAAGCGGCAGCTGGAGAAGTTCCTCTTCGAGCGGGTTTACCGCAGCGACCGCGTGCTCGCCGTGCGCATCCCCGCCCAACGGCGGCTGTCGAGTCTCTTCGAGTGGTACTGCGACCATCCTGACGCGCTGCCGGCTGGGTTCCGCCGCCGGGCGGACCAGTTCGGCCTCCGCCGCAGCGTGGCCGATTACATCGCCGGGATGACGGACCGCTTCCTCGAGCACGACCACGCCCGCCGCCTGGGGGCGTGAGACGGCGTCGAGATGAGTCCCGGGCCCGCGAGAATTCCGAGCAGGGGATCCAGGAGGGGTTGCCCGTGCCCTGAGAGCCGGCGTAGCTGGCCAGCGCAGCCCAGGATGGGCGAAGCGCAGACAGCTTCGAGTGAGCGGAGGGCTGGAGGCCCGCAGCGAACGTCCGGCGACGGGGCACGGGCAACCCCGCCCCAGACGAACGCATGAATCCTGTTCCAGGCGTCCCCGTGAGCCGGCAGCGGCGGGCATGGTAAACTTTGGGTCCCATGGCACTCGTCGTCCTGCGCGCGATCTTCGTGATGGTCTCGGTCGGCATCGCCGTCCTGATCTTCAACTCGGCGTGGATGAGCGAGGCCCCGCAGTGGGTGCCCTGGGCCGTGCTCGCGGGCATGGTCGCCCTGCCGCTGACCGTGATGGGCATCGATGGCGCGATTCGCCGCAAGAACCTGACGACGATCACGGCCGTCTATTTCGGCCTGCTCGTCGGCGTGCTGCTGACGTACATCGCGATGCTGGCCCTGTCGCCGGTGCTCCCGCTCAACCGCAGCCATCCGGCCTGGGCCTGGCTGCCGCTGATCCTCGGCTGCGTGCTGTGCTACGCGTGCACGAGCCTGCTGTTGCAGACCCGCGACGACTTCCGGTTCCTGATTCCGTTCGTCGAGTTCGCCCGCGACGTCCGCGGCCTGCGGCCCAACGTGCTCGACGCGGCTGCGATCGTGGACGGCCGGATCGCCGATCTCGCGGAGGCGGGCATCTTCGAGAGCCGCTTCGTGGTGCCCTCGTTCGTGCTCGACGAGTTGCAGGTGGCGGCGGACTCGTCCGACCGGCAGCGGCGCGTCCGCGGCCGCCGCGGGCTCGACGTGCTGTCCCGGCTGCGGACCAACAAGACGATCGAGATCGACGTCGTCAGTCCCAGCGACGACGCCGACGACGATGCGTCGCCCGAGTCGCGGGTGGTGGCGCTGGCCGGCCGTCTCGGCGGCCGGATCGTCACCAACGACGCCAACGTCGTAAAACTGGCGGGCGTGCGGGCCGTGCCCGCGATCAACGTCAACGACGTGGCGGTGGCACTCAAGCCCACGTTCGTGCCGGGTGACGCACTCGCCGTCAAGCTCGTCAAGCACGGCGAGGAACCCGACCAGGGCGTCGGCTACCTCGACGACGGCACGATGGTGGTGGTCGAGAACGGCCGCGACCATATCGGCCGCACGGTCCACGTGCACGTCACGAGCACACTGCAGACGACGGCGGGCCGTCTCGTCTTCGCCCGCCCCGACGCCGCGCGGCTATAATCCCCGTTCGCCCGCCCCGCCTCCGGCATCCTTCTTCCGGACATCAGCGACCATGGCCGGCCCGCGCAGCCTGATAACGGCGTCGCTCTGCCTCGCGGCCGCCGGACTCGTTCCCGCCGCCCGGGCGGCCGACCATCCCGGCCGGGCCATCTACCTCGCACACTGCGCCCGCTGCCACGGGACCGACGGTCGCGGCACCACCGACCTGCCCGATCCGCTGGCGGGCGATCTCTCCATCAACCAACTCGCCGCGCTGGTCGACGAGACGATGCCCGAGGACGATCCCACGCAGGTCACGGGCGACGCCGCCCGCCAGGTGGCCGAGTACATGCACGAGGCCTTCTATAGCGCGGTCGCCCGTGACCGCAACCGGCCCGCCCGGGTGGAGCTTTCGCGGCTCACGGTACGGCAACACCGCACCGTGGTCGCCGACCTGCTCGGCGGTTTCCGCGGCGCCGAGCCGCCGCTCGACGACCAGCGCGGACTGCGGGGCGAGTACTTTCACGGCCGGCGCTTCGCCCCGGAAGATCTGGTGTTCGCGCGGCTCGATCCGGAGGTCGACTTCGACTTCGGCGTCGAGGGACCGGATCCGGAGCGGTTCGAGCCGAACCGGTTCGCGATCCGCTGGAGCGGGGCGATCGTGCCCATCGAGACCGGCCGCCACGAGTTCGTGATCCACAGCGAGCACTCGGTGCGTCTGTTTCTCAATGATGCCGACGGCGAACGGCCGCTCGTGGACGGCTACGTGCAGTCGGGGGCCGACGCCGAGCACCGCGGCTCGATCTTCCTCCTCGGCGGCCGGCCCTACCCGCTGCGGCTGGAGTTCGCGAAGGCCCATCACGGTGTCGCCGACAAGTCGCGTGAGCCGTTCACCACGGCTTCGATCCGACTGCTCTGGAAGCCACCGCACGGCACGCTCGCGCCGGTGCCCGGACGCTGCCTGATCCCGCACGACGCGCCGCCGGTGTTCGTGCTCGACACCGCGTTCCCACCCGACGACCGCTCGCTCGGCTACGAGCGTGGCTCGGCGGTGTCGCCGGAGTGGTTCGCCGCCACGACCGCCGCGGCGGTCGCCACCGCCGACGAGGTGCTGCGGCACGCCGATCGCTTCGCGGGCACGAGGCCCGGCGCGGCCGATCGTGCCGCGCGGCTGCAGGCCTTCGCGGCCACGTTCGCGGAGCGGGCGTGGCGCGGGCCCCTCGACGCGGAAACTGCGTCGCTGCTGCTGGCGCGACCGTTCGCCGACGCCCCCGACGCCGACACGGGCCTGAAGCGTGCGGTGCTGGGCATCCTCTGCTCGACCCGGTTCCTGTTCCCGGCGGGCGGCA
>JBIKND010000110.1:0-12863 GCA_044358905.1 Pirellulales bacterium | reverse complement strand
GCACACCGTAGCGCGGATTCCGCAGAGTGCCACTCTGCGGCTCCAAAAAGCGGAGGCAACCCTCGCTCCTTGTCGGTGCAGACTGGCAGTCTGCACACCGTGGCGCGGATTCCGCAGAGTGCCACTCTGCGGCCACATAGGACCGCCACGCAGGACCGCATTCAGCTTTTTGTCAGACGCTCCGTTCGCCCCAACAAGCCCCGGGCGGAAGCCCGGGGACTCCGGGTTCGAACGCCAACCCGTGTGCAACGGTCAGAGACCGCCGTTGCCCGATCGACCCGCATTCGACGGTCGGAGACCGCCGCTACAGGATCGCATTCGACCCGCTACAGGGGTTCCTGACGGAGTTCGGGTGCGGCGGAGGGCTGCCTTTGCTCGCCGACATAGCGGACCGCGCGGGTCTCGGCCGGCTTCCCGGCGTCGTCCCGGGTGACGATCAGCCGACCGTCGGCGGTGAACTCCTCCGCCGCGGCATCGGGCCGCGACCGCGTCCAGCCGAGGAGATCGCCGCGGTCGGAGTAGTGGTAGGTGTCGGTCCATACCGCCGGCGTAACCACCATCGGGTCGGCGTAGCGCTCCCGCCCTGTCGCCGGCAGCCGCTCGATCGACACGATCCGCCGGGGCGAGTCGCCGTTCACGTCGTCCGTGCGGTCGGCCGCGGCCGTGGCCGGTACATCCTCATAGGTGCGCCGCTCGTTCGGCGGGAAATACCAGGTGAGCAGCGCGGGGGCCGAGAGGTGCACGCCGTTGTCGGCGAACACGCCCACGTCCACGCGGGCCGAAGGCAGATCGCTGCCCGGATAGACCGCCCGCGGATGCCAGTCCACGAGGATCTCGACCCGCGTGCCGAGCGGGTCGAGGGGCCTGATCCGCACCCGCTCCGGGTCGCCGTGCAGCAGCCGCCAGGTGAAGGAGAGGGGCTTGCCGTTGGGATCCTCGGTCTTGGCTACGGTCGCCACCATCCGGCGTCGCTCGCGGGCCGAGCGGGCTACGCGGGCCACGGCGGAGACCGTGTCGAAGAGCTTTTCGGCGGGGCCGGCTTCGAAATAGTCGATGCCGGGCCGGCCCAGATCCTCCTCCTCCACTTCCAGCCGCACCAGCGGCGGCACGTCCGCGGGCTCGAGGGCATGGGCTATCCGCACCATGCGTTCGACGTCGAGCGTGGCGCCGTCGAACACCGGCGGATGGGCGACGCCCGTGAGATACTCGTCGCGGCCAGTGATCGGCTTGCGCGACGAACGGAAGATCATCTGCACCGTCGGCATCAGCAGCCGCTTCTCGACGAGGAACTTCTGCGTCTCGGGCCGGAAGGCCGCGATCGTCGCGGCCACGGCATTCATGAAGTCCCGGTCGGAGCCCGACGAGCCCTGCGACGTGATCAGGTAAGGGACGTTGGCGGGATAGACGTCGCCGTGCCCCTTGTCGGCCTCGGGATCGTGGTCGCGGTGCTCGGGATAAAAGTAGAGCATGTTGTTGGCGTACTGGTCGGCGAGCAGGGCCGCGGTGGCGGCGTTCGCCAGCGCCTGCCGGGGTACGCTCCGCCAGAAGGGGCCCTGCGTCTGGGCGACCGACGCGTTGCCGATCACGGGCGCATTGTGGACGAACATCAATTGCAGGCCGCGGTGCAACTGCCCGAGGCCGTGCATGGCGGTCTTCGTGTCCCGCGCCGGCTGGGAATACTCCACCCGCGCCAGCTCGGGGAACCACGCGTAGTTCATGTTGCTGTGGTCTGCGTCGTGGTTGTCGTAGAGCACGCCGCGCAGCCCGGCGGCCGTGCCCTCCTTCCGCCACTGCCGGAGCAGATCGCCCACCGGCCCCGGCTGCGTCGTAATCTCGGCCGCAGGGTCGGCCGGCGGAAACTCGTGGGCCACCATGAAGCGGCCGATCTGCGGCACCCAGAGCGTGTTGGCCTCGGCCACCTCGGCCACGCCGTCGGCGATCGGCCGCGGCCGGGGGAGCGGCCCGTCGGCCTGCCGCTTCCGCTGGGCGGCCTGGGCCTTCTCCATGACGTCGAGGCCGATCTCCTGGAAACGCGGCAGGCCGCGGAGCGGCTGCAGGTCGGGATCGTTCGCGAGCGTGCCCACGTCGTCGAAGCCGGCGGCGACGGCTGCGGCCAGGGCATCGAGCGCGGCGGCGGAGTCCTTCCGCGCGCAGTGCAGGCAGGCGAGGTTGTAGCGGCCGAAGGCGGCCGGCACCTCCGCCTTCTCGACGGCCGTCTCCAGCCGCGTGCGGGCGTCGTCCATCCGACCGGCGGCGGCGAGACCCATCACTTCTTGCATCACGACCTTGGCGGCGAGCTCGTTCTGCGGCGCGGCGAACACGCTCGCCGCGGCTGGCTGCGGCCGTGCCGCGGCACCGTCTTCGGCCCGCGCGCCGCAGATCGCGAAAGCGAAGGCGGCCAGCCCGATCACGGTGCGCTGGTCTCGTCCGAGCATGGCAGTTTCTCCTCTCCAGGTCCTCATCTGCGGCGATCGCTAGTATGACTGAAAACCCCACCGGGGCGAATCATCGCCGCGCCGCCCGAAACCACCGGCCCGCGCGGGTCGTGAGCAGGGCCGGGAGGACGACGAGGTCGCCGACGAGCGCCGCGAACACGAGCAGCGAGAGCATCCAGGCGAACCGCCGCGTGGGGGCGAATGGGCTGGCCGCGAAGGCCAGGATGCCGATCCCGCAGACCAGCGCGCTTTGCACGAGGGCGCCGGCCGAGTGGCGATAGGCGGCGTTCACCGCCGCCACCCGATCACCCGCAGCGGCGGGCCCGCGGAGGGCGTGGCGGAAAAACGTGAGGAAGTGAAACGTGCCGTCGACCGCCATGCCCAGGGCCACCGACGCCGTCATCACGCTGCCGATGTCGAGCGCCAGCCGCGTCCAGCCGAGAATGCCGAACAGCAGCACCATCGGAAACACGTTGGGGATCATCGCCACGAGTCCCGCAAACACGCCCCCTTCCACCACCATCATCACCAGCGTGATCACGCCCAGGGCGGAAAGGAAGCTCGTGAACAGGTCGTGGAGCAGCGTGTTCTGGATGGCGTTGATGAGCGGCATGGCGCCTGTGTAGTCGGCGGTGATCCCCCGCTCCGCCCCGCCGTGTTGGTCGACGATCGGTTCCACGACATCGCGGACCTCCGCGAGCAGGGCGCCGTAGTCGAGCCCGGCAAGCGCCGAGGTTCGGGCCGTCACCCGCCACAGCTGGGCGCCGTCTTCCAGACGCACGAGTTTCATCTCGGCGAGTTGCGCAAGGCTCGCCTCCAACTTCCGCGCCAACACGGCCTTGCGGGCCGCGGCGCGAGCCCCCGTGGCATCGGGCAGTTCCGGCACGAAGAGCGCCGCCGACGTGACGCCGGCCACGGGCGGGAGTTCGCGGAGCGCCGCGCCGATCTCGCTCACGACGTCGAGCCGCTCCGCCGCGCGGAGGCCCGAGTCGGCGGCGAACCGCACGACCACCTCCACCGGCACGAGCGGGCCGATGTGTTTCTCCAGCCAGGCATAGTCGCGGATCAGCCGGCTCGTGGGCGTGAACAGCGTGTCGAGGCCGACCGACGTGCGGATGCCGGTCACGCCGAGCGCCGCGGCCACCATGGATACCGCCGCCGCAGCCGTGATCACGCCGGCGTGCTCGGTCGTCGCCCGCGCCCATGGCTGCGTCGGCCCAGGCCCCGGCCCCGGGGCAGCGTCGAGCCGCCGCCGGATCGGCCAGCGGGCGAAGATTCCGGGCAGCACGAGAAACAGGACGATGAGCGTGCCGACCACGCCGACCGCCGCATGGAACCCGAACGTGCGGATCGGCTCCAGTTCGCTGACCACGAGCGACCCGAGGCCCACGGCCGTCGTGCCGGCCGACAGGCTGCACGGCAGCCAGGCCACCCGCACCGCCCGCCATGCAGCGCCGCGGGACGGGCCGCGGCGATACTCCTCGACGAGATAGTTGACGAGGTGGATGCCGCCGGAGACCCCGAGCGTGAGCACGAGCAGCGGCATCACGATCAGCACGGGGTTCATGCGGTCGCCCCACAGCGAGAGCGAGGCGAACGAGATGCCGACGCAGGTCAGCGACAGGACGAAGACCACGATCGCGTAGCGCAGCGAGCGAAGGGCGAGCCAGGTGAGCACGAAGATGATGGCCGCGGCCGGGCCGCCATACACCTGCAGGCTCTCGCCGCTCGCCGCGTCCACCGCCACGTTGTCGATCACCGGCCCGGCGAGATGCAGGTCGTCGGCCCCGACGCCGGCCAGTTCCCCGAGCGTGTCGCGGATCCACGCGACGGAGCGCCGCCGATCGGCGAGGCCCTCCCGCGTGAGACCGACGATCACGCAGGTGCTGTTTCCATCGGGTCCCACGACCACCCCCCGCAGCCGGGCCACGGCCTCGTCGTGGTCGAGTGCCAGCGGCGGCGTCACCAGGCGGGCGAGCGCCGCGCGACCCGAGGTCACGGACTCGAACCACGGCCGGCCCGCGGCGTCGCGTGGCGCGGCCGGGCCGGTGGCGACGGCGGCGAACCGGTCGGCGACGGAGTCATCGAGCGTGCAGCCGGGCCACGACGCGACGACCATGTCACCGCTGCCGAACTCCGCCGTGAAGCGGGCGTAGTCGCGCCGCGCGGGAAATGCGGCCGGCACCCAGTCGAAGGGGGTCGTCGATTCGGCGGCGATCATCGCGATCGCGGCCCGGGCCACCCAGGGCACGGCCGCGGCGAGGAGCAGGCTCGACACGACGGCCACCCGGAAGAGCCGCGCGGCCGATGGGTCGGACCACCGGCCGCCGCGCCAGGCGGGCCGTCGCTGCTGGGTTTTTGGTGAGGTCATCGATCGGCCCGGGGGATCCGGCACTTCATAGCGTGCGGCGCGGCCGGATACGAGATGCGACTGCGGGGCGGGGCCGCCACGCTGGGCCGTAGAATGCCCGGGCCATGGACGATCGCGATCCGCCCCCCGCCGCCGAGACGCTGCCCGCCGACACCGATGCGGCGGCCGCCGCCCGCGACCGCTCGGTGGCCGCGGAGAAGGTGCGGTCGTTCCCGCAGACGCCCGGCGTCTATTTGATGAAGGACGCCGCGGGCCGCGTGATCTACGTCGGCAAGGCGAAGAACCTCCGGGCGCGGGCCGGCTCCTACTTTCTCAAGGCCGCCGCCGAGGACCGGCGTACGGCCGACCTCGTCCGCGAGATCCGCGACATCGACTACCTGGAGGCGGAGAGCGAGGTGGACGCACTCCTCCTCGAAAGCCGGCTCGTCAAGGACGTGCAGCCGCGGTTCAACAGCGACCTCAAGGACGACAAGACGTTTCCCTACCTGCAGATCACGACCCACGAGGACTATCCCCGCGTCGAGTTCACCCGCACACCGCGGCAGAAGGGCGTGAAGCTCTACGGCCCGTTCACGAGCGCGGGCAGCCTGCGCGGGGCGATCGTCGTCCTCCAACGGATCTTCAAGTTTCGCACCTGCACGCTCGACATCGACGCCGACGACGAGCAGTGGCGCTGGTTTCGCCCCTGCCTGCTGGCCTCGATCGACCAGTGCACCGCGCCCTGCAACCTGCGCATCTCCAAGGAGGACTACCGCAAGGACATCGCCCGACTGAAGACCTTCCTCGACGGCGGCAAGCGGCGGCTGCTCGAAGAGATGCGGACCGAGATGCTGGAGGCGAGCGGGCGGCTGGAGTTCGAGAAGGCGGCCCGGCTGCGCGACGAGATCAAATTGCTGGAGACGCTCGGCGATCGCGGCGACCTGGAGGAACACGTCCAGCCGGAGGTGTTTCTCGTCGATCCCAAGAAGGGGCTCGCGGGGCTGGAGAAGGTGCTCGGCCTGAAGGCGCCGCCGCGGGTCATCGAGGGCGTGGACATCGCCCACCTGGCCGGGAACGAAACCGTCGCCAGCCTCGTGCAGTTCATCGACGGCCTACCCTTCAAGCCCGGCTACAAGCGGTATCGGATCAAGACGGTGGACGGCATCGACGACTTCAAAAGCATCCACGAGGTCGTGTCGCGGCGGTTCTCGCGGCTGGTCCGCGAGGGGGCTTCGCTGCCCGACGTGTTCCTGGTGGACGGCGGCAAGGGCCAACTCGCGGCGGCCCTCGACGCGCTCGAGAGCCTGGGCATCCAGGCCCCATGCGTGATCTCGCTGGCCAAGCGGGAGGAGGAGGTGTTCCTGCCGGGGCACAGCGAACCCCTGCGGCTCTCCCGCGACTCCTACTCCCTGCGGCTCCTGGAATACGTCCGCGACGAGGCCCATCGCTTCGCCCAGCACTACCACCACCTCCTCCGCGGCCGACGGATGCTCGACGACGAACCAGGCTGAGGCCGGCGTTTCCGACAGTGGCGGACGGTGCAGGGCGACATCTATACTATCGGCGGTCTTGCAACGACGGTCCCGGAGGTGTTGCCATGTCACGTCCCCTGGGTGCCCCTTCGCGTCGCGAGTTTCTCCACGTCGGCTCGCTCACCGGCCTCGGCCTCTCGCTCGGCGGCCTGTTTCGGCTCCAGGCAGCCCGGGCCGACGCCAAGTCGTTCGCCCACTTCACCGGCACCGCCAAGAGCGTGATCCACATCTGGCTGCCCGGCGGATGGGCCCAGCAGGAGACGTTCGATCCCAAGCCACTGGCGCCGGTCGAGTATCGCGGCGACCTGGGCGTGATCGACACGAACCTGACGGGCGTGCAGTTCAGCGAGAAGCTCGTGAAGACGGCGCAGGTCGCCGACAAGATCACGGTCGTGCGGTCGATGACGCACGGCGAGGCGGCGCACGAGCGCGGCACCCAAAACATGTTCACGGGTTACCGGCCGAGCCCGGCCCTCACGTTCCCGAGCTTCGGCAGCGTGGTATCGCACGAACTTGGTCCGCGGGCGAATCTGCCCCCGTACGTGTGCGTGCCCAACCTGCCGGCGCAGGACGCCGGCGCGGGCTACCTGGGCAGCGCCTTCGGACCGTTCGTGCTCGGTTCCGATCCGTCGGACGGCGGGTTCACGGTCCGCGACCTCGCCCTGCCCGGTGGCGTGGACGCCGAGCGATTCGCCAAGCGGCAGCGGCTCCGCGAGTCGGTCGGCCGCCACTTTCAGAAACTGGAGGACGCCGGCGCGGTCGCCGCGATGGACTCGTTCTACGAACGCGCCTACGCGCTGGTGAGCTCCACCGAGGCCCGCGGCGCCTTCGACATGAAGGCCGAGCCCGACGCGATCAAGGACGAGTACGGACGCAACCAGGCCGGCCAGCGGATGCTGCTCGCCCGGCGGCTCGTCGAGGCGGGCGTGCGGTTCGTCACGCTCTCCTACGGCGGCTGGGACATGCACGGCAAGATCCGCGACGGGATCACGAACACGCTGCCGCCGTTCGACCAGGCGTTCGCCGCCCTGATCACCGACCTCGATCGCCGCGGGCTCCTCGATTCCACGCTCGTCATGGCGTCGAGCGAGTTTGGCCGCACACCGCGGATCAACGCCGACGCCGGCCGCGACCACTGGCCGAAGGTGTTCAGCGTCGTGCTCGCCGGCGGCGGCATCAAGCGCGGGCAGATCTACGGCGCGTCCGACGCCATCGCCGCCGAGCCGGCCGAAAACCCGCTGTCCGTCGAGGATCTGGCCACCACCGTCTATCACTGCCTCGGGATCGTCGCCGACAAGGAACTGATGGCCCCGGGCAACCGCCCCGTGGAGATCGTCGATGGCGGCACCGTGCGGAAGGACCTGCTCGCCTGACAGCGTTCCCGCCCGGCCGCCCCGCAACCCGCGCATGTTCCACGAGCCCGCAGCGACGTGTCGGAGCAGACTGCCCCGTGGCTGGGTCGGCCTGTTCGTCGCCCTCGGCTGCGGACTGCCGGCCGTGGCAGCCGGCCCGGCGATCGAGCGGATCATGCCCCCGGGCGGCCCGTGCGGCGCGGAGGTCGAGGTCGAGTTCCGCGGCCGCGACCTCGACGAGGCCCGCGAGGTCCTCTTCGAGGAGGCGGCGATCACCGTCACGGCCCTCCAGCAGGTCGATCCGCGGACCGTGAAGGCGACCCTGCGGATTCCGCCCGACTGCCCGCTCGGCGGGCACCGCCTGCGGATCCGCACCGCCGACGGGCTCTCCGAATTGCGGACCTTCCGCGTCGCCGGCTTCCCGCAGGTCCGCGAGACCGAGCCGAACAACGAACGTGCCGCGGCCCAGGCCGTGACGGCGCCAGTCACCGTGGTCGGCGTCGTCACCGCCGAGGACGTCGATTGCTACAAGGTTCACCTGCCGGCCGGCGGGCGGATCTCCGCGGCGATCGAGGCGATCCGGCTCGACCAGGAGATGTTCGACCCGCACCTCGAACTCATCGACGACAAGGGATTCACCGTCGCCGCCTGCGACGACCATCCGCTGCTCGCCCAGGACGGCATGCTGGCGGCCGTCGCGCCCGCGGAGGGCGACTACGTCGTGCGGGTCCGAGAGAGCGCCTTCGGTGGCAATGACGGCTGCGTCTACATGCTCCACATCGGCGATTTTCCCGTGCCGCACGTCGCCTGGCCGCCGGCGGGCCGGCCCGGGGCGAGCCTCGACGTCGAATGGCTCGGCGATCCGGCCGGCCCGTTCCGCCAGACCGTGAACCTGCCGGCGAATGTGCCGCCCGCCGGCGTGGCTGAGATCGTGCCGGTGCGCGACGGCCGGCCGGGGGCCGTCCCCGTGCCAATCCGTGTCGTGGCCCTGCCACGGATCGACGAGGCCGAACCCGACGACGAGCCGGCGAAGGCCACGCCCGCGACCGCGCCGGTCGGGCTGTTGGGCCGCATGAACGCCGCCGAGGACGTGGACTGGTTTCGGATCGCGGCCCCCAAGGGCAGCCAGTGGACCGTGCGGGCCTGGGCCCGACAGCTGGGGTCGCCGATCGACGTCGTCGTGAACGCCCACCGGGACGACGAGAAGCGCGAGCGGCTCACCGGCAACGACGACACCGAAGGACCGGACAGTTTCCTGCGCGTGACGGCCCCCGAGCAGGGCTCGTTCCTCTTGCGAGTCAACGATCATCTGCGGCGGGCCGGGCCGGAATACTCCTATTGGCTCGAGGTCGAGCCGGCCTGGCCGGAGGTGCTCGCTTCGGTGCCCCCGGCCCGCGGCAACTCGCAGGAGCGGCTCGTCGCCGAGGTGCCGCGCGGCGGCCGGGCGGCGCTGGTGTTCAACACGTCGCGGACGGACTTCGGCGGTCCCGCGCGGCTCGCCTTCGCAGGCTTGCCGCCAGGCGTGGTGGCCGAGGCGCCTCCGGCTGCCCCGAACGCGCCCGGCACGTTGGCCGTGTTCGAGGCCACGGCCGACGCCGTGCCCGGCACGGCCTGCGCGGAGGTGCTCGTGATGGCCGCCGCCGACGGCCGGCCGCTGGGCACGCTGCGACAGCGCACCGAACTCGTGCTGGGCCAGCCGAACAACGCCCCCTACCGCACGAGCACGAGTGATCGGCTGCCGGTGGCCGTGGTCGAGGAAGCACCGATCCGGATCGACGTCGAGCAGCCGGCGGTGCCGCTGGTCCGCCGCGGCGTGCTCGACCTCAAGGTGCGGATCGAACGGCTCGACGGCTTCACCGGCCGGGTGCGGCTCGCCGTTCCGTTCAGGCCTCCGGGCGTCAACGCGGCGGTGAACGTGGAGATCCCCGAAGACCAGACGGAGGCCACCTACCAATTGAGCGCCACGCCTGACGCGGCGCTCGCCGACTGGCAGGTCGTCGTCACGGCGGCGGGACTCGTGAAGGCCGACCCCAAGCAGCCCAAGCAAAAGGAGAAGGGCGGCCGCCGGCGACGCGAGGGCGAGACGATCTGGGTGTCCAGCCGGCTCGTGCCTCTGAAGGTCGCCGAGCCGCTTCTCGAGATGGCGGCCGAGAAGGTGACGGTCGAGCAGGGGCAGGAGACACGGGTCGTGTGGGCTGTGAAGAAGCCGGCCTCGTTCAGCGGCGTCGCCAAGGCGAAACTCCTCGGACTGCCCGCGAAGACGGAGGCCCCGGAGCTCGATCTCGCGGCCGACGTGGTCGAGCTCGCGTTTCCAGTGAAGGTCGCCGGCGACGCGCCTTCGGGCCAGCACGCGAACGTGTTCTGCCAGGTGCGGATTCCGCAGGGCGACGCCTGGATCGTCCACAACATGCCGCCGACCCAGTTGCGGATCGACAAGCCGCTGCCGGCGAAGGAGGCGACGCCATGAAGTGGGGAGCACGAACGAGATGGCTGGCCGTCGTGATCGGCTGGCTGGCGATGGCGGCGGCAGCCGACGCGGCCACGACCGAGGTCGTGGGCATCGAGGTCTATCCGCCGCAGGTGAAGCTCGATTCGGCCCGCGACCGGCAGCGGCTCGTCGTGCAGGCCCGGGCTGCCGATGGTCGGACGTTCGACGTGACCGCTGCGACGGAGGTCACGGCCGGCGACGGGACGTTCGCCGCGATCGACCGGCCTGACGGCCGCATCGTGCTGCGACCGCTGGCCGACGGCGACTCCACGATCCGCGTCGCCCATGCCGGCCACGTCCGCGAACTGCCGCTGCGGGTCGTGTCGGCGTCGTCCGACCCGCCGCTGTCGTTCCGCGTCGACGTGATGCCGGTGTTCGCCCGCGGGGGCTGCAACATGGGCAGCTGCCACGGCGCCGCCCGCGGCAAGGACGGCTTCCGGCTCTCGCTCTTCGGCTTCGACCCGGCCGGCGACCACCAGCGAATCACCCGCGAACTGCCGGGGCGACGCATCGACCTCGCGCATCCCGAGGAGAGCCTGCTGCTCCTCAAGGCGACGGGCGCCGTGCCCCACACAGGCGGCAAGCGGTTCGCCGCCGACGACGAACTCGCCGACCGTCTCGTCCGCTGGATCGCCGCGGGCGCACCCGACGATCCCGGTCCCGACCCGGCGGCGAGCGTGCCGCAACTGGTGGGCCTCGACCTCTATCCGCCCTCTGCCCTCATCGAGGGCGAGGCCGCGACGCAGCCGCTCGTGGCCGTGGCCCGGTTCGCCGACGGCACCGACCGCGACGTCACCGACCTCGCCTGGTACGGCACCAACAACGACCGGACGACGAAGGTCTCCGCGGCCGGCGTGGTGACCAGCGGCGCCCGGGGCGAGGGTTTCATCATGGCCCGCTACGACACGATCACGGTGGGCGTACCGATGGTCGTCATCCCGCAGAATCTCGCGTTCCATTTTCCGGAGGAGGCCGACCTCCCGGGAGCGACCGAGGGCGCCAAGGCGATCGACGCGCTCGTCAACGCCAAGCTCGCGGGCCTGCGGATCGCCCCCTCCCCGGTCTGTGACGACGAGACCTTCCTGCGACGGGTCTCGCTCGACCTCGTGGGCCTGCTGCCCACGCCAGATGAGCGGGCCCGGTTCCTCGCCGATGCCGCCCCGGACAAGCGCCGCCGCGTGATCGACGAACTGATGACCCGCAAGGAGTTCGTCGACCTGTGGGTGATGAAGTGGGCGGAGATCCTCCAGATCCGCTCGGCCAACGACGTCAGCCCCAAGGCCGCGATCCTCTACCACCAATGGCTCGACCGCCGGATCGCCGCCAACGAGCCGCTCGACCGCATGGTCCGCGACCTGCTCACCGCCACCGGCGGCACGTTCGACAACCCGCCCACGAACTATTTCCAACTCGAGCGGAACACGCTCAAGCTCGCCGAGAACGTGGCCCAGGCGTTCCTGGGAATGCGGATCCAGTGCGCCCAGTGCCACAACCATCCCTTCGACCGCTGGACGATGGACGACTACTACGGCTTCGCCGCCTTCTTCGCCCAGATCGGCCGCAAGAAGGGATCCGATCCGCGGGAGCAGATCGTGTTCAACTCGGGGGGCGGCGAGGTGCAGCATCCCGTGAAGGGCAAGCCGGCGGCACCGAAGTTCCTCGGCGGCGAGGCTCCCAAGGTCGCCGACCGCGACCGTCGCGAGGCCCTGGCCGCCTGGATCACGGCCGCCGACAACCCGTTCTTCGCCCGGCACGTGGCGAACACGGCCTGGTCCCACTTCTTCGGCCGCGGCATCGTGCACGAGCCCGACGACGCCCGGGTCAGCAACCCGCCGGCCAATGCAGCCCTGCTCGACGATCTGGGCCGCCGCCTGGCGGCCTCCGGCTGGGACTTCCGTGGCCTGGTCCGTGACATCGTGACCTCGCGAACCTACCAGCGGGTGTGCGAGCCCAACGACACCAACCGGCTCGACGAAACCAACTTCTCGCATGCCGCCGTGCGGCGGCAGCGGGCCGAGGTTCTGCTCGACGTGCTCGCGCAGGTGACGGACACGAAGAACAAGTTCCCAGGCCTGCCGCTCGGCGCCCGCGCGGTGCAGATGGCCGACGGGCGGACGACGAACTACTTCCTGACCACGTTCGGGAGGGCCACCCGCGAGGACGTCTGCAGCTGCGCCGTGCGGATGGACCCGAGCCTGTCGCAGGCGTTGCACCTGCTCAACGGCGACGTCGCGAACGAGCGCATCAAGCAGGGCGGCCTCGTGGAGCGGCGGCTCAAGGAGGGCCGCACGCCGGCCGAGATCATCGACGAGTTGTTCGTCCGCTGCGACGGCCGGATGCCGTCGGAGCGGGAGCGGATCGAGACGCTGGTCACGGTCCTCGACGCGCCGGACCGCAAGCAGGCCCTGGAGGACGTCTTCTGGGCGCTGCTCAACTCCCCCGAGTTCATCTTCAACCACTGATCCCATGCCACACGCGTCTACACAATGCGAGGGCGCGGCCCGAATCGGGGATCGCATGGAACCGTACGGCATAGGAAGCGGGGCGGCCTGCGATCCCGGCGTCCCCGGGCTCCCGCCCGGGGCTTCATGGAACCGAAACGGCATCGCCCGTTGTTCCATCGGGTCGTGGAGGCGAGTGGGTCGGCGTGAGGATGCGGAGCGTGGCGGACCTTCGCCAGCGACGCATCCGAAGGACCGCAAAGCG
>JBIKND010000109.1:0-12879 GCA_044358905.1 Pirellulales bacterium | reverse complement strand
GACGCGGAAACTGCGTCGCTGCTGCTGGCGCGACCGTTCGCCGACGCCCCCGACGCCGACACGGGCCTGAAGCGTGCGGTGCTGGGCATCCTCTGCTCGACCCGGTTCCTGTTCCCGGCGGGCGGCACGACGAACCAGAAAGTCGATCCCGACGCGACGGCTGCCCGGCTGGCCCTCGGGCTCTGGGACTCGCTCCCCGACGCGACGCTGCGTGCCGCCGCGGCCCGGGGCGAGTTGGCGACGCCCGCCCAGGTGCGCACGCAGGCCGAGCGGATGGTGGCCGACCGCCGCACCCGGGCGAAGGTCCGCGATTTTCTCCTCGCCTGGCTGCGGGTCGATCACGGCCCCGAGATCGTCAAGGACCAGACGGTGCATCCCGAGTGGAACGACGCCGTCGCTGCCGACCTGCGGACGAGCCTGCTGCTGACGCTCGAGGACGTCGTGTGGCACGACGGCGACTTCCGTCGGATGTTCACCGCCGAAGAGACGTATCTCAACGGCCGGCTGGCGGCGGTCTACGGCGCCAACCTGCCGCCCGACGCGCCGTTTCGCCGCGTGTCCCTGGAAGCCGCGCGTGGCGGCGGCCTGCTCTCCCATCCCTACCTGATGAGCGTCTTCTCCCATGCCGACGCCACGTCGCCGATCCATCGCGGTGTCTTTCTGGCGCGAAACGTCCTCGGCAACACGCTCCGCCCCCCGGCCGACGCGGTGGCCCCGCTCCCCCCCGAGCAGCACCCGGACCTGACGACCCGCGAACGGGTCGCGCTGCAGACACGCGGCGTCGCCTGCCAGACATGCCACACGATGATCAATCCGTTGGGCTTCGCCCTGGAGGAGTTCGACGCCATCGGGCGGTTTCGCACGGCCGAGGACCGCGGCGGCACGCCGCGGCCGATCGACGCGTCGGGCTCCTACCTGCCGCGCACGGGCGCGGAGGCGACCTTCCGCGGCGCCCGTGAACTGGCCGCGTCCGTGGCCTCCAGTCGCGACGCGCACGAGGCCTTCGTGCAGGCCCTGTTCCACGCGCTCGTGAAGCAGCCGGTGCGGGCCTGGGGACCCGACACGCTCGGACGATTGACCACCGCATTCGAGGCCGGCGGCTTCGATATCCGGCGGCTGGTGGTCGATATCATGGTGGAGGCCGTGTTTCCGCCGTCCGTGCCGCCATCGACCGCCGCCCTGGAGACCACGCCATGACCCGGCCCACGCACCTCTCCCGCCGCGATCTGCTCCGCCGCCTGGGGGTGGGCTCGGCCGCGCTCCCCTTCCTCGGCAACCTGCCGAGTCTCGCCGCCGCCCCGGTCGGGCCGAAGCGACGGCTCGTGATCGTGTTCAGTCCCGACGGCGTCGTGCGAAAGAACTTCTGGCCCGCTTCCGGTCCGCTCGTCGCCGGCGACCTGCCTCCCATCCTTCAGCCTCTTGCGCCCTGGTGCGACCGGCTCCTGACCCTCCACGGCGTGAACGACCGGGTCCAGGGGGACGGCGACCGACACATGCGGGGCATCGGATGCCTGCTCACCGGCATCGAACTCTTCCCCGGCAACATTCAGGGGGGCGGTGACACGCCGGCCGGCTGGGCGAGCGGATTGTCGATCGACCAGGAGATCAAGAACCATTTCCAGCAGCGGCCCGAAACCGCCACCCGCTTCGGCTCGCTCGAGTTCGGCGTGCTCGTCCCGAACAGGGCGGACACGTGGACGCGGATGGTCTATGCCGGTTCCAACAAGCCCGTCGCGCCAATCGACGACCCGTATCAGATGTTCCGCAAGCTCTACGGCCAGTCACGCGACCGGGAGCACCTGGGAAGCGTGCTCGACGAGGTCCGCGCGGATCTCGCGAAAGTGGCCGCCGGCCTGCCGGCCGAGGATCGGCGGATCCTCGCGGAACATGCGGCGCTGGTGCGAGACTTCGAGCACGAACTCGTCAGCCACCGCACGACCGTGGAGCACGCCGTGCCGATGCTCGAGCCGGGGGTCGTCGAGCAGAACGACCAGATGCCGAAGATCAGCCGCATGCAGATCGAACTCGTCGTCGCGGCGCTGGCCGCCGACTTCGCCCGCGTGATGACGTTGCAATACACGAACTCCGTCGGCCAGCCCCACATGAAGTGGCTCGGCATCGACGAAGGGCAGCATTCGTTGTCGCACGAGCCGAACTCGAACGCCGCGGCCCAGGAAAAACTCACGAAGATCAACGCCTGGTACGCCGGCGAGATCGCGCACCTGGCACGGCGGCTCGCGGACACGCCCGAGCCGGGCGGTTCGGGATCGCTGCTCGACCACACGACGATCCTGTGGACGAACGAACTCGGCGAGGGCAACTCCCATTCGCTCGACAACATCCCCTGGGTGTTCGTCGGCGGTGGCCTCGGGTTCACCACGGGCCGGGCCCTCGACTTTCCCGGCGGCGTGCCGCACAACCGCCTGCTGCTCTCCCTCGCCCACGCCATGGGCCACACCGAACTGTCGCGGTTCGGTAATCCGGACTACTGCGGCGCCGGCCCGCTCACCGGCCTCGCCTGAAGCCACGCGCCACGTGCGGCGGCGATGGTTCCCCGGCAACGCGGCGTGGTGCATACTGTTCCCGCCTTCCGGAGAAACTTCGATGCCACGCCGCTTCGCGTCGCTGATCGCCATCGCCCTCATCGGCCTCCTGCACACTCCAGGCCTTTCGGCGGCGCCGTCCGGCAAGCCGGTGTACACGGATGCGGCCCGCACCGACGAGGACTTCGCCTTCCAGGGCGAGTACGCCGGCGAGGCGACGATCGACGGGCAGGCGGTGCGGCTGGGGATCCAGGCCGTGGCCCTCGGCGACGGAAAGTTCGCCGTCGTCGCCTACCCCGGCGGCCTGCCCGGCGACGGCTGGATACCGCCGGACAAGTTGGTCGGCACGGGCACTCGGCAGGGCACCGGCGCGGACGCGGTCGTCGTGCTCGAGGGCGTCGACTGGACCGGTCAAAAGCGGCGCGGCGAGATCCGGGCGGGGGCCGTGGTGGCGATCGCCGCGGACGGCACCGTGGTCGCGAAGTTTCCCAAGGTCGAACGCACGAGCCCCACGCTCGGCGCGAAACCGCCCGAGGGGGCGACCGTGATCTGCGACGGCGCCGGCCCCGTGGACGAGTCGGCCACGCTCGCCGGCGCGCGGCTCACGGACGACGGCCTGCTCATGGAGGGCGTGACCACGACCGGCGAGTTCGGCGACGCCCGCTGGCACGTCGAGTTTCGCCTCCCCTACCAGCCGCACGACCGCGGCCAGGCCCGTGGCAACAGCGGGGCCTACTTCAACGGCTCCTACGAGGTGCAGATGCTCGACAGCTTCGGCCTCGAAGGCAAGGACAACGAGTGCGGCGGCATCTACAAGGTCGCGCCGCCGAAGGTCAACATGTGCCTGCCGCCGCTGGCGTGGCAGACCTACGATGTCGACTTCACGGCACCGCGATTCGAAGGCGGCAAAAAAGTGAAGAACGCCCGCGTCACCGTCCGACACAACGGCGTCGTGGTGCACGACGACGTGGAGATCACCACGCTGACGCCCGGCGGGACGTTGAAGGAAGAGCGGCCGGCCGGCCCGCTGCACCTGCAGAATCACGATAACCCGGTTCGTTACCGCAACATCTGGGTGCTGCCAAAGCCGTGACCACGAACCGGGAAGCAGCCGCCGGCGACACGGAGCGGACGGCGGCGGCGCTGCTCGCCGCCCGCCGGGTGCTCGTCACCGGCTTCGCCGCCGCGAGCGTCGAAACTGCCACGCTCGCCTGCGACCTCGCCGAGGCGATCGGCGCGGCGGTCGACCCGGGAGACGACGATTGCGCTCGCGTCAGCGGGCCGACGATCGCCCGGATCGGCGCGGTGACGGCCGACCGCGAGGAACTCCGCGATCGGGCCGACCTCGTGCTGCTGTGGTTCTGCGATCCCGACCCGACGTTTGCCGCCACCTGGCTCGCTCCTCCGACCGCGACCGGCCGGCCGCGGCGCGTGATCGCGGTCGGCCCGCATCGCTCCGCCGCGGCCCGGACGCACGTCCACGCCGATCGCGAGGCCGCCTTCGACCTCGCGCGACTGCTGCACGCGGCCGTCGTCGGCGTGACGGTGCCAGCAACGCCCGAGCCGCTCGCCGCCGCGGCCGCCGACGTGCAAAACGCGATCGCCGACGCCGCGTGCCTCGCGGTCGTGACCGCCCACACAGACCCGATCGGCCTGGAGCCCTGGAGCGTCGTCGGGCTCGTCCGGGCGATCGCCCATCGCACACCCGCCTTCGAGGTGCCCCTGGCGGGCAGCGGCACCGGCGCGGCCGTCTGCACGTGGCGGTACGGCGCCGCTGGCGCGATCGCCGCAGCCGACCGGCAGGGCGCGGCCTTCCTCCCTGCCGAGTGCGATGCGCTGCGGCTCATCTCCCGAGGCGAGGTCGATGGCGTCGTGGCCGTCGGCCCGCTGCCGGTGGCGGTCGAGGATGCGATCGCAGCCCGGGGGGATTCGCTGACGCTGATCCGTGCGGACGCCGCTTCGCTCCCGGCGCTCGTGGCCGCCGTGCGGGCCGCACGCGGGACGGAGGCGCGGCCATGACAGCCAGCGCTTCCGGCGCCCGCCGCCTCGTGCTCGTCGGCGGCACGATCCACGACCCGGCCAACGGCCGCGACGGCGTCGTGGACGACATCTGGATCGAAGGCGGCACGATCGTCGCCCGGCCCGCCGACCCGGCGGGCTTCGCCCGGATCGACGCCGCGGGGCTCGTCGTGATGCCCGGTGGCGTCGATCTGCACAGCCACGTGGCGGGGCCCAAGGTGAACGCCGGCCGGCGGATCGCCCCCCATCTCGCCCGCCACCGCCGGGCAGGCCCGGCGGCCGTGCCCACGATCCACGCCACGGGCGCCGCCTACGCCGCGCTCGGCTACACGACCGTGTTCGACGCCGCGATCGCGACCGGCGCGGCGGCGATCGCGCATCGCGAACTCGCCGAACTGCCCGTCCTCGACAAGGGCATCTACCTGCTCGTCGGCGACGACGCCGACGTGCTCGCGGCGCTGGCCCGCGGCGATGCCCGCGACACCGCCCGGCTCGTGGGCGCCGCGGTCGCGCGAGGCGCGGGCTGGGCCGTCAAGGTGGCCAACCCGGGCGGGCCGGCGTTCTGGAAGCACGGCCGGCGCGGCGATCACCACGACCTCGACGCCCCCCTGCCGCACGGTGCCGCGCTCACGCCGCGGGCGATCCTGGAACGGCTGGCCGACGCGGTCGATGCTCTAGGGCTGCCGCATCCGCTTCACGTGCACACCGCGAACCTCGGCCTGCCGGGCAACTGGCGGACGATGCTCGAGACGATGCGCACGCTCGCGGGCCGTCGCGCCCACCTGGCCCACGTCCAATTCCACAGCTATGCCGGCGGCGACCTCGACGAGGGGTCGTTCGGCTCCGGCGTGGCCCCGCTCGTCGAGTTCTTCAACGCCCACGACTCGCTGACGCTCGACGTCGGCCAGATCCTCTTCGGAGACACGGTGGCGATGACGGGCGACGCCGCCGCGGCCGAGCATCTGGCCCATGCCACCGGCGTGCCCTGGATGGCCCACGACCTGCACCTCGAAGGCGGCTGCGGCGTCCTGCCGATCGCCTACAAGGAGAAAAGCCTCGTCCATGCCTGGCAGTGGGCCATCGGCCTGGAGTGGTTCCTCACCGCCAGCGATCCGTGGCGGGTGGCGCTCTCCACCGATCACCCCAACGGCGCGCACTTCACGGCCTATCCGCATCTCATGCAGTTGCTCGGCGACGCGGCCTTCCGCCGCGCGGCCTTCGACCGCATCCACCCCGCCGTGCGGCGCCGCAGCCCCCTGCGCGACATCACCCGCGAATACACGCTTCAAGAACTGTGCATCGTCACCCGGGCCGCCCCGGCCCGGATCGCGGGCCTCGCGGCCAAGGGCCATCTCGGCCCCGGGGCCGACGCCGACCTCACGCTCTATCGCCCCGACCGCAACTTGGCGGCGATGTTTTCCGTGCCGGCGAAGGTCTTCAAGGCGGGCGTCCTCGTGGCCGAGGACGGCCACCTGCGGGCGACCCCCGCCGGTGCCACGCTCGCCGCCCGGGTGGTATAGTGCGTTGAACGCGGAACCCGGCTGGACTCCCTATGGCACGCCCGTCCGTTCGTCAGTGCGCCCTCGCGATCGGTCTCACCGCCATGCTCGTGACGGGAGCCGCGTGGGGCGATGATCGCACCGCGGCCCTGGCCTTCCGCACGACGCTCACCTCGGCCGAGGCCCGCGACGTGATCGGCAGCCGGCAGGGCTTCGACGTCTGCCTGCCGAATCTTTCGGTCCTCACGCCCGACGTCGCCGAAGCCCTGGCGAAGCCGAAGGGTTTCTATCGGCTGTCGCTGCCAGCCGTGGAATCGCTCTCGCCCGAGACCGCCCGCGCGCTGGCCTATCGGACCGGCGACCTCGACCTCCCGGGCGTGACGTCGCTCACGCCCGAGGCGGCCGCGGCGCTGGCGCCGCACCGTGGCCACCTGTCGCTGTGCGGGATCTCGTCGCTCACGACCGACGTGGCCGCCGCCCTCGCCTGGCACTCCGGCCATCTCTGCCTGTCGGGGCTCACGGAACTCTCGCCGGACGTGGCGGCGGTGCTCGCTCGCCAGGCCGGCCACCTCTCGCTCCCCGGAATCCCGACGGTATCAATCGCCGCCGCCGCCGCCATCGCCCGACATCGGGGTGCCAGCCTCACGCTGGCGGGCCTGACACAGTTGCCGGCCGACGTCGCGGAAGCCTTTGCCACGCACCGCGGCGCGCTCATCCTGCCACGGCTCGCCGACCTGCCGACTGACACGGCGGCCGCGCTCGCCCGCCACACCGGGCCACTGACGCTCGACGGCCTCGGCACGCTGTCCGTCGATGCGGCGGCGGCCCTGGCCGCCCACTCCGGCGCGTTGACGCTGCGAGGACTTTCGGTCCTGCCGCCGGGCGTCGCCGCGGCCCTGGCCGCCCACCAGGGCACGCTCTCGCTGCCGGGCCTCCACCTGCTCACCACCGACGTCGCAGCGGCATTCGCCTTGCACCGGGGCGTGCTCTGCCTGCCGAGCATCGCCACACTCTCGGCGGCCGCCGCCGAGTCGTTGGCGATGCATCGCGGCGGACTCGTGCTCTCGGGGCTGACAACACTGGGGCCGGAGGCCGCCCGGGCGCTCGCGGGCCACGAGGGCGATATCGACCTCTACACGCTCGCCCAATCGGCCGCGCTCGACTCCATCGAACTCGCGACCCTGCTCACCGCCAAGATTCGCCTGTTGTCGCTCCCCAAGGTGCTGCGGCTCGACGCCGCCGACTCGGTCGCCATCGCCGACACGCTGGCCCGTAGTGCCGGGTCCGTTTCCCTGCCGAACCTCAAGGCGGCCTCGCCCGCGACCGTGGCGGCGCTGCTTGCAGGCGGCAACGTCGCCATCCCGCCGCTCGCAGAGATCGAACTGGTCGCCGAGCCGTCAGCTGGCGAGCCGCTCGTGCAAGGCGACGTGAGCGGCGACTGACACCGCGGCGGGAAAGCATTCCGCCGCCCGGGCCGCAGCGGCCGTCGCCATGCGTCCGGCAAGCGGTTCGTCCTCCAGGATCTTGAACGCCCGCCTGGGAAACTCGCTCTCCGGCAGCGGCGGCGCGATCCAGCCGGTCTCACCGTCGGTGACGAACTGACGGGCCGCGTCGCTGGCGACGGCGACGACCGGCACGCCCGCGGCCATGGCGTCGAGCACCGCGCCGCCCAGGGCCACCGTGCCCGACTGCCATACGAGCCGCACCTGGCCGAGCAGGTCGGGGAGCAGGCCGCAGGACGGCACGACGACGAGCCGGTCGGTAACCTCTTGCACGCGGGCCCGACGCAGCAGGCGGCGTTGCATCGGCCCCGCACCGACGAGCACGTGCTGCAGATCCTTGCGGACCACGCCGAGCTGATCGATCGCCCACACGAGGCGATCCAGCCGCGCGTCCGCCTCCAACGGCGCCACGCAGAGCGTCCAATGCCGCGCGGGATCGAGCCCGAGTCCGGCGCCGATCGTGGCCCGCGACAGACCTGTTCCCCGCGGCGGCGCGATGCCGGGGTCGATGCGTTCGATCCTGCCGGCCGCGATGCCGAGTCGGCGGCATGAAGCGGCCGCCCCCGGCGAGGCGGCGACCACACGATCGGCCCGCCGCAGACCGGCCGCGCACAGACCGCCGCGCACCGGCCGCGCGAGCCAGCCCGCCAGCCTCACCGCCGGCGCGGCGAGCCGGACCGCCGGGAGGAGGGCGACCTGCGACCGGCCCCAGGCGGTCACCACGGCCGGCCGCAGGCGGGTGACGAGCGTCGCCAGCCGGAGTGCGGCCGCGGGATCGACGACCGGGCGGCGGCCTACCAGGTGCACCGTGCACCCGGCCGCGTCCAACCGCATGGCGAGGCTGCCACCCGTCGTCGTCACGGCGACATGGACGTCGCGGCCCGCGGCCAGCAACCCGGCGGCGACCAGTTCGATCTGCCTGCCAGTGCCGACCGGATCAAGCCCGCGGGACACCAGCAGGATCGGCTTGCGGGGCAGGTTCGGCATCGTGCGATCGTTGCCCGGCGCGGGCGGCGGCGATGTCGGCGGAATCGAGGGCCGCGAGGTAGGGCAGGTGCCGCCAGGCACCGTCGAAGTCGAGACCATACCCGACCACGAACGCGTCGGGAATGTCGAAACCGACGAAGTCCGGCTGGACGGCGACTTCCGCCCGCCCGGCCTTCCGCAGGAGCACGAGCGACCGCACGCTGGCCGCGCCCCGGCGTCGCAGTTCCTGCATCAGGGCCTCGAGCGTCCGGCCCGTGTCGAAGATGTCGTCGACGAGCAGCACCTCCTGCCCGGTGAGGTCGGGCAGCAGGTCGAGCCGAAGTTCGAGAGCGCCGGGCGAGGTCGCCGTGCCGCGGTAGCTGCTCGCCCAGACCATGCTGACCTGAACCGGGCCCTCCAGCCTCCGAATCAGGTCCGAAACCAGCACGATGCTGCCCGTCAGCACGCCGACCACCGTCAGCGGCCGGCGGCCGACCGCCTGGCGGACGGCGGCGGAGAGCCGGCCGATGCCGGCGGCCAGATCCTCGGCGGAGAGCAGGACTTCCATGCCGTCGCATCCACGAAATCGAAACCCGGCGCCGCGGCGTGCCGCGCCTGTGGCAGCAAGATACACGACCCTCCGTCCCCGCGCCGCGTCCGGCGGCGGGTACGATGCAGAGAGTTCTTCGCACCGCATTTCCCGCGTTCCATGCCCGAAACGCCCCACCACTGGTCAACCGTCACGATCGCCGGCCGGGAGTGCGAGGTCTTCGCGCCGCCCGACCCGCTCCCCGGCCGGGCCCTCGTCTACCTCCACGATCTCCACGGCGAGTCACTGCGCGCCTGCCCACCGCTGTGCGGCCCCATCGAGGCGGCGCGGCTGCCCGTGGTGGCGCCGCGGGCCGGGCGTTCCTGGTGGCTCGATCGGCCGATGCCCGGCTTCGATGCGGCGCTGACACCGGAGCGGTTCGTCATCGACCGGTTGCTGCCGGAGATCGCATCACGGTTCGGCGTGCGGCCGCCGGGGATCGCCGTCATGGGCATCGGTATGGGTGGCCAGGGGGCGCTACGGCTGGCCTACCGACATCCCGCCGTCTTTCCGGTGTCCGCCGCGATCGCCCCCGCGATCGACTTCCACCGCGCGATGCGCGAGGCTGCCGACCGGGCCGACGGCGAGTTCTTCGATACCCTCTGGGAAACCTACGGCGACGTCGAGCGGGCCCGCCAGGATACGGCGATCCTGCACGTGCATCCGCTCAATTGGCCCCGCCACCAGTTCTTCGCCAGCGATCCGGCCGACGTCCACTGGCACGACGGTGCCGATCGGCTGCACTCCAAGCTCGTGGCCCTCGGCATCCCGCACACCGCCCTGCTCGAGCCCCGCGCTGAGTTCACAGCTACGGCCGCCGCGGACGCCGTGCGGTTCGTGCTGGCCGCGCTCGAGCAGGAGTCGCGCCGCTAGAGCGTATTCGGGTTACGTGTCACACCGGCTCAGGGGCGGCAAAAGTCTCCTCGCTGTGGCCGCGGCGGCCACACGCTCGTCGAGCGTTCGCCGACCCCTTCACCTCCCCTTCGCAAACTGCCAACTCATCGCTACAGCAAAACGAACTACGGACTAGCCTGGCGACTGACTCAGCGGCTGATCAGGTGCCGGGCAACGGCCGGGGTGCGAGCGGCGCGGGCCCGCCGCCTCCGGGAAGCCCTCGACCCTGCCCCTGCCCGGCGCCCGGCAGGCGGTCGAGATCGAGGTAGCGGACGCCTTCGACATCCACGCGATTCTGCCGGATCCAGTAGAGAATCCTCTCCGACGCCATCGAATCGGGCTGGGCGCCGGCCTTGAGCTGTCGGAACAGTTGCGCGTCGGCCCGTCCGTCGCCTTCGAAGACGAGCAGTTCCTTCGCCTCGCTCCAGGTGAGCCGGGCGCTGCGGGCCGTGAACGCCTCTCCCTCGACGAGCACGTTGCCGCCGGCGCCCAGTTCGATCGTCGCCCGAGCCTGGCCGGGAAGGGGCGGAGTCTGGCCCACCGAGAGCACGTCGCTGGCGATCCGCACGACGCCCGCGGGCAGGCCTCCGGGGGCGTGCGGATCGAGCGTGTCGGCCCAGCCGGCGACGGGCCCGTGGATCGCCTCTACACGCTGATGAAACTCCATCACGCGGCGGTTGATGTTGCCGCGCATGCCGCGCTGAAAGTCGACCCCGAGGTAGTTCAACTGGTCGGCGCGGCGCGGGGCCGCAACCGGCTGTGCGGGCACTCCGCCGGCACCAGCCGGCCCGGCGGGCAGGCTCATGGCGGCGGGCTGACCGAGGCGGGTGCTGGTGAGGCGACCGGGCCCGGTGCCCGTCACGTCGCCGGTGATGCGATCGACGACGAGGTCGCGGACGAACAACTGCTCGACCGACTTGCCGCCGTCCTCCTGCGTCGCGCGGCTCTCGATCCGCACCTTGCTCCCGCAGGCCACGCGCACCACGTCGGGCTGCGGTCCGCCGCGCGGGGCGGCGCCGAACTGGAAGGGCTTGTCGAACACCACGTCGAGCGAGCCCGACTGCACGGTCGTGGTGTCGGTCTTGGCGACCACCTGATCGACGAACCGCGCCGTGAGGCCGTCGAAGTCGAGCCGGCCCTGCCAGGTGACGTCGAGCCGACCCGGCGGTCCGGCCACAGGCCGGGCCGGACCGGCGATGCCGAACGCTTCCAGCCCGCTGCCGCCGTTGGACAGGGGCAGCGCGAGTTTGCCGGCCCCGTCGACGGTCAGCCGGTTGCGGCCGCGATCGAACTCGACGAGCGGCCCCTCCAGGTCGAGCCCTCTGCCGCGGACCTTCGCGGGGCGGCCCGACACCACGGCCCGGGCGTCGAACCGCTCCGCACGGGAGAGTTGCAGTTGATCACCGAGGATCTCGACGCCCGGCTCCGCGGCGTTGCCGTCCGGCGGCTGCTCAACCAGGTGCACCTGTCCCTCCATCGACATGTCCTCGAGGCGGCTGCCCGCGTCCGAGATCACGACGAGACCGCGCACCAGCCCCGCCTGCACGGCGAGCTTGCGGGCCGGTACGTCGGGCCGGGCAACCGGTGCGACCGGCGTCAGCGGGGCGGGCACGGCGGTGCCACCGACCGGCGCCGGCGTCACACCGGCCGTCAGGGGCTGCGGCGCGGCCGCCGCGGGCTCGGTGCGGAACCACAGTTCCAGGCGATCGGTACGGGCCGCGACCTGCGGCGCGTCCGCCTCCACCAGGCCGCGGGCGAGCATGCGGGACGGCCGCACGCGGGAGAGATCAGGCCCCGCGGAGGCGGTTGGCCGCGGGCGCGTCGCGGGGTCTTTCGTCACGTCGAGCCAGAGGTGCATCTCCGAACTGCTCAGCCGTCCCCGGGTCTCGACCGCCACCGTGGCGTTCCCGGCGATCGAGACCACGTGCCCCTCGCCGTCGGGCCGCATCCGCAGCTTCTGCTGCCACGTGGCCTGCGCCGGAGGCGACTTGTCCGAATGCGCCTTGATCCAACCGGGACCGACGGCCTCGAGCGCACCCGGATCGCCCGGAGGACCGGGGCAGTAGTCGATCTTCCGGGCCTCCATCTCGGTTCCCTTCGCGACGAGCGACACTGGTTGCTCGCCGTCGAGGAGGATGCGTCGGGTCGCGATTTCATAGCCCAGCCGCTCGGCGCGGGCCTCGAGCCCCGCGCCGCTGCTCTTGGCCACGACGGGGCTGCCCTTCGCCTGGATCACGACTGGTTCGAGGCCACCCCGGCCGGTCGCCGCTCCTTGTGCCGGCGCCGCCGCTGCGGTGCCGGGCTCGCGCCTCGCCAGCAGGATCGCCAGCAGGTCGCAGGCGAGCTGGTCGGTCGCCCCGTCCGCGGCGGCGCGGACCACGTCCACGCGATCCTCGAGCGTGATCACGTTGGCCGCGACGTTGAGGCACATGCTGCCGCGGCAGCTCACGAGCACGGGTGGCGGCGCGGCCGCTGGCGCATCGCCGGCCGCCGGCGGCTGCGGCTCGTCCCGGCGGCCAGGCAGCAGCCCGCCGGCCAGTCCCTCGAGCCGCATCCGCACGTCGCGGTCGATGCGGATCGAGTCCACGCCGCCGATGTTCGGGCCGCGATCGCCCGCTTTGCCGTCGGGGTTCGCCTGCCGGGGCCGCAGCCGGGCGACGAGCGCCCGACCGCTGCCGCTCGACCGCCCGTAGCGAAACTGCACCATCTCGGTCGTCCGCACTTCCAGCTCTTCGAGCTCGATGTCGCGGGTCACGATCTCGATGTCGTCCTCGGCGCCCGGCGCCGTGGGCGTGCCCCGGATCGTCACCTGTCCCCGCAGGCTGCCGCCGATCAGCTTCGCGAGCCGGCCCTGCTTCAGGTCGAGC
>JBIKND010000108.1:0-12963 GCA_044358905.1 Pirellulales bacterium | reverse complement strand
ACGGGCCATGCGGACGTCGCACCACCCCCGTCGCCGCTGGATGCGGCGACTGCCGGCCGTGGAAACCCTTGGCGTTTCCACCGGTCGGCGGAGTTGAAGAAGGCCATGGATGGCTTCTTCAACGGGAAAGTTAGACCGTGAGCTCCTCGAGCCAGGCGCGGATCTCGTTTTCGTACTCGCTTGCCAGGCCGCCCACGATCAGTTGGCGATGAAAACTCGCCGCGCCCCCCTTCTTGAGGTCGGCGTCCTCGGCGCTGGGGAAGCGGCGGTCGGGATCGGCGGCGATCAGCCCGCGGCAGAAGTTCATGAGCAGCTCGTTGCAGGTCACGTCGGCCGGCAGCAGTTGGGGCAGCCGATGGACGAGCGACCGCTTGGCCTCGAGCAGGTCGGGGAACGACTGCAGGCCCGCGAACGGCTGCTGGCCGGAGAGCATCTCGACGAGCACGTATCCCAGGCTGGCGAGGTCGGAGCGGGGCGTGTTCTCGCGGCCCTCGAGCACCTCGGGCGCGGCGTAGGCCGGCGTGCAGGTGCGGGTGGGGGGCGGCTCGTCCACGGCGTGGGCCGAGCCGATGTCGATGATCTTCGCGTTCCCCGTGCGCTTGACCATGATGTTGGCCGTCTTGATGTCGCCGTGCACGATGCCCTCGCGGTGCAGGGCCGCGAGGCCCGCCAGGCACTCGCGCACGACCGCGATCGCCACGCCGGGCTTGAGCCGCGACTGCCGCGGCCCGGCGGTCACGATCACTTCGTTGAGATACTTCCAGCGGGCGTCGTCGACGCTTTCGCGGGTCTGCTGCAGCAGTTCGGGCGCGAGCAGCCGCGACAGGTCGTAGCCGTCGATCCACTCCATCTCCATGATGCGGATCCGCCGCTGCTCGACGAAGTTGTGCACGTCGAGCAGGTTGTCCTGCTGGATCTGGGCCACGCGGGCGGCCACCGCGGCGATCCGGTTCATGGCCTCGATGTAGAGATCCTCGGAGTCGTACCGCTCCGGCGAGAAGATCTTGAGCGCGACCGGGAGCGTGAAGTTGTCGGTGCCGCGGCGGGTGGTCAGATAGACCACGCCCTGGCCGCCGGCGCCGAGCCGGCGCGAGAGGGTGTGGTATTCGGTCCAGTTGAGCCGGCCGGCGCCGACGATCTCGCCGTAGCGGGCGAGCAACGCGTCCGGGCAGCGGCTGCCGACGTCGCCGACGACGGAGATCGTCGGCGGCTCTTCGCGAAGGACGGTGGTGTTCATCGTGATGCTGCGTCCGGCGGCTCGGCGGGCGGCTCGGGAAAGCCGAGCCGCTTGTCGACGAGGTTCCGCAGCGGCCTCCCTTCCAAATGCCTGCGAAGATTATCGCAGAAAAAATCGGTCATGGCATCGATTCGGCGGGCTGCTTGGCCGCCCACGTGCGGCGTGATCACGAGATTGGGGGCGGTCCACAGGCGGCTGTCGGGCCGGGGCGGCTCGTCGGGCGTCACGTCGAGGGCCGCCGAATCGAGATGCCCGCTCTCCAGGGCGTCCACGAGCGCGTCCTCGTCGACGAGCGGGCCACGGCCGACGTTGACGAGGATCGCGCCGCGTTTCATGCGGGCGAGGGCCGCGGCGTCGATCATGTTTCGCGTGCGGTCGGTCAGCGGCGGGCAGAGGAAGAGGATGTCGGATTCCTCGAGCAGCCGCGGCAGCGCTTCCGGCGGCCCGAGGAACTCGACGCCCGCCGGCTGGCGCACGGGAAACCAATCGTTGGCCAGAATGCGCACGCGGAACGGGGCGAGCACCTCCACCAGCCGGCGGCCGTTGCCGCCGAGGCCCACGATGCCGACGGTGGCGTCGGTGAGGTCGCGGGTCGGGCGGCGGACGAACTCGCGCCGCGACTGCTGCTCGAGGAACAGCCGCGTCCGTCGCGTGCAGGCGATCGCCAGTCCGACCGCGTGCTCGGCCACCTGGTCGGCGAGCACGCCGGAGGCGCTCGTGACGACGATCTCGGACGCCACGACCGGCGGCACGAGGCAGTGGTCGAGGCCGGCGGCGGAGGACTGGATCCAGCGGAGCCGGCCGCGGGCCACCACCTGGCTCCACGGCACGGGCACCTTGGGGTGGCCGCAGAACAGGTCGGCCTCCGGGAGTTCCACGGCCACCCGCTCCTGGCCGGCGTCCACGATCTCGGCGGCGGGGGCGACGGCCTGAATTTGGGCGATGTGCCGGGCTTCGACGGGGTAGCAGAGGACGACGCGCATGGCGAGGTTGTCGCAGGGAGGATGGCCGGCGGACAAGCGGAATCCGCGGGTTTCGAGCCGGGAGGCACCTGGATTTTGCCAGAACAGAGGCGTCCGGGCATGATGGAGGCGGTTGGCTTGCCACCGCCCGCCTTCCGGATTCAATTGCCGAGGGGCCGTCGGTCGATACGGCCCCGGCAGTCCCGCGCCCCGGATTTGGTGCCCGCCATGTGCTCCTCCCGCCTCGCCGTCGCCGCCCTGGCCTTTCTGCGGATCGTCGTCGGGCTGCACTTCTTCCTCGAGGGCCTCTCCCACCTCCGCGACCCCGACTGGTCGAGCGCCGGCTTCCGCAAGGCCGCCGTCGGCCCGCTGGCCGATTGGTATCGCGGCTCCCTGCCCCAGACCGGTGACTGGAAGGCGACGCTCGGAGCGGCGGACAGTCGATCCGCCGCCGACGCCGCCACGGCCTGGCAGGAGAGCGTCGTGGGCTCGTGGCGGAAACTGCTCGCCGAGCGGACCAGGCGTCTGCCGCTCGATGCAGCGGCGCAGGCCGCCGCCGAGAAGAGTCTGGGCGAAGCGGGAGAAGAACTCGCCGGCTGGCTCGCCTCGATCGAACCCGATCTCACCGCCTACCGGCTCGAGGCGGCGCGGCTGGTCGCCATGGAGCGAAAGCCGGGGTCGGCGGCGATCCCGTTCGAGCGCGAGCGGGTGACGAAGAAGCGGGCGGAACTCGTGGGCCAAGCCGCCGGATGGATGAAGGACGCCGACGGAATCCGTGCGAAACTGGTCGCCGCCTGGGATGGCCAGCTCGGCTCGAATGCCGACCGCCGCCGGGCGTCCGTCGTCGAGCCGTCGCCGCTCTGGAAGGCCGATCGGTTCGTGAGCTGGTCGCTGGTCACGATCGGCGCCTGCCTGGTGCTCGGCGTGCTCGTGAAGTTCAACGCCATGGGCGGAGCCATGTTCCTCGCCAGCGTGCTGGCCACGCAGCCCTTCTGGGTGCCCGGTGCCCAGGCCACGTACAATCAGTGGGTGGAACTCGCCGCCCTGCTCGCCATCGCCGCCCTGCCGATCGGAGGCTGGAGCGGAGTCGACTATTTCCTGAAGCAGTGGTGCCCGCTCGGCCGCTGCTGCAGCAAGAGCGGCTCGGGCCAGTGCCCCTGACGTTCGCCGGACCTATCTCCCGGAGGTGACCCCGATGAACCTGACCGAACAGCAGAAGGCGATCGGCAAGGAGAACTTCGCCGACGCCGTGGCCATCACCCGCCGCGACTTCCTCGGCGGCGCCGTTGCCGCCGGCCTCGCCTCGGGCGCCGGCCTCGGCTCGATCTACTTCGGCTACGGCAAGAGCGTGGGCGACCCGCTCCGTGTCGGCGTGCTCGGCACCGGGGACGAGGGAAGCGTGCTCATCGGGGCCCACAATCCCGACTACCTGAACGTCGTCGCCGTCGCCGACATTCGCCCCTACAACGTGTTTCGCGCCTTCCATGGCGACGTCTCCAGCCCGAGCGCCAACACGGCCCGCCCGGGACTGATGAAGAAGTACAAATGGTCCAGCGAGGACGCGGCCCGCGAGAAGGTCAAGGTCTATGCGGCCTACGAGGATCTGCTTGCCGACAAGGATGTGGAGGCGGTGATCATCGCCCTGCCGCTGCACCTGCACGCCGAGGCCGCGATCAAGGCGATGCGGGCCGGCAAGCACGTGCTCACAGAGAAGCTCATGGGGCACAGCATCCACGAGTGCAAGGAGATGGGCCGCGTCGCCCGCGAGACCGGCAAGATCCTCGCCACGGGCCATCAGCGTCACTACAGCGTGCTCTACGACAACGCCGTGCACACCATCGGCAAGGCCCGCCTCCTCGGCGACCTGCACTCGATCCGCGCCCAGTGGCACCGTGGCAATCTCCCGGGCAAGGACTCCTGGAAGCCGCCCATGCCGGAGGACGAGTCGCTCGCCAAACGGCTCGCCGGCTGGAAGAAGGATCTGACGACCGCCAAGCCCGGCGACATCGACAAGCTCACGAAGCAGATCGCCCAGCTCGAGGCCCAGATCGCCGACCGGGTCGTCGAGGCCTCGAAGTTCGGCTACACGCCGATGACGCTCGCCGACGGCACCACCCGTTCGCCGATGGAGGAATTGATCCGCTGGCGGCTCTGGAACCGCACGGGCGGCGGGCTGATGGCCGAACTCGGTAGCCACCAGCTCGACGCGGCCGGAATCTTCGTCTCCGCCATGCACGGCGAGGGCAAGAAGGTGAAGCCGCTCACGGTCACGGCCGTGGGCAACCGCAGCCTGTTCCCGGCCGATCGGGAGATCGACGACCACGTGTACTGCATGTACGAGTACCCGGCCCCGGGCTACGACGAAGACAAGAACAAGAAGGTCGTCGTCACCTACTCGTCGATCAACGGCAACGGGTTCGGCGAGTATGGCGAGGTGGTGATGGGCACCAAGGGCACGCTCGTGCTCGAGCGAGAGCAGGATGTGATGCTCTACAAGGATGCCGCCAAGGACACCCGTGTGACGGTGGCCAAGGCGAAGGACGGCGCCCCCACGCTCGACACGACAGAGAGCGGCGGCGGAAACTACGCGGCCGGCGGCAAGGGGGGCGATGCCGCCCCGCCCTCCCGCGGCTACACCGAAGAGATGGAGCACTGGGCGTGGTGCGTGCGGAATCCGTCGCCCGAGAACCAGCCGCGGTGCAAGCCGGAGGTGGCGATTGCCGACGCCGTGATCGCGTTGGTGAGCAACATCGCCCTGGCGAACCCTGACACGCAGGCGCGGATCGAGTTCAAGCCGGAGTGGTTCGACATCGCCAGCGACGAGACGCCCGAGGGTGTGAAGCCCGACGTCTCCCGCGACCGCTACCGGGCGTGACGCCGGCTCGGCGCGGAAGGTCTGGGGTGACGCCCGCGAGGGGCTGCCCATGCCCCGTCGCCGGACGTTCGCTGCGGCCCTCCGGGCCTCCGCTCACTCGGAGCTGCCTGCGCTCCGGCATCCATGCCTCCGCTGGTCAGCTACGCCGGCTCTCAGGGCATGGGCAGCCCCTCGCTGGTCCGTGGTCAGCCCGCCCGTGATCGGTCAGCGGTTGCCCACGAGGGGGCGGCCGATGACGCCCGTTTCGGGTACGTGCACCACGATGAACGTGTCGCGGCCGTCGGCGATGTCCACCTCGGCCGTCACGGGGCGGCCGAGCGCCCGCGAGCCGCGGTCCACGGCATCGAGCGCGAGGGTGTGACGGCCGGCCGGCAGTTCGATCCGGCAGGCCTGGATGGTCGCCGGCAGCGTGCTCCAGCAGCGGGTGTCGGCTCGCTCGGTGGCCTCCCAGGCCACACCCGCCACGTCGAGGGCGACGGCCGGCAGGCTGCCGCGGGACAGGCCGAGGCCCCGTTGCACGCCGAAGACGGTTCCTTTCTTGAGCGTCCGCCGCGCGACCGCCCGGGCGACGGTCTGCGGGAGCGTCGCCTCCTGTTGTTGGATGGCGAGCGCCGAGACGTCGGTGAGCGTTTCGGTGCGGCCGGCCTGCCAGTCGCCGAGCCGCACCCGCACACCGGACACGCCGCTGGGCACGGCCACGATCCGCGGCACGGTGATCGGGGCGACGGTGGGCGGCAGTGGGCTGCCGAGCGGCCCGGCCAGGAGTTCACCCGCGATCGCCACGGAGAGCGACGACGGCATCTCCACGACCTCGGCCTTGAAGGGGCCGTGGCCGACGAGCGCGAACACGTGCACCACGCCGTTGCCGCGCCGTGAGTGGACGCCCGCCGCGGCCCGGCCGAGGTGCGCCGCGCCGGTGGTGAACTCCGGCTGCCAGTCGGCGACGAGGGCGAAGTGTCGGGCCGCGTCGTCGTAGTCGCGATGCGTCGCCTCGCGGAGCACGCCCCGCAGGTAGGGCGCGAGGGCCACCTGGGCGTAGCCGGCCTTGGGGTTGGTGCCGTCGTCGCGGGCCGCGGCCTCCACGATCTGCCGCTGCTTGTCGATCACCTGCAGGCTGTACGCTTCGGCGTCGTCACCGTCGTGGGCTAGGTCGGCCAGGGCCAGCATGGCGCGGACGAGGACCTTTTCGTGATCTTCGCCGGGGTAGTCCCGGGCCGTGTCGTCGCCGAGCAGCGTGAGGGCCGACTCGGCGGCGTCGGCCTGCTCGAGGTGGTCGAAGCGGTCGCGAGCCCGACGCAGGAGCCGCTCGGCCTCGGCGGGTCGGCCGGCGGCCAGCGCCACCATGGCGTGGTCGAGGTCGAGCACGTCGCCGTCGGCCCCCGCCGTTCGCTGCCGTTCGAGCGCCCGCTCGGCCTCCGTGAGATCACCGCGATGGAATGCGGCGCGCGCGTCGCGCATCCGCTGCCCGTGGGTCGCGCAGCCGCCAGCGGTGCCGATCACGAGAAGCAGGACGAGCGCTCGCATGGCGGCCGCCCGGTCACTTCGGGGCCAGCGGGTTGGTGGCCCGCCAGCGCGAAAGCCGGCTGTGGTGGTAGCCCTTGCTGATCGCGGCCGACTGCTTGTCGTACTTTCCGGTGGCCACGTCCACGAGCTCGAGCGTCAGCATGTAATCCCGTTGGTAATCACGGTTCTCGCGGGTCGTGCCCGAGGTGATCGTGGCGTAGAGCAGGTAGTCCACCGGCTGGCCCTGCTGTTCCATCAGGGCGGCGAAGCCGCGGCGGTTTTCCGGCACCATCAACTGGTCGGGCCGGAGCCGGGAATCCCGCAGGCCGGCGTCCACGTAGCGGCGGTTGATCGACTCGAAGACCTCCGACTCCAGGATCCGCTGGTCGATGATCTCGTAGATCCGCTCCTTGAAGTCGCCGATCTCCTCGGCGCTTTTGTTTTCGACGGCGACGAAGCAGATTCGCTTCACGGGCGGCGGCAGTTCCTCGCCGTCGAACGAGGCCTGCACGACGGGGCCGGCCACGTGGCGGGCGAGCAGTTTGGCGACCGCTTCCTGCACGAGCGGGCAGAACGTCTCCTGGCCGGCCTGATGGCTGCCGATCATGAGGTCGTCGCCGGGCTGGACGATCCGCGCGAATTGCGCGCTGCGGCAGCCGCACGCGACGAGGGCTGTGGAGACGAGAAACCGGCGCCGGTCCATGGCGTTTCCTTTCCTCGCTTGTGGCGGGGAAACGTAGCGGCTCGGCCACGCCGTCGCCAGAGCAGGCGCGGCGGCTTGGCAAGGCTGGCTGGCTGCGCGGGGCCGGGGGAGTGCGGGCTCCGGTGGTGGGCCGCTGGTCAGCCGACGTCGAGCCAGGAGTCGATCGGTGAGTCGACGGGGAGGTCGAGGATCGTCCGCAGTTCGGCCCGGGCCGGCTCGTCGAGCGGCACGAACGTGACGGGGTCCTGGACGAGCGCGGGATCGACGAGCCGCCAGCCGGTCACCGTGCCCCCGTCGAAGATCGGCGCCCGGCCGTAGCCGTACATCATGTGATCCACGTTCTCGAAGATGTTGCCGAGCACGATCCGCTCGGGCCGCGGTCGGCGGACGAAGTAGAGTTCGACCACGTCCTTCCAAAAGTGAGGCACGAACTTTTCGTGGAAGTCGGCGAAGCCGACGCGGCCGTGGTTGGTGCCGGCGATGCAGGCGGGCTGCGACGCGAGGGTCAGTCCGCCGTCGCGGCACCGCGTCTCGATCGCGGTCAGGAGGTTGACCAGGAAGTCGGCGCTGAAGCAGTCGTCGCAGATGAGCACGACGTGGCCGAGGTCGATCGCCCTGGGCTCCCCTGTCCCGGCGGCTGCCGGACGGCGGGCGGCGCCTGCGAGCAGCGCGTCGGCCAGCCGCTCGAAGCGAATCGAATAACTCTGGATCTCCGTGGGCAGGCCATGGCCGAGGACGATGATCGTGGCCGGCGTCGATGTTGCCGCGGCGTCGCCAACGGCAGCGAGAAAGGCGTCGGCCACGCCGGCAATCGTTTCGTCGGCCGCGTTCTTTTTGAAGACGGTGGGCGTGCTGCCGTAGGCCGTGGCGATGGCGGTGATCTCTTTGGGGTCGAGGCCGCGGTCGGGGTCGAGCAGGCCGATGACGGTTCGGCCCGGAGCGAGCACGGGGTTCTCGGCGGCCTCGGCCCGGCGGCGGTCGATGAAGCCGGCCAGAGCGGCAAGAGTCTTGACGCGGGCGGGGGTGTCGAGCGGGGCGAGGGCGGCGGCGTGCCGCAGGGCGAGGGCGTGCACGGCGGGTTCGATCTGCACCCACTTTTTCGCTGGCCAGCCGACGAGCGCGGCCACCTGCGGGGAGGTGTCTCGCTGGAAGTCGGCGAAGTTCTTCGGGATCGCCGTGGCGGGTTCGGCAGCGTGGCCGGGGGCCGCGAGGGCGGCGAGCAGGGCTGCGACGGCGGCGGCGTGGACGAGGCGGCGAACCATGACGTCGTCCAGCATATCTCGCCGCCGGTGGTTGACAGCGGCCACCGCTCCTTATACTGTACACGCGTTCATTCCAGGAGTGTTTTCGGGAACGGTGGGCCGGAGGCCGGGCGATGGTGACTTTCGGGTGTGAAACGACGGAGCTTCTCGATGGCGGGCAGTTGGCGGCCCGTGAGGCCGTCCGCGAGGTGGTGGCGAGCGGGTTTCGGCCGCTCGACGGCCTGCTGCCGGCCGGGGGCGTGCGGCGCGGCAGCCTGATCGAGTGGCTGGCGGGTGGATCGGGGTCGGTCGGCAGCATGGCCGGGTCCGGGGCCATGTCGCTCGCCTGCGCCGTTGCCTGTCGGCTGGGGCGGGCCGCCGAAGAGCCCGGCACGATCGTGGTGGTCGATCGCACGGGCTGGTTTCATCCGCCCGCCGTGCTGCCGTGGCTCGGCTGTGGCTCCGCTGCGGCGCGGCTGGTCGTGGCCCGGCCCGCGCACGACGACGACGAGATCTGGGCGATCGACCAGGCGTTGCGCTGCGCGGGCGTGGCGGCCGTGTTGGCCTGGCCGCGGACGGCCGCGTCTTCGGGCGGCGATCTGGTTGCGGGACGACGGTGCGCCGCGCAGGCGTGGACGATCGCGATGCGTCGTTGGCAATTGGCGGCGCGGTCGAGCGGCGCGGTCGGGCTCTTCGTGCGGCCCACGGCGGCCCGCGGCGAGCCTTCTTGGTCCGAGGCCCGGATCGCCGTCGCGCCGTTGCCGGGCGGCACGCTGCTCGAGCGGCGGCTGCGGTTGACGCGCGTGGGCGGCGCCTGGGCGGGCGATGCGGAAGACGCCGCACCGGCGGTCGATGTGGTGCTCGATCTGGCTCGCGGTGCGGCGGGAATGGTGCGGCAGGTGATCGCCGCTGGCGCGGCACGGGGGAGCGAACCATGGGAGGCCACATGCCGCGCATCTTGACGATCTGGGTGCCGCGCTGGCCGGTGCAGCGGCGGCTCGTGGAACGGCCGGAACTGCGGCGGGTGCCGGTGTTCGTTTGCCGGCGCGAGCGGCGCGGGTTGATGACGGTCGTGTCGTGGGCCTGGGCCGAGCCGCCGTCCGACCGCGGTCGGGATGGTCGCCGGCCGCGGATCACCCCCGGCATGCCGCTCGCCGAGGCGATGGCGGTGCTGGCGATGACGCACGGGTCGCGAGCCTGCCATGCAGCCGTAGTCGAGCCCGACGATCCCGTGGCCGACCGCGATGCGCTTGAGCGGCTGGCGCGATGGTGCCGGCGGTTCTCTCCGACGGTGGGGCTGGAGCAGCCGTCGGGCGACGTGGCGGCCGAATGCATCCAGATCGACGTCACCGGCACGGCCGGGTTTTTCGAAGGCGAGTGGCCGCTGGTTCGCACGGCCGCCTGGACGCTCACTGCTCGCGGCCTGCACGCCCGCACCGCCATTGCCGACACGCCCGCCGCCTCGTGGGCCGCGGCCCACTACACCGATCTCGTCGGCGTGCGGGGTGGTGTCACCGAGGATCGGCGCTCGGCCTGGCCGCGGCCGCGCCGGCAGCGGTTCGCCGTCGTGCCGCCCGGGGCGCAGCGGCTTGCATCCGGCGACGATGCCGTGCTGGCCGGCCTGCCGGCGGAGGCGCTGCGGCTCGACGCCGCCGCGCTCGGCCTGCTGCGGGAGGTAGGCATCGAAACGATCGGCGGCCTCCTGCGGCTGTCGGCGAAGAGCATCGCCACACGGTTTCCACCGCTCGTGGCCCGGCGGCTGGCGGAGTTTTCCGGATCCCGTGCCGAGCCGCTCGCGGCGCCGGGCGGCGAGGAGTTGCCGCAGGCGGCGCACGCCTTCGACTTTCCGCTGGCGGCGCGGGACGCGATCCGCGCGGCGCTCGATGCCGTGATCGAAGGGCTCGTCGCGGCCTGCGTGACGCCGCTCGCTGCCCGCGGGCAGGGGGTGCTCGCGCTGCAGGTGCGTCTGGAACGGGTCAACGGACTGCTGTTCTTCGAATCGACACCGATCGTGATCGACGTGGGATTGTTTCGTGCTTCCGCGGCGGTGCGGCACCTGACGGATCTCGTGCGTCTGCGGCTCGACCGCGTGCGGATCGCCGGCGAGATCGGGGCGGTGGCTGTGGAGGTGGTGGCCGCCGGACCTGTGGATTGCCGACAGCGTTCGCTCTTTGCGGTCGACCAGCGTGCGGATGGAGCCGCCGAGGTCGGCATGCTGCTCGATCGGCTCGCGGGCCGTTTGGGCAGGGGCGCCGTCTTCGAGCCGCGGCCGGTGGCCGATGCCCAACCGGAGCACGCCTGGATCGCGGCGCCGCCCGGGAGCCGGTCGGCCGTCGGTGGTGTCGCGGGTGGCGCACGCGAGCGGCCCGCGCGGGATCGCGTGCGCCGCGACGGTGCGGTGGCGAGCCCGCAGGCCGCGGCCGGCAGGCGGCCGATCTGGATGCCACCGAAGCCGGTGCGGCTCGAGCCGCTCCAGGCCGGGCTCTTGGCGGTGGCGCCCGACGGGCCGCCGGTGCGGTTTCGCCTCGGCGACGAGGTGCACGACGTCGCGCAGTCGCACGGGCCGGAGCGAATCGAGACGGCCTGGTGGCGCGGGGCGACGGTGCGTCGCGACTATTTCATCGTCGAGACGCGGTCGGGGGCGCGGTTCTGGGTGTTTCGGCGACTGCGGGACGGCGTCTGGTTCCTGCACGGTGTGTTTGCGTGAGCCGGCGATGCGCGAGGAGGTGATCATGGAGGCGATGCCCGGAGACGGCCCGCGTTACGCGGAGCTGCACTGCACGAGCAACTTTTCGTTTCTGCAGGGCGGTTCACATCCGGAGGAACTCGTGCAGCGGGCCCACGCCCTCGGCTACGAGGCCCTGGCGATCACCGACCGGGCCACGCTCGCCGGAATCGTGCGGGCCCACGGTGCGGCGAAGCAGGCCGGCATCAAGCTCGTGGTCGGCGCGCATGTGGAGCCGTGTGACGCGGCACCACTGGTTCTCTGGGCGGCCGACCGCACGGGCTATGCGAATCTCTGCCGGCTGCTCACCTGCGGCCACGAGCGGGCGGCTGAGTGCCTCGATGCCGACGCCGCCGCGCCGGTCCGCGGTGCTGATCGCTGCCCGCTCACCTTCGACGACATCGTCCGACACTCCGGCGGCCTGCTGGCCGGCGTGCCGCTGGCGGCGGTCGTGGGCGACTGGCGAAACGCGGCGGCCGTGCCGGAGGCGGTCGAGGGCGTGCAGCACTGGCGGAGCGTGTTTGCGGGCCGGCTCTGGTGCCTGGCGGAGGTGGCGCTCGCGGGCGATGACACAGAGCGGCTCGCCTGCTTCGCCCGGGTGTCGCGGCTGGCGGGGGTGCCGCTGGCCGCGGCGGGCGACGTGCGCTACCACGAGCGGTCACGGCTGCCGCTTCACGACGTTCTCACGGCCGTGCGGCGCGGGGCGGCGGTGGACGTCATTCGCGGCGAACTGCTCGCCAACGGCGAACGGCACCTGCACGACCGGCGGCGGATCGCCGAGCGGTTCGCCGCCCTGTCGGGAGCGCTCGAGCAGACTGTGGAGATCGCGGCCCGCTGCACGTTTTCACTCGACGAACTGAAGTACGAGTATCCGACGGCCACGGTGCCATCAGGCCGCACGCCGGCCGAGCACCTCGCCCACCTCGCCTGGAAAGGTGCCCGCAAGCGGTATCCCGACGGCATTCCGGAGAAGGTCCGCGGGCTCGTCGAGCACGAACTCGCACTCGTCGCCGAACTGGGCTACGAGGCCTATTTCCTCACCGTCTTCGACATCGTGCGGTTCGCCCGGCGCCGCGGCATCCTCTGCCAGGGCCGCGGCTCGGCGGCCAATTCGGCGATCTGCTACTGCCTGGGGATCACGTCGGTGGACCCGGCGCGGATGAGCGTGCTCTTCGAGCGGTTCGTGAGCCGTGAGCGGCGCGAGGCGCCCGACATCGACATCGACTTCGAGCACCAGCGCCGCGAGGAGGTGATCCAATATGTCTACGAGACCTACGGCCGCCACCGGTCGGCGATGACGGCCGAGGTGATCTCCTATCGCCTGCGCTCGGCCGTGCGCGACGTGGCCAAGGCCCTGGGGTTCTCGCTCGACCGGGTCGAGGCGATCGCCGCCGTGCTCGACGTGGGCGACGGCGTGGCGGAACTGCCCGGGCGGTTGGCCGAGGCCGGGCTCGAGCCCGGCGACCCGGCCTGCACGCGGCTGGTGACGCTCGTCGGGCAGCTCGTCGGCTTTCCGCGGCACCTCGGCCAGCACGTGGGCGGCATGGTGATGACGCAGGGCGACCTGCGCGACCTCGTGCCGATCCAGCCGGCCACGATGGACGGCCGCACGATCGTGCAGTGGGACAAGGACGACCTCGACGAGCTCGGCATCCTGAAAGTCGATTGCCTCGCCCTCGGCATGCTCACGGCGGTCCACCGGGCCTTCGACCTCGTG
>JBIKND010000107.1:0-12993 GCA_044358905.1 Pirellulales bacterium | reverse complement strand
TGTTCGTGCGCCCCTCCCGCGGCCCGGCGCCCCCCGCTACAGGGGAGGCACGACGGTCAGAGACCGCCGCTACAGTAGAAGGTCCACCCAACGGAGCTGCCGATGTTTTCCGCTCACGAACTGATCGTCGCGCCCGCGACCGTGCCCGGTCCGGGTGCCCGGGCGATCGTGCGGTTGGCAGGCGACGGGCTCGACGAACTCCTCGCGCGGCTGTTCACGGCGGCGGATCGTGAACCCACGACGGGAGCGGGCTGGGCGACCGTGGGCGGGCCGCCGCGGGTCGTCGCCGCGCGGCTGGCCCGCGACGGTCTCGGCAGCGAGTGGGGCGCGGTGCCCGTCGACGTGCTGCATTGGCCGGGGCCCGGAGGACCGATCGGCGGGCCGCTCGCCGAAGTGCAACTGCCCGGTTCGACGTCGCTCGTGGAGGCGGTCGTGGCCGAAGCCTGTCGATACGGTGCGCGGCTTGCCCGCGGGGGCGAGTTCACGCTGCGGGCGTTCCTCGCCGGCCGGCTCGATCTCCTCCAGGCCGAAGCGGTGCTCGGCGTGATCGACGCCCGCACGCCGGATGAACTCGCCACCGCCCTCGACCGCATGGCCGGGGGCTCCGGCACGTCGCTGCGCCACAGCCGCACGGCGCTCCTCGACCTCCTCGCCGACATCGAGGCGGCGATCGACTTTGCGGACGAGACGACGCCCGACGCCGTGCCTGCCGCCGACGCCGCGGCATGGCGCACGCTGGCCGCGCGGCTCGAGGCGGAGCAGGCGGTGCTCGCGGAGGTCGAGACGCATCTGGCCAGCCGCGGAGCGGGGGCCGGCGACGTGCCGCGGATCGTGCTCGTCGGTCGGCCGAACGTCGGCAAGAGCAGCCTCTTGAACGCGCTCGCGGGCCGCGACGCCGCGCTCGTGGCCGACGAGGCGGGCACCACCCGCGACTGGATCGAGGTCCGGCTCGATGTGGGCTCGGGGCCGGCCTGCGTGCTCGTCGATCTCGCCGGCGTGCCCGAGGGGGCGGCCGGCGACGGGCTCGAGGCGGCGGCGGTCGCCGCGGCCCGTGAGCAGATCGCCGGGGCCGATGTGGTCGTCGTCTGCCGCGACGCGGCGGATCCGAAGACCTCTGCATGGGCCCTGCCGCAGGTGCCGCGGATCGACGTCATCACCCGCTGCGACCGGGTCGCCGCCGCGGCCGACGTGGCCGGCGGCATCCACACGAGCGCCGCCTCCGGGCAGGGCCTCGATGCCCTGCGGGCGGCGCTCGCGGCCGCCGTCGCCGCGGTGCCGCCGCGGGAATCGCCGGCCACGCTGCGGATGGCGGTGGGCGTGGTGGCGGCCCACGCAGCCCTCACCGCCGCACTGGCCGACGTGCGGATCGCGGCGACCGGGCGGTCCGTCGACGAGGCGCTCGTCGCGGCACACGTCCGCCGAGCGGTCGATGCGTTGGGCGAGGTCACGGGCGCTACGATCGGCACCGATCTGCTCGATCGGATATTCTCCCGACATTGCATCGGCAAGTAGGCCGATGCAGCCGTGGAGCGACGGTCCCGCATGGTTTCCGAACTGCAAGCAGCCTGCGACCGCCTCACCGCCGGCGCGGCGCAGCACGCCGCCCGCGATGCCGCGGCCCGCGCCGCACTCGCGCACGCGACGGCCCTGACGGTCGCCGCCGAGGCCGGCCGCTGGGTCGAGGCGGCGATGGCGATCAAGGCGGCAGCCGGCAGTCGGGCGGCGGTCGCCGAGGAGACCGCGACCGGCCCGATCGGCACGCTGCGGCTCTTGCTGATCACGGCGCGGACCCAGCGCGAGATCGCCCGGGTTGGCCTGCCGAGGCCGGCCCGTCCGCCGCGGATCCTCCATCCGGCCGCCGGCGCGGCGGGGCCCGAGTCGTTCGTCGGCGTCGAGGTGCTTCCCGAGCCGCGGCTCTGGGATGGAGTCGTGTTTCGCGATCACGTCGCCACGGTGCGGTGCGTGAATCCCGGCGGGATCGAGGCCTTCCTGCAGTCCTGGAGGGAGGAAGCCCGAGAGCGGCCGCGGCAGGGGGGCGTGGCGGTCGTTCTCGGCGCGGGCAACGTCACGGGCCTCGCCGCCGCCGACGCCATCGCACAGATCTTCGAGCACGGCCGGTCCGTGCTGCTCAAACTGCACCCGCTGCACGCCCCGCTCGCGCCCGTCCTGGCGGCCGCGCTCGCACCGCTCGTCGCCGCCGACCTCTTGGCGATCGTCTCCGGCGGCGTGGACCTCGCCCGGGAAGCCGTTGCCGCGCCGCAGGTCACGCACGTGCACCTCACGGGCGGGCAGAGGGCCTTCGACGCGCTCGTCTGGGGCGGCAGCGGGCCCCGCGCCGCCAACGCCCGTCCCGTCCTCGACAAGCCGATCACCTGCGAACTGGGAAACGTCACGCCCTGGATCGTGGTGCCGGGCCGCTACACGCCGGCGCAGCTGCGATACCAGGCCGACGCCGTGGCCGCTTCGATCGCCAACAACACGTCGTTCAACTGCATCGCCACGAAGTGCGTGGTCACCGGTCGTGCGTGGGACCAGCGGGAGGAGTTCCTCGGGCTCGTGCGGCGGCGGCTCGACGGGCTGCCACCGCGGCCGGCGTGGTATCCGGGATCGGCCGCGGCCTGGGAGATGGTCACCGGCACCGCCGCCCCCGGCGACGGCACGCTGCCGTGGACGTTTCGCACTGGCGTCGACCCGGCCCGCGAGCCGCGCTGGCTGGAGCGGGAGTGGTTCATTCCCGTGGCGGTCGAGGTGCCGATCGACGCCGATTCGCTCGACGCGTTCTGCGGCCGGGCCGCGGCCTTCGCCCGCTCGCTACCGGGGAGCCTGGCGGCGAGCGTCACCGCGCCCGCCCGCCTGGCAACGCATGACGAGCGTCGCGTGGCCGCGCTCATCGAGCATCTCGAATACGGCGTCGTGGCCCGCAACACCTGGTCGGCGCTCGCTTATTCCTTCGCTAGCGTGCCCTGGGGCGGGTATCCCGGCGCGACGCTCGCCGATCCCGGCAGCGGCATCGGCCGCGTCCACGATCCGCTGCTCCTGCCGCTGGTGCACAACACGCTCGTGGAAGCGCCGCTGGCCAGTTGGCCCGCCCCGGCCTGGCTGCCCTGGCATCCGCGAGGCGATCGTCTGGCCCGCGGGCTCGTGGAAACCTACGCCGCGATCGCGCGAGGTTGGACCGGAGGCATGCGGCTCGCCGCGATGCTCCCGGACGTGCTGGCGGGCTGACGCCGCGACGCCGCCGCAGGATGAGAAGTTGATGTGGCGGCCTGGGTTTTGGCCGAGCCACGGTTCCATCGCGAACCTTGTAGGTGCAGACTGGCAGTCTGCACACGGTAGCGTCGCGTAATCCGCAGAGTGCCACTCTGCGGCTCCACGGGATCGCCAATCGGGGTGGCAATCACGTATGTCGCAGATGACCAGGGTGTGGCTCTAGTGCGAACCTTGTAGGTGCAGACTGGCAGTCTGCACACGGTAGCATCGCGTAATCCGCAGAGTGCCACTCTGCGGCTCCAGGGGATCGCCAATCGGGGTGGCAATCACGTATGTCGCAGATGACCAGGGTGTGGCTCTAGTGCGAACCTTGTAGGTGCAGACTGGCAGTCTGCACACGGTAGCATCGCGTAATCCGCAGAGTGCCACTCTGCGGCTCCAGGGGATCGCCAATCGGGGTGGCACATCATCTCCATCATGAAAACTTCCGCCTCGGGCTTCCCGGCAAGCGTTGGCCACCCGTGGTCACGCGTGAGCACGCGGACGGAGAAGAGCGCGGATCGGCGGTCAGCGGCCGCGTTTCGATGCGGGGCGGCCGCGGCTGGTGGGGCCGGGCGCGGGCTGCGCCGGCTCTGCGCTGAACTTCTCCGCCTGGCCGGTGAGTTCGTAGAGAAACCGGCTCGGCTTCGAGGGCTTACTCTTGCCCCACTTGGATCGTGTCAGGCACAGCGAGAGCACGAGCCGCCGCTTGGCCCGCGTCACGCCCACGTAGCACAGCCGCCGCTCCTCGTCGAGCGCCTGCAGGCCGTCGTCGATCGACCGACGATGCGGCAGCAGGCCCTCCTCCATGCCCACCATCCACACGCAGTCGAACTCCAGCCCCTTGGCGGAGTGAAGCGTCATCAGCCGCACCGCGCCCGTCTTGGGCTTGTCTTCCTGGAAGCGATTTTCCTCCTCGACCTGGAGCACGAAGTCGTCGAGGAAGCCGCGGATGATCGCGGCGAGTTCCTTGCCTGCCCCGTGGGCCCGCTCGTGCTGGTCGAGCGCGTTGGCCACCTCCTCGCAGCAGTCCCACCGTTGCAGGGCCTCGTTCGGATCCTCCTCGTATTCCTTGCCGAGGTGCTGCTGGTAGCCGGCCGCAGTGAGCAGGCCGCGAAGGACCGCGCCGGCCCGTGTCTGCCCGGGCTCGACCGGCGGCGCCGCATTCCGCAGGGCGACGAGCCGCTCCAAGGCCGCCACGCCCCCCGCCGCCGCTGCCGAGAGCTTGCCGGCGTCGCGGGTGGCGCGAAGCTCGTGCCACATGCTTTGGCCTTGCTCCTGGGCGCGGCCGCGGGCCGCCTGGAGGGCTTGCGCGGAGAGCCCGCGCGGGGGCACGTTGGCGATCCGCGACAGCGCGAGGTCGTCGTCGGGATCGACGAGCACCCGCAGGAACGCCATCACGTCCTTGACCTCGCGGCGGTCGAAGAAGGAGCGGCTGCCGACGAGTTCGTAGGGAATCTGTCGCCGCCGCAGTTCCTGCTCGAAGGCCCGGGTCTGCTCGCCGGTGCGGACGAGGATCACCGCCTCGGTCGGGTCCACCCGGCCCTCCCGCAGCAGGCTCTCCAGGTCGCCCACGACGCGGCGCGACTCGTCGATCTCATCCTGGGCCTGGAGCACGGCCGGCGGCATGCCGGGCGGGAGGTTGGCGACGAGCGTCTTGCCGTGCCGCCGCGAGTTTCGCTCGATGAGGAGGTTCGCCGCGCGGATGATCTCTGGCGTGGAGCGGTAGTTCTCCTCGAGCTTCACGACCCGCGCGCCCGGCCAGCGGCGGGCGAAGTCGAGGATGTGCGACACCTCGGCGCCCCGCCAGGAATAGATCGACTGGTCGTCGTCCCCCACCACGCACAGGCTCTTGTGGTCGCGGGCGAGGGCCGTGAGGATCCGCTCCTGGATGGCGCTGGTGTCCTGATACTCGTCGATCAGCAGGTGGTCGAACCGGCCGGCCTCGTCGCGGCGGGCCTGTTCGTCGGTCGAGAACAGCTCGTCCACCAGCAGCAGCAGGTCGTCGAAGTCCACGGCCCCGGCGGTCCGCATCGCGGTCTGGTAGCGGCGGTAGCCGGCGGCGGCGAGCGTCCACGAGTCGTCGGCGTCGCCGGAGACGGTGTCGAGCGCGCCGTCGGGGCGGATCGCGCGGCTCTTCCAGCGGCTGATCCGATCGAGCAGGTCGCCGGGGCGGAGGACGGTGTCGGGCACCCGCAGTTCCTTGAGCGCGGTGCGGGCGGCCGCCTCCTGCTCGCCCCGGTCCACGATCGCGAACCGCTCCGGCAGGCCCAGCTTCGCGGCGTGCCGCCGCAGGATGCGCACGCAGAGCGAATGGATCGTGGAGATCTCCGGCTTCTCTTCGAGCTTGCGGCCGAGCTGGGCTGCGGCCCGGGCGAGCATCTCGCGGGCCGCCTTGTTCGTGAACGTGACGGCGAGGATCCGCGACGGCCGCGCGCCCTTGCGGACGAGGTGGGCGATCCGCGTGATCACCACCCGCGTCTTGCCGGTGCCAGCGCCGGCGAGCACGAGCAGCGGGCCGGGGGACGCGAGCACGGCCTCCGCCTGGGCCGCGTTGAGGCCCGGCACGCCGGTGCGAACCGGCGGGCGTTGGGGGGCGGGCGGGGGCGTCTCGGCGGCGGGCGCGGTCATGGCGGCCGAATGTAGCACACGCGCCGTCACGCGGGAGCGTTCCGGGCGCGAATCGCCTTGACGCCCCGCGTGCGGAAGTCTCTATTTTGCGGCTCGCGCACAGGAGGTGGCAGGCATGGACACGGAACGGCGGCACGAACTCGAGGACAACGACCTGGCGGGCTCCACGCTGGAGCTCGTGGACAGGATCCGCCCGCACCTGCGAACGATCCTCACCGGCATCGCCCTGGCATTCGCGGGCCTCGCCGCCTGGACGGTGATCTCGTCGCAGCAGTCGGCCGCCAAGGCCCGCAGCTGGGAGGAATGCATCGCCGCACTTTCGAGTAGCGACGGCGAGCGGCTCACGGCCGTGACGCGGCAGCATCCCGACACCCCCGCGGCGGGCTGGGCCCAGCTCGTGCTGGCCGACTCCGCGCTCGCCCAGGGATGTGACCTGCTGTTCGCCGACCGGGCCCGCGGTCTGGAGCGTCTCGAGGACGCCGTCGGCCGGTATCGCCAACTGCTCGCCACGCGGCCGACCGGCATGCTCGCGGAGCGGACCGTGTTTGGCCTGGCCAAGGCGAACGAGGCGCTCGGCAACCTCGACGAGGCCCGTCAGGGCTACGAGGCGGTGATCGCCGACCACCCAGGCAGCGCTGCGGCCAGCCTGGCCGCGTCCCGCGTGGCGGCCGTTTCCCGGCAAGCGACGCGGCAGTGGTACGATTGGTTCGCGGCCCAGAAGCCGGCCCCTCCCGCAACGCCTGCGGAAGGCGGCAAGGCCGCGACCCCCGACGCCCAGCCCGCCGATGCAGCCCCCGCAGCCGATGCCGCCGAGCCCGCCGCCCCCGCGGCCGGCAAGTGATCCGCACGAGCCCGTCTCGGAAGTCGCGAACGCTGCTCCTGGCACGGAGCTCTGCCTGACCGTCGACGCCGACGCGGCCGGTTCGCGAGTGGACGTGTTCCTCGCCCGCGCGTTTCCCGACCGCAGTCGGTCGTTCCTCGCCCGCGCGATCGAGAAGGGAGCCGTCCGCGTCGATGGTCTCACCGCCCGTGCCGCCCTGAAGCTGAAGGCAGGGAGCGTCGTGCGCTTCGTCGTGCCCGAGCCCCCGCGGGCCGGACCGGAGGCCGAAGAGATCCCGCTCGATTTTCTCCATCTCGACGACTGGCTCGCGGTGGTGAACAAGCCGGCCGGGATGGTCGTGCATCCGGCCAAGGGCAACTGGAAGGGCACGCTTGCCGGCGCGCTCAAGTGGCACCTGGAGCGGTCCGGCGGCGGCCTCTCCCAGGCGGGCGGTCCCACGCGGCCGGGCATCGTGCATCGCCTCGACCGCGACACCAGCGGCGTGATCGTGGTCGCCCGCACCGAGGAGGTGCACCACGCGCTGGCCAAACAGTTCGAGCGGCGCACGGTGGAGAAGACCTACCTGGCGATCACGCAGGGCCAGCCGCAGTTCGACCGCGACGAGATCAGCCTCCCGATCGGCATCCATCCCTACCAGCGCGAGAAGATGGCGGTCCGCCGCGACCATGCCACGAGCCGCGACGCGGTGACGCGGTTCGAGGTGCTGGAGCGGTTTCGCGGGGCGGCGCTGGTGCGATTGACGCCGAAGACGGGCCGCACCCACCAGATCCGCGTGCACATGGCGGCGATCGGCTGCCCCGTGCTCTGCGACGGCCTGTATAGCGGACGCACCGTCATCGAGCCGGGCTTCCTGGGGCTGGCTCCGGGGCATCCACTGGATGGCGAACCGCTCCTCGCGCGGCAGGCGCTGCACGCGGCCCGGCTCGTGCTCGACCATCCGGCCTCGGGCGCGCGGACGGAGTTCGCCGCGGAGTTGCCGGCCGACATGGCCCGCACGCTCGCCGCGTTGCGGGCGCTGTAGCGGCGGTCTCTGACCGCCGACGTGTCGCCCCTGTAGCGGCGGTCTCTGACCGCCGACGTGCGGGCGATGTTCAAGGTGCGAATCTCTGGTTCGCAATCGCATCGCATGGCAAGCGGGACGGCGAGTCACCCGGAGTCCCCCGGCTTCCGCCGGGGGCTTTTTCTGGGCAACTCGGCGGGAAGCCCTGGGCGGAAGCCCGGGGATCATCGCAAAGCGTCGTGTGGCAAGGGTGCCATGAAGCCCCGGGCGGAAGCCCGGGGATCATCGCAAAGCGTCGTGTGGCAAGGGTGCCATGAAGCCCCGGGCGGAAGCCCGGGGATCATCGCGAAGCGTCGTGTGGCAAGGGTGCCATGAAGCCCCGGGCGGAAGCCCGGGGACTCCGGGCCTGCAGGCCAACCCGCCTCGCATGCCGGTCGGCGATCAGGGCTCTTCCTCGTCAAAGAGCAGCAGGGCGCGGGGGAGCGTGGAGTCGAGCACGCGGGCGACGGCGATCACGAAGCCCGCGGCGCCGTCCCGCCAGCCGCCCGAGCCGATGTAGCTGCCGCAGAAGGCCGCCGCGCCGCGGACGGGCAGCGACCAGATCGCGGGCCGCTGCCCCTTGCGACGCATCACCTCCGCCTTGAGGGGCGCGTAGCGGAGCGAGCGGGAAATGACGTCCGGCAGGCCGGCGTAGCTGGAGTGGAGGATCGAGCCCGGCAGCAGGAGCGGCGGCCGCGAGGATTCGACCTCCTCGTGCACCGCCAGCGGCTTGAAGGCCGCTGTCGTGCGGTTGAACAGCCGCAGCACGCGGTCCCGCCCCCACGGGCCGTGGTGAATCTCGCGGCAGCCGATGAACGTGCGCCGGCGCAGCTGCCAACACGCGGAAGGGTCGGCGAAATCGAGGCCCCCGATCGCCCGCCGCGCCTCGTCGTCGAGCACCTCGTCGGCGTCGAGCGACAGGATCCAGTCGTGCCGGGCGAGTTCCACGGCCCGCCGCTTCTGCGGGCCGTAGCCGAGGAACTCCTGACGCTCGAACCTCGCGCCCGCCTGCCGCGCGATCGCTTCGGTGCCGTCGGTGGAGCCCGAGTCGAGCACGAGCCGCTCGGCGCAAAAATCGCAGGCCGCGAGCACCGCCGCCAGGTGACGCTCGGCGTCGCGGGTGATGATGACCGCCGAAATCGGCAGTGGGGCCGGAGTCGGGGTGGGGCCGGTCATGAGGCGGCGTCACTCGCTGGGCCGGACGCCGCGGATGTCGCCGCATCCCCGGGCTCCGTCGCGGCGAACCGCGCCGGAAACTCCATCACGAACGTGCTTCCCGCGCCCTCGTGGCTCGTGGCGTGGATGTCGCCCCCATGCTCGCGGAGGATCTTGCGGCTCACCGCCAGGCCCAGGCCGGTGCCCCGCGCACCCTTCGTCGACACGAAGACGTTGAAGATTCGGCCGAGTGTCTCGGCCGACATGCCGGCACCGTTGTCGGTGACGGTGATCCGCGCCAGGCCTGCCTCCCGGTCGACGCGGGCCTCGATCGAGATCGTCGGATCGGGGCGACTCTCGACCGCGTCGAGGGCGTTGGTGACCACGTTGAGCACGGCGCGGGCGATGCCCTCGGGGTCGAAGCGCAGCGCCGGCAGGTCGGCGGGCGGCTGCCAGCGAATCGTGGCCCCGAGTTCCTCCGCCCGCTGGTGCACCGTCTCCACGATCTCCGCGATCAAGGACGCCAGGTCGCTGGGCACGGGATCGGGCTCCCGGTCCTTGCCGTAGGAGAGCATGTCCATGACCAGCGACGAGATCTTGTTTTGGTTGCGGTTGACGATGTCCCAGCCCTTGCGAACCATCGTCAGGTCGTCCCCCTCCAGCCCCATCTCCACGAGGTAGCTGCCGCCGCGGATGCCCTGGAGGATGTTCTTGATGTGGTGCGAGAGCGTGGCGATGGTCTGGCCGACCGCCGCCAGCCGCTCCGCCTGCACCATCGCCGAGTAGTAGGTCGTGTCCTCGACGGCCAAAGCCGCTTGGTGGGCGATCGCGATCATCAGCTTGAGGTGGTCGTCGCCGAACCGACGCCGGCCCGACTCGACCGCCTCCGCCAGCGGGGTCGTGGTGTCGACGTAGATCACGCCCACGATGTCGTAGCGGCCCTGGAGCGGCACGCAGATCGCCTCGCGGACGCCCGTACGGACCACGCTGTTGCCGGACGCGAACCGGTCGTCGTCCTGGGCGTCGCTCGTGAGCACGCCCTCGCGATTGGAGAGCACGTAGTCGAGGATCGTGCGGCTGATCGTCATCGATCCCGTATCGTCCGCGCGACGGTCGCGGCGGGCCTTGGTCTTAAGTTCCTTGGTCTCGGGATCGACCAGCATGATGCAGCCCCGGTCGGCCTCGACCCACTCGAAGACCAGCTGCAGCACCCGGCCCAGCAACTCGTCGATGTCGAGCGTGTGGCTCACGGCCAGGGACGTCCGGTACATGACCTGGACGTTGCTGCGGGCCCGGGCCAGCCAGCGGCTCTGTCCATCCTCGGGGGCCGCGAGGGCGATCGAGTCCTCCTCGCGCATCGTGCGAATGATCCGCGAGCCATCGGCGCCGGCCTCGCCCCCCGCGATGTCCACCAGCCCGATCGCCTGCTCGTCGTCGTGGTCCTTCGCGTACACGAGCACCGTCCGCCCGATGCGGATCCGGTCACCACTGGAGAGTTCAGCCCGCTCCACCTTGCGGTCGTTCACGAACGTGCCGTTGGAGCTTTTCAGGTCGCCGAGCACCAGCGTCTCGCCCACCCGCCGGATCTCGGCGTGCCGCCGGGAGACCTCGTGGTCCTCCAGTTGGATGAAGTTGCCGGCCTCCCGGCCGATCGTCACGGCCAGCGGCTGGCCCGCCAGGTCGAACCGCGCGCCCTTGTTGCGGCCTTGGATAACGAAGAGGGCGGCCACGATGCGGGGGTTCCTGGGGGGCGGGGATGCAAAAATTGTCGCACAGACGCCGGTCGACTGGAAGTCGGTGCCGCGTTGGCCCAACGCGGCTCGCGGGCGGCAAAAGTCTCCTCGCTGTGGCCGCGGCGGCCACACGCTCGTCGAGCGTTCGCCGACCCGCTCGCCTGCCATCGATGGGATAGGGCAGGAGTCTCCGCGTTTCGTGCGCCGACCATAGAATGATCTGCGGAATGTCGTTGGTCGTGGAAATTGTCGAACTCGCTTCCCTGGGGCCGCAAGGAGATTGACGTGTTTTCATCTCGATTTTGCTCGTGGCCGCTGAAGGTGGTGAGCGGTGGAGTGGCCGCTGCCCTGATCGTGGGCTGGGCCGTGGCTGGGGCTGACGAGGCCGCGGAGGCGGGGCGGCGCGAGCGGCTGCGGCAGGCCGTGGAGTGGCTCGCGGCGCCGGAGCGCGAGGGGCGCGGGCCCGGGACGCCGGGGATCGACGCGGCCGCCGAGTGGGTCGCGACGCAGTTCGCCGCGGCGGGCGTGCGGCCGCCGGCGGCCGAGGCGGACGCGTTCCAGCAATTCGCAATGACGCTCGACGCCAAGCTCGGGCCGGACGCCGAGAACGTGGCCGAGATCGTGGGGCCGCCGGGGCCCGACGGCCAGCCGGCGGTCACGCGGCTCGAACTGGGCCGCGACTTCACGCCGCTCGCAGCGGGTGGTTCGGGCGAGTTCGACCTTCCGCTGGCGTTCGCCGGCTACGGGATCACCGCGCCGGCCGAGAAGTACGACGACTACGCGCCGCTCGCCGCCGCGCCCGGAGGCGTCAAAGGACGAGCCGCGATCGTGCTTCGGCAGGAGCCGCAGAAGGACGACCCGCACAGCGTGTTCGACGGCAATCAGGCCTCGCAATATGCCGCGCTCGCCCGCAAGGTCGCCAATGCCTCGGAGCACGAGGTCGGCGGCCTGGTGTTCTGCAACGACGCCGAAGCCGACGGCGACGCCCTGATGGCCTTCACGAGGGCCGGCGAGGGCACGGAAAAACGCACGATGCCGGTGCTCCACGTGCGCCGTGCGGTCGTCGACGACGTCGTCCGACGGGCGCTCGGTCGCGGGCTGGGCGACTTCCAAAAAGGCATCGACGAATCGCTCGAGCCGGCCAGCCGGCCGCTGGAGGGCTGGCGGATCCGGGGCCGGACGGCCATCGAGCGGGTCGAGACGCAGGGCCGAAACGTCCTCGCCGTGCTGCCCGGACGCGGCGCGCCGGCCGCGGAGGGGCGGCCCGCGATCGACCCGGGCGAGACCGTCGTGCTCGGCGCCCATTACGACCACCTCGGCTACGGTGGGGCCAACTCCGCGGCGCCCGGCGAGCGGGCCGTGCACCACGGCGCCGACGACAATGCCAGTGGCACGGCCCTGCTGGTCGAGGTCGCCCGGCAACTGGCCGCCGAAGGACCGCTGCCGCGGCGCATCCTGTTCGCGGCTTTTTCGGGCGAGGAGCGCGGTCTGCTCGGCAGCGGTCACTACGCCGCCAATCCGGCCGTGCCGCTCGGCGACACGGTGGCCATGGTGAACCTCGACATGCTCGGCCGGCTCGACGGCGACAAGTTGATCGTGCACGGCACCGGCACCGGCACCGGTCTCGACGAGCTCGTGGACCGGCTGCTCGAGCGGTACGGCTTCACCGCCGCGAAGGAGCCGGGGGGCTTCGGTCCCAGCGACCATGCCAGTTTCTACGCCAAGAAGGTGCCGGTGTTGCACCTCTTCACCGGCTCGCACGCCGACTACCACCGCCCCAGCGACACGGCCGACAAGATCAACTACGACGGCATGGTGCGGCTGGCCGCCCTCGTGGCCGACGTCGTTCGCGAACTCGCCACCGCTCCCGAGCGGCCGGCATACGTCGAAGTGGCGTCGAAGATGTTCGCCCGCGGCGGCGGCGATCGCCCGTACTTCGGCAGCATTCCCGACTTCGGGAAGCCGGGCGGCGGCTACGCGATATCGGGCGTTGCCAAGGACTCGCCGGCGGCGCAGGGCGGACTCCAGGCAGGCGACCTGATCGTGCGGCTGGGGGCGAGCGCCATCACCGGCCTCGAGGACTTCGACAGCGCGTTACGGAAGCACAAGGGTGGCGAGACGGTGCCCGTGGTGGTGATGCGCGACGGCAAGGAGGTCACGCTCCAGGTCGTCCTCGGCTCGCCGCGGTAAAGGCACGCCGCAGCAGCGTGCATTCCGCAGAGTGCCACTCTGCGGCTCCAGGGGAGCCTTGTAGGTGCAGACTGGCAGTCTGCACACCGGAGCAGCGCGCATTCCGCCGAGTGCCGCTCTGCGGCTCCAGGGGAGCCTTGTAGGTGCAGACTGGC
>JBIKND010000274.1:0-3572 GCA_044358905.1 Pirellulales bacterium | reverse complement strand
CTAATGCTGAACGTGTTCCGGTGAAGCGACGCGGATTCCCTCAGCTTGCGCTTCGGGCTTCCCAGCAACCGGAAACGACGGTCAGAGACCGCCGCTACAGGAAGAGCACCCGACGGTCGGAGACCGCCGCTACAGAAGAGCACCCGACGGTCAGAGACCGCCGCTACCGGTGCCGAGCCGTCCGTGCGCCTCGACGAGCAGGGCCTCCGTCTCGTCCCACCCGATGCACCCATCGGTGATGGAGACGCCGTAGGCCAGTTGCGAGCGATCCTGGTGCGCCGGCTGGCTGCCCGGGTTGAGGTTGCTCTCGAGCATCATGCCCACGATCGACCGGTCGCCGGCGATCCGCTGCTCCAGCACGTCGCGCCACACCACCGACTGCCGGCGGTGGTCCTTGCCCGAGTTGGCGTGGCTGCAATCCACGACCACGCGGGCCGGCAGGCCGGCCGCCTCCAGGAGCCGCCGGGCCTCGTGCAGCACCTCGGGGGAATAGTTCGAGCCGCTGCGGCCGCCGCGCAGCATGAGCACGCCCCAGGGATTGCCCATGGTCGAGACGACGCACGTGCCGCCGTCGTTGTCGATGCCGAGAAAGCTGTGCGGCGTGCGGGCCGCCTGCATGGCGTCGATCGCCGCTTGGAGCGACCCGTCGGTCGCGTTCTTGAAGCCCACCGGCATGGAGAGGCCGCTGGCCATCTGTCGATGGGTCGGGCTCTCGGTGGTGCGGGCGCCGATGGCCCCGAGCACGATCGTGTCGGCGATGTACTGCGGGGTGATCGGCTCGAGGAACTCCGTCGCCGTCGCCAGGCCGAGGCCGGCGATCTCGATCAGCAGCCCGCGGGCCAGCCGCAGGCCGGTGGCGACGTCGAAGGTGCCGTCGATGTGCGGATCGTTGATCAGGCCCTTCCAGCCGACGGTGGTCCGCGGCTTCTCGAAATACACCCGCATGATCACGAGCAGGCGATCGGCGAGGCGGTCGGCCAAGGCCCGCAGCCGGCCGGCATACTCACGGGCGGCTTCGAGATCGTGGATCGAGCACGGGCCCACGACCGCCATGAGGCGGGAATCCTCGCCGGCGAGCACCCGCTCCACGGCCCGCCGCCCCTCCACGATCGTTCGCCGCGCGGCGTCGTCGATGGGCAGCAGCGCACACAGCCGTGCCGGGGGAACGAGCGGCTCCAGGCTGCGGATGCGGAGATTGGAGGTGCCCGGCGCGGAGGCCGACGGCGCGGCGGTCGGATGCATGGGTCAACTCTACACCACGGAACGCGGCCGCGGACGGCCGGGGTTTGACCGCCCCCGGAAACGCTGGTTCAATCCGGTTTCGGCCGCCACCCGCGGCGGCCGCAATCGACGTTCGACAGCCGCGGCGGACGGGAAGGAGCTCGCACCGTGACCAAGCATGTGTTCGTGACCGGCGGCGTGGTCAGCTCGCTCGGCAAGGGGCTCACCTCCGCCTCGATCGGCATGCTCCTCGAGGCCCGCGGTCTGCGGGTCCGGATGCAGAAGCTCGACCCCTACATCAACGTCGATCCGGGCACCATGAGCCCATACCAGCACGGCGAGGTGTACGTGCTCGACGACGGCAGCGAGACCGACCTCGACCTCGGCCACTACGAGCGGTTCACCGCCACCCACCTCACCCGGCAGTGCAACTACACGACCGGCCAGATCTACCTCTCGGTGATCAACAAGGAACGGCGCGGCGAGTTCCTCGGCAAGACCGTGCAGGTGATCCCGCACATCACCAACGAGATCAAGGACGTCGTCACGCAGCTCGCCGGCGCCGACACCGACGTGGTGATCACGGAGATCGGCGGCACGGTCGGCGACATCGAGAGCCTCCCGTTCCTGGAGGCGATCCGGCAGATCCCGCTGGAGGTGGGCCGCGAGAACTGCATCTTCATCCACCTCACGCTCGTGCCCTACCTGAAGGCCGCCGGGGAGCTGAAGACGAAGCCCACCCAGCACTCCGTGGGCCTGCTCCGGCAGATCGGCATCCAGCCCGACATCCTCGTCTGCCGCACGGAGCGCGGCCTCGATGTTTCCGACCGCGAGAAGATCGCGCTGTTTTGCAACGTGCCGATCGACTCGGTGATCGAGGAGCGCGACAAGGACTTCTCGATCTACGAGGTGCCGCTGTCGCTGCAGTCGAACCGGATCGACGAGATCATCCTCCGCCGCTTCGGGCTCCAGGCCCCGCCGGCGCAACTCGACGAGTGGCACGAGATCCTCCACCGCCTGCGGAACCCCGAGCACGAGGTGTCGATCGCCCTGGTCGGCAAGTACGCCGAGCACCGCGACGCCTACAAGAGCATCTACGAAGCCCTCGACCACGGCGGCATCGCCTGCCGGACGCAGGTTCGCGTGCAGCCCATCAAGAGCGAGGACATCGAGCGCGAGGGGGCCGAGCGGCTCTTGGCCGGCTTCGACGGCCTGCTCGTGCCGGGTGGCTTCGGCGAGCGCGGCATCGAGGGCAAGGTGGAGGCGATCCGCTTCGCCCGCGAGCGACGGCTTCCCTTCCTCGGCATCTGCCTGGGCATGCAGTGCGCCGTGATCGACGTGGCGCGGAACGTGGCCGGCCTGGAGGGGGCGCACTCGACCGAGTTCGCCCGCAACACGCCGCACCCCGTGATCTGCCTGATGGACGAGCAGCACGCCGTCGTCGACAAGGGAGGCACGATGCGGCTGGGGGCCCAGCCGGCGGTGCTCGCCGAGGGGACGAAAGCGGCGGCCGCCTACGGCGCGACGCGGATCTCCGAGCGGCACCGCCACCGCTACGAGTTCAACTCGAAGTATCGCGCCGCCCTCGAGGAGGCCGGGCTGGTGATCGCCGGCACGAATCCGGCGGGCACGCTCGTGGAGATCGTCGAACTCGCCGATCACCCCTGGTTCGTGGCCGTGCAGTTCCATCCCGAGTTCAAGAGCAAGCCGACGGCGGCCCATCCGCTCTTCGCCGGCCTCGTGGCCGCGGCAGTGGAGCGACACGCCGGCAGCGCCTGGGTCGCCGAGTCCTGACCTCAGGCCCCCCGCCTTCCGCCCCCGGAGCAGATGCATGACCGACGAGATCGCAGCCGACGCCGGCACCGGCGGCCCGCCGATGCCCCCGGCGACGTTCGAGTTTCTGATCCACACGCTGTTCACGCAGGCCCTGATGGCGCTGGGCCGGATCCCGAATCCGATCACGAAACAGTCGCTGAAGAACCTGCCCACGGCACGGCACTTCATCGACACGCTCGACATGCTCGAGGCCAAGACCCAGGGCAATCTCACGACCGAGGAGCAGCGGCTGCTCGAAGAGATCCAGCACCAGTTGCGGACGATGTACGTCGAGGCCCGCCCATGATCTGCACCATCGCCGGCTGTGCCGCCATGATCGCGATCTGCGGGCTCACGCGGGCCGCCGACGTGCAGGTCGAGCGCTGCCAGGACCGCATCGCCGTCACCGTGGACGGCAAGCCGTTCACGGCCTACGTGTTCGCCGGCCATCGCAAGCCGATCCTGTTTCCGGTGATCGGGCCGGGCGGCGCCGCGATGACGCGGTCGTGGCCGCTCGTCGAGGGCGTCGCCGGGGA
>JBIKND010000112.1:0-12729 GCA_044358905.1 Pirellulales bacterium | reverse complement strand
CCGTCCCGGTGCCGACGGCGGGGTGAAACTCGTAGTCGAGGGCGTGAATCGCGTGTATCGGCACCTCAAGCGGAGCCAGAAGAATCCGCAGGGCGGCCGGTTGAGTAAGGAAATGCCGATCAACGGCTCGAACGTGCTCCTCGTGTGCGGTGCCTGTGGCAAGGCGACGCGGCTGGGTGCCCGGGTCGCCGCCGACGGCGGCAAGGTGCGTTTCTGCCGGAAGTGCGGGGCGGAGCAAGGCACGCTGCGGCGGCCGCGGGCCGCGGCGGCGAAGGGCTGACAGGGTGGCGGGCTAAACGACAAGGTCTCGGATCGGGAATCAAAGGATCGTTTCGATGGCGAAGAAGACGAAAGCAGCGGCGGAGTCGGCGGCCCCGGCAGGGGTGCCGCGGATGCTCGCGCATTACATGGACACCGTGCGCCCGCAGTTGGGCACGGCGCTTGACCGCACGAATCCACACTCGATCCCGCGGCTCGAAAAGATCGTGGTGAACATGGGTGTGGGCGTGGCCGTCTCGGAGAAGAAGTACCTCGAGGAGGCCATCAGCGCCATGGCGCAGATCACCGGTCAAAAGCCGGTCGCCACGCTCTCCAAGGCCGCCGTTTCGGGGTTCAAACTGCGTGAGAACCTTCCGATCGGCTGCAAGGTCACGCTCCGCGGCCGGCGGATGTACGAGTTCCTCGACCGGCTCGTCTCGGTTGCTCTGCCGCGGGTCCGTGACTTCCGCGGCCTGTCGAGCACCGCGTTTGACGGGCAAGGCAACTACAGCCTCGGTCTCTCGGAGCAGATGGTGTTTCCGGAGATCAATCCGGACAAGTTCACGCGGCCGCAGGGCATGAACATCACGTTGGTCACGTCGGCGCGATCCGACGACGAGGCCCGGGAGTTTCTGCGGGCGATGGGGCTGCCGCTGAAGAAGGACGGGGAAGGAGACGCCGCTGCGTAGCGGCACGGTATCGACGCCGCCGGCGTCGAACCGCAGGGCTGGACCAACAGGCTGACTGGATCATCCATGGCAAGCAAATCAAAGATCGCCGCCGCCAAGAGGCCGCCGAAGTTCAAGACGCGGGTGGTGCGGCGGTGCATGTTGTGTGGCCGTCCGCGGGCCGTGTACCGCAAGTTCGGCACCTGCCGCATCTGTTTCCGGAAACTCGCCGACCAGGGCTGCATCCCCGGCGTGAAGAAGGCCAGCTGGTAGGACGGGATCCGCGACGAAACGGGAAATTACAAGAGGGTTCTGCAGACATGATGACCGACCCCATCGCCGACATGCTCACCCGTATCCGCAATGCGGTACGCGTCGAACGCTCGACCGTCGAGGTCCCGAGTTCGAAGGTGAAGCGCGGGTTGGCGGAAGTGCTGAAGCGCGAGGGATTCATCTGGGATTGGCGCGAGGTGGATTCCGCCCCGGTGCCCCATCTCCAGATCGATCTCAAGTATGGCCCCAACGGCGAGCGGCTCATCCGGCACATCCGGCGGGTCAGTTCCCCGGGGCGGCGCGTCTACAGCCGTTCGGCACGGCTCCGACCGGTGCTGGGCGGCCTGGGCATCTCGATTCTCTCCACGTCCAGCGGCGTGGTCAGCGACCGTGAGGCCCGGCAGAAGAAGCTCGGCGGCGAAGTGCTCTGCGAGTTGTGGTAATCGAAATCGTTCCAGGTCGAAAGGTCATTCAGCGATGTCGCGCATCGGCAAGTCACCCGTAGCGATCCCCAAGGGCGTGAAGGCGTCCGTGGAAGGCGCCAGCCTCAAGGTCGAGGGGCCGCTCGGCAAGCTCGAGCATGTCATCCATCCCGCCGTCACCGTGCAGGTCGATGGTGCGGCGAGTGAGATCCGTGTCTCCCGTGGCGGCGAGAATCGCGTCGCCCGGTCGGTTCACGGACTGACCAGGGCCCTGGCCGCCAACATGGTCGAGGGTGTTTCGAAGGGCTACGAGAAGAAGCTCGAGATCGTGGGCGTGGGCTACCTCGCCGCGATCCAGAAGAACATCCTGCAGCTGCGGGTCGGCTTCGCGAACGAGCTCCAGGTCACGATCCCGGCCGGCCTCACGGTCGCCTGTCCCGATCAGACCCACATCCACATCAAGGGCATCGACAAGCAACTTGTCGGGCAGTTCGCCGCCGAGGTGCGTGCCCTGCGGAAGCCGGAGCCCTACAAGGGCAAGGGCATTCGGTACGAGAACGAGCAGGTTCGGCGCAAGGCCGGCAAGGCCGTCACGAAGTAAGAGACAAAGGACCCACCATGGACCATTCCCGCTCGATCCTCCGGCAGCGCCTGCGGCGGCGGCACCGCGTGCGCCGGTTCATTCGGGGCACGGCCGAGCGCCCCAGGCTTTCGGTGTTCCGCACCCACAAGCACATCTACGTCCAGGTCATCGACGACGTTTCGGGCCGCACGCTGGCCTCCGCCAGTTCGATGGACAAGCAGATCCGCTCGGGCATCGCGTTCGGTGGCAACAAGGATGCGGCCGAGGCGATCGGCAAGGCGGTGGCGGAGCGGGCCAAGGCGGCCGGCGTGACGAAGGTGTGCTTCGATCGCGGCGAGTTTCGGTATCACGGCCGTGTGGCGGCGCTCGCTGACGCGGCGCGGGCCGCGGGCCTCGAGTTCTAGATCAGTCTTTGGAGGCAATGAACCGTGTCGACAGGCAAAGAATCGCGCACCGGTGAGTTCGCGGAAAAGGTCGTGAAGGTGCGGCGCTGTGCGACGGTCGTCAAGGGCGGCCGAAGGTTCAGTTTCGCTGGTCTGGTCGTGGTCGGGAACGGCCGGGGCAAGGTGGGCTGTGGCTACGCCAAGGCCAACGAGGTTCCGCCCGCCGTCGAAAAGGCGATCAAGGACGGCATGAAGAACCTCATCGAAGTGCCCGTCGAATCGGGCACGATCCCGCATCGCGTCGAAGGACGCTACGAGACGGCGAAGGTCGTCCTGCTGCCGGCCGGTCCGGGCACGGGCATCATCGCCGGGGCGGCGGTTCGGGCCGTGTGCGAGTCGGCCGGCATTCGCGACGTGCTCTCGAAGGCGCACGGGTCGACGAATCCAGTGAACCTCGTCAAGGCGGCCCTCGAGGCCCTCAAGCAACTGCGCACCAAGGCCGAGGTCGAGCGGCTGCGCGGCATTTCGCTCTCGTGATCCACGCATCCAACCTCGGCTTCTCCGGCCGACCAACCCACTCATGAAACTCAACGACGTCAACAAGGGCATCCATAAGAACACCAAGCGGCTTCGGGTCGGCCGCGGGCCGGGCTCCGGCCGCGGACGCTACGCCGGCCGAGGAAACAAAGGCCAAGGCCAGTTGGCTGGCTGGGCCGCCCCGCTGATTTTCGAGGGCGGCGGCACGCCGCTGATTCGCAGGATTCCGAAGCGCGGCTTCCACAACGCCCACGGCCGGATCGTCAAGGGTGTCAACGTGGGGGCTTTGCAGGAGGTGTTCGCCGCGGGCAGTGAGGTGACACCGCGGGCCTTGCGGGAATCGGGCCTCGCCAAGGGAATCTGGGACGAGATCAAGATCCTCGGCAACGGCGAACTGAAGCACGCCCTCAAGGTGTCGGCCCATCACTTCAGTGCCCAGGCCCGGGAGAAGATCTCCGCCGCCGGGGGCACCGTGACCGAACTGCCAGGACCGGCGCCGGTCGTTCGCAAGGTGAAAAAGGCGTCGCGGAAAAAGCCCGCGGGCGGTTAGGGTATGGCGCCGGCGGCCCGCCGGCTCGCCCGGTCCGAGACGTCGAGGAGCCCCAGCCCGTGCTCGAAAAACTCCGCATCATTTTCACGATTCCGGAACTGCGGCAGAAGATCCTGCTCACGCTCGGTCTGCTCGCGATCTATCGCGTCGGCTGGCAAGTGCCGCTCCCGATCGTCGATCCCCAGGCGATGACGGCGTTCGCGCAGCAGTCTGGGGGCATCGGCGACCTGCTCCGCACCGTCGCCGTATTCTCCGCCAGCCAGTTGTCGCAGGCCACGATCTTCGGCCTGGGCATCATGCCGTACATCTCGGCGTCGATCATCTTCCAGTTGCTCGGGACCGTCTGGCCACCGCTGGAGCGGCTCACCAAGGAGGGCGAGGCGGGCAGGAAGAAGATCAACGAATACACCCGCTACGCGACGGTGCTGATCTGCATCCTGCAGAGCTGGGCGTACGTGGCGTTCCTCTCCGGGCAGCGCGTCGGGGAGCAGTCGCTCATCCAGCCCGCCTTCCTGGTGGACGGCCGGCTGCCGCTGGTCTGGCAGTTCGTCGCCGTCATGACCATGACCGCCGGCACCATCTTCCTGATGTGGCTCGGTGAGCAAATCGACGAGTTCGGGATCGGCAACGGCATCAGCCTCTTGATCATGGCGGGCATCCTGGCCGGCATGCCGAGTGCGCTCATGCAGCTCGGCAGCGAGACGAGTTGGGAACTTGGTGGCGGAGGCGGCAAGATGGGCATCGAGACGCTCATCATGCTGGCGGCCCTGTTCGTCGGCGTCGTCGCCGGCGTCGTGTTCATGACCCAGGGGCAGCGTCGGATTCCGACCCAGAGCGCCAAGCACGTCCGCGGCCGGCGGGTGTACGGCGGCACGCGGCAGTACCTGCCGCTGCGGGTCAATCAGGCCGGCGTGATGCCGATCATCTTCGCCAGTTCGCTGCTGCTCTTCCCGCAGATGCTCTTCCAGTGGCTGTCCGCCGCCTATCCGGGCAACGCCGTCCTCTCGGCACTGCACGACTCGTTCCAGCGGGGGCAGTCGTATCTCTACAACGTCTGCTACATCGCGCTGATCTACTTCTTCTGCTACTTCTGGACGGCCATCACCTTCAATCCCAAGGAGATGGCCGACAACCTCAAGAACTTCGGAGCGTTCATTCCGGGATACCGTCCCGGCAAGCGGACGGCCGACTACCTCGAGCGGGTCATGGAGCGGATCACCTACGTGGGCGCCGGCTTCCTGGCGCTGGTCGCGGTGATTCCCACGATCGTAGGTGGCTACATGAACACGGGCGCCCAGATCGCGGGCTTTTATGGCGGCACCGGCCTGCTGATCGCCGTCAGCGTCGCCTTCGACCTGGTGCAGAAGATCGACAGCCATCTCGTGATGCGGAATTACGGCGGCCTGCTCGAAAAGTCCTGATCCACTCTCTGTCCCCCGCGGGAAGGGTCGCGCCGTTTCCTCCATGCACCCGCGCGGACAAGCCATGCGGATCATCCTCATCGGACCGCCGGGAGCGGGGAAGGGAACGCAGTGCCAGCGGCTCGTGGACCTGCTGCACGTGCCTCACTTGTCGACCGGCGAGATGTTGCGGGCGGCGGTGCGCTCGGGCACCCCGGAGGGGCTGCAGGCGGCGGAGTACATGGCGCAGGGGCAACTCGTGCCCGATCCGCTCATCGTCGGCATGGTCAGCCGACGGCTCGAGATGGAGGACTGCCGCAACGGCTGCCTGCTGGACGGGTTTCCCCGCACGCTGCCCCAGGCAGCCACCCTCGACGAGTTGCTGGAGCGCCGGGCGATGAGCGTCGACGGTGTGATCGAGCTTGCGGTGCCCCGGGACGAACTGATACGGCGGATGCTGGCCCGGAAACGGGAGGATGACGACCCCGAAGTGTTCGCCAATCGGATCACGAGCTTCGAGATCCAGACCGCCCCGCTGCTCGACTACTACGCGCGACAGGGGAAACTCGCCAGCATCGACGGCTTGGGCACCGCCAACGAGATCTTCGGCCGCGTGGAGGCGGCCGTGGGCCGCTTCGCGCGGGCGGCTCGCCGGCGCTGACCACGGGCCGTGCAGGCAGTGTGGCCGCCGCTATACTCGAAGCGGCGTCCGTTCCCCTCCCTTGTCGTCCCGAGAATCGCCCGTGGTTACCCTGCGATCGCCCCGTGAAATCGCCCTCATGCGCCGCGCGGGGCTCGTCGTTTGGGGCGCGCACCAGATGGCGGCGGGAATGGTGCGGCCCGGGGTGACGACCGGTGAGATCGACGCGGCCGTCGAGAAGTTTTTCGCGGAGCACGGTGCGGTGGCACTCTTCAAGGGCGTGCCCGGCAAGGTGCCGTTTCCGGCGTGCTGCTGCATCTCGGTGAACGACGAGGTGGTGCACGGCATTCCGGGGCCGCGTGTCTTGCGGGCGGGCGATGTGATCAGCATCGATACCGGCTGCAGTGTGGGCGGGTGGTGCGGTGATTCGGCGATCACGCACCCGGTTGGGGAGGTGACGCCGGATGTTCAGCGGCTGCTCGACTGCACCTCCGGGGTGCTGGCCCTGGCCATTCGCCTGCTCGCATCGCGTAACCGGTGGAGCGACGTGGCCACGGAAATGGCGAAGTTCGTTCGCGATCATGGGTTTTCGGTGGTGGAGAACTTCGTCGGCCACGGGATCGGCCGCAGCATGCACGAGGATCCCCAGGTGCCGAACTTTTGCACCCCGGCATTTCGGAAGAATCACGATTTCGAGATCGAACCGGGGCTCGTGATCGCGATCGAGCCGATGGTCAACATGGGCACGAAGAAGGTCCGGGCCCTCGCCGACCACTGGACTCAGTCGACCGTCGACGGGATGCCCAGCGCCCACTTCGAGCACACCGTGGCGATCACCGCGGGGGGGCCGGTGGTGCTCACCGCCCAGCCGGCCGCCGGCGAGACGGTGGGAAATGCCGGCTCCGCGGCCTGAATCGGCCTCGGGCGAAGGACTGGGATTTTGCCGGCCCGCCGCCCGATCCATCAGCGGTTAGAGGTGTGAAAGGCACCCCCTTGTGATCGGTCGGCGGCGATCTTATATTTTGGAGCTCCCTCCAAACCCCTCAGTCCTGTCGAAGGCGTGGTCGGTCGCCGCCACGAGCTTGTCAATCATGAAGGTTCGCGCCAGCGTCCGCCGGATGTGTGAGAAGTGCAAGATCGTCAGGCGCCGCGGCGTCGTCTTCGTGGTCTGCACGGATCCCCGCCACAAGCAGCGGCAGGGGTGACGAGGGGAGAAGAACGTGGTTCGGTGCGGCCGTTGGCCGCCACGAACCACGCGGCCGACGCCGGCAGGGTCGGTTCGCACACCACGGCCATTGTTTCGTCCGCGTTTGATTCGGTTCGAGAGACATAATCCATGCCACGTTTGATGGGCGTCGACATTCCGTCCGAGAAGAAGACTGTCTTCTCGTTGCAATACCTCTACGGGGTCGGCCAGCGGGTCGCCCGTGAGTTGTGCCACAAGGCAGGCGTCGACCCGATGGGGAAGGCCCGCGATCTGCACGAGGATGAACTGGCCCGGTTGGCCGCCCTGCTCGACAAGGACTACACCGTCGAGGGTCAGTTGCGCCGCCAGGTCGCCCAGAACGTTTCGCGGCTCAAGGACATCGGCAGTTATCGCGGTCTGCGGCATCGTCGCGGACTGCCGGTTCGCGGCCAGCGGACGCGGACCAACGCCCGGACCCGCAAAGGGCCCAAGAAGACGGTGGCCGGCAAGAAGGGCGTGAAGGATCTCAAGTAGTCCGCGGTCGCGGCGGATCAGGCAAAACCAGACAAGCACTCAACGGGACGATCCAATGTCGAAGGTTGCGAAGACCAAGAAGAAGTCGGTGTCGGCGGGAATCGCCTTCATCCATGCCAGTTTCAACAACACGACGGTGACCATCACCGACACGCGGGGCGACACGCTCTGCTGGGCCAGCGGCGGTACCTGCGGCTTCAAGGGCAGCCGCAAGGGCACGCCGTTCGCCGGCCAGTGCGCCGCGCAGCAGGCGGCCGAGAAGGCGGCGAAGTTCGGCGTCAAGGACCTCGAGGTTCGGGTCAAGGGGCCGGGCAGCGGCCGCGAGAGCGCGATCACCGCGCTGCAGGCGGCCGGCATGAACGTCAAGAGCATCGAGGACATCACGCCGCTGCCGCACAACGGTTGCCGCCCGCCGAAGAAGCGGCGCGTGTAGGCGGCGATTCCTTTCGTTCACTTCCACCAGGCATACGCGATTCACAAGAGGGTAGGTTCGAATCATGGGACGCATTACTGGGCCGGTCTGCCGGCTGTGTCGACGCGACGGGCTGAAGTTGTTCCTCAAGGGCAGTCGGTGCGACACGCCGAAGTGTGCCTTCGAGCGTCGGCCCACTCCGCCGGGCATGGTGCAGAAGCGCCGGAGCAAGCCGACCGACTACGGCCTCCATCTGCGCGAGAAGCAAAAAGTCAAGCACTATTATGGCGTGCTGGAGCGGCAGTTCCGCACCTACTTCGCGCGTGCCGAGCGGGGCAAGGGGAATACGGGCGAGGCGCTGATGTCGCTCCTCGAGCGGCGACTCGACAACGTCGTGCATCGGCTCGGGTTTGCCGCTTCCCGTGCCGGTGCCCGCCAGATGGTGATGCACGGCCACGTCACCGTGAACGGCGGCCGGCTGGACGTGCCGAGTTATCTGGTCAAGGCGGGTGACTTGGTGCGGATCAAGAATCGGGCCAAGAGTCTGCAGTTGGTGCACGCGGCGCTGGCGGACAGCCGGCGCGACGTCCCCGACTTTCTGACCCGTTCCGAGAGCCCGATACCCGAGGGGCGGGTGGACCGGCTGCCCGGGACGGACGACGTTTCGATTCCGGTGCAGGCCAACCTGATCATCGAGTTGTGCTCGAAGTAAAGTCTGGGTGACGGCTTTTAGAGTTTCGATCCAAAGAGTCGGCCGTGGGGCGTTTTCGCCCCGGCCCTGAACGGAGGAATCCCTGATGCATATCCGCTGGCGTGGCCTCGAGTTGCCGGGCTCGGTCACTGTCGATCAAAAGACCCTGACGCCCACCTACGGGAAGTTCGTGGCGGAGCCGTTCGAGCGCGGCTTCGGGACGACCGTGGGCAACAGCCTGCGTCGAGTGCTGCTGTCGAGTCTCGAGGGCAGTGCCGTCACGCAGATCAAGCTGGCCGGCTCGCTGCACGAGTTCACCACGATCAAGGGCGTTCTCGAGGACGTGACGGACATCGTGCTCGCGGTCAAGAGCCTGATCGTCAAGAACCACAGTGATTCCACGCGGGTGCTCCGCGTCGAGAAGAGCACGAAGGGGCCCGTGACCGGCGCCGATGTCCAGACCGACGAGGCCGTGGAGGTCGTCAACAAGGATCTCGTTCTGGCCACGTTGACCGACGACGTGCCGTTCGAACTCGAAATGGTGGTGGAGAATGGCCGCGGATACGTGCCTTCGAGCGAGCACAGCCAGGCCTCGCAGGAAATCGGCATCATTCCCGTCGACGCCGTGTTCAGCCCGGTGACTCGCGTCAAGTACGAGGTCGAGGAGACCCGTGTCGGGCAGAAGACGAACTACGACAAGTTGACGATGGAGATCTGGACCAACGGGACGGTGACGCCCGAGATGGCGCTCGTCGAGGCTGCCAAGATCCTGCGCAAGCACCTCAATCCGTTCGTCGCGTACACCCGGCCCGGTCCGGCGGTGAGTCTGCCGGCGGCCGCGGCGCTGTTCGCCTTGGAGGCGCCGCTCGAGAGCCGGCTGGGGATGCTGGTTTCGGATCTGCGGTTGTCGCTGCGGGCCAACAACTGTCTCCATGAGGCAGGTATCGAAAGCCTGCGGGATCTGGTCTCGCGGTCGCGGGAGGATCTGCTCGAGGTGCGGAACTTCGGGGAGACCACCCTGCAGGAGATCGAGGCGAAGCTTCGGGAACTGGGGCTGGAATTGGGCATGTCGTTGCCCGCCGGGGCCGGAGCCTGACCGCGGTTCGGTCATGAGTCACGCTAGGGATCAAGGGAGGTAGGAGCGTCATGCGTCATCGTCGCAAGGGTCGTGTGCTTGGCCGCAGTCCTTCGCATCAGCGTGCGCTGCTGCGGAACTTGGCTGCGGCCTTGATGCTCACTGAACGTGAGACCGAGGCGGGAGAGGTCGGCGCGCCGAAGGTGACCGGCCGGATCGTGACGACCGTCGCCAAGGCGAAGGAAGTTCGTCCGCTGGTCGAGCGGTGCGTAACCATCGCCAAGCGTGGTCTCGAGGCCTCCGGCAAGGCCGGCGAGTTCGCCACGTCGGCCGAGCGTGACTCGGCGGAATGGAAGCGGTGGCGGCAGAGCGATGCGTGGGCGCAGTGGGCCCAGGCCGCGGCCCCGGCCGTCAAGGCGCGGCGGCGGGTCGTGCAGCTCCTGGGCGACAAGCAGGCTGCGAGAATCCTCTTCGAGCGGATTGCCCCGCGGTTCACGGACCGCCCCGGCGGCTATACGCGGATCTTGAAGCTGGCGACCCCGCGGCTCGGTGACGCAGGGCCGCGGGCGATTTTGGAGTTCGTCGGCGGCGATGTGGGGGCGGCCCAGGCTCCCGCTCCGCGGGTCGAGGCCCGTCCGGCGCGCACCTGAATCGCAGGCCGTTCGTACCGGGAATAGTCGGTCGGCCCGCCCGCGAATATCATGCAGCGGGTAGGGCACCGTCTGATCCCAGGGTCGAGGTCGCCATGTGTCGAGCGCGGAGGTATCGCGGGCTGCGGGTCGGGCCGTGGCTTTTGGGGCTGGCGGCCGTGCTCGGTGCCGGCCGGTTCGCCGGCGCCGCGGGCGGGGATGAGCACTTCGGGATCCCGCAGGTCAAGTACATCAACGATCGGATCACGGCCGGCTGGGAAGACGCGGGCATCCAGCCTTCCGCGGCGGCCACCGACGGCGAGTGGTGCCGGCGCATCCATCTCGACGTCATCGGCCGCATCCCCACGACCGACGAGTTGCAGCGATTCTTGACCAACAGCTCTCCGTCCAAGCGGCCCGAGCTCGTCGGCAGGCTCCTCGGCGACGAGTACGTCGACGAATACGCCCGCAACTGGACCGACGTCTGGACGACGGTGCTCATCGGTCGCGACGTCGAGAACGAACGGGTCAACCGATCGGGCATGCGTCAGTATCTCCGCAGGGCCTTTTCCAAGAACATCCCGTACGATCGGTTCATGGAGGAGCTCGTCACCGCCACCGGTGCGAACGCCAATCGCAAGGATGTCGACGGCTTCAACGGCGCCACCAACTTCCTCGCCGGCAAAATGGAGGAGATGGGTGTCGAGAACGCCGTCCAGGCCACGGCCAAGACCGCACAGATCTTCCTCGGCCTGCAGGTCCAGTGCACGCAGTGCCATAACCATCCCTTCAACAAGGGCAAGCAAAACCAGTTCTGGGAGATGAACGCGTTCTTCCGCCAGACGCGGGCGTTGCGGCGGTTCGACGGATCGCGGGACGTGCAATGGGTGGAGCTCGTCGACGAGGACTGGGCCGGCGAGGGGGGCAATGCGGAGGAGGCCGAGCTCTATTACGAGCTGCGCAACGGTCTCATGAAGGTGGCCTATCCGGTGTTCGTCGACGGCACGGAAATCTCCAAGAGCGGCTACCTGCCCGGCGCGATGGAGGACGGCACGCCCTACGGCGTGCATCGCCGGAAGGAACTCGCGAAACTGATCAAGGCGAACCCCCTCTTTCCCAAGGCGATCGTGAACCGGGTGTGGGGTCATTTTTTGGGCTACGGTTTCACCAAGCCGGTGGACGATCTCGGCGAGCACAATCCGCCGTCCGATCCCGAGTTGCTCGACGGCCTCGCCGAGCGCTTCCGGGAACAGAGTTTCGATCTCAAGGAACTGGTGCGGTGGATCGTGCTCTCGCGGCCCTACGCCCTGTCCAGCCGCGCGTCGGCGGCCAACGCGAAGGACGACCCGTCGCTCGGCGAAAAGCCGAAGTTCTCCCACTTCTACCTGCGGCAGATGCAGGCGGAGCAGTTGTATGAGTCGTTGCTCACGGCGACCCAGGCCGACAAGGCGCAAGGGGGAGAGGAGGCCGCCAAGAAGAAGGACCAGTGGCTATCCCAGTTCGTGATCGCCTTCGGCACGGACGAAGGCGACGACGCCACGACCTTCAATGGCTCGATTCCCCAGGTGCTGATGATGTTCAACGGCGACCTCATCAAGCAGGCCACGAGCACCGGCAAGGGCGGGTTCCTCGACATGGTCGCCACGAGCGGGGCTTCGGCCAAGGCCAAGATCGACACCCTGTACGTCGCCGCGCTGGCCCGCAAGCCGTCTGCCAAGGAGGTGGCGACGGCCAACGCGATCCTCAACGCCCGCCGCGGTGACGTAGTCGGCTCCCTACAGGACATCTGGTGGGCGGTCCTCAATTCCAATGAGTTCATCATCAATCATTAATTGCGCGCCCGCGGGGCCATCCCTGGCCCCCGCGGGCTTTGCCCGTCGTGGTCGCAGCCGAGGTGCGACCAGCCGGGCGATGGCTCGCCCTCCAGGCGAGCCTCGCCGTAAGCCGACGCAGGCCCGCAGGGATGCGTCGGCGCGAAAACGAGCGCCATCCCTGGCCCCCGCGGGCTTTGCCCGTCGCGGGGAAAGCCAAGGTTTCCCCGGACGGCCGGCGGCCGCACCTCCGGGCGGCCGTGGCCGCCAGGAGGCGGCAAAAGGCCCGGGAATAAGCTGTCAGTCCGTCGCCGAAATACACTGTGAGTCGACCGGTTTTCCAGGAGACCTGACATGGCCCGCTTCGACGTTCTGCCCGCTGGGATGAGCCGCCGGCACTTCATGAGCCACATGGCGGGGGCCGCTACCCTGGCCGCGCCCGCGACGGCCTTCACGAACTCGATCCTCGCCAACGCCTCGGAGCTGCGGAAGCGTCACAAGGCCTGCATCATGCTGTGGATGGGCGGCGGCCCCAGCACCATGGACATCTGGGACCTCAAACCCGGCGCGCCGACGGGTGGCCCCTTCAAGCCGATCGCGACGTCGGCCGACGGCGTGCAGATCTGCGAGCACATGCCGCTCATGGCCAAGCAGATGCACCACATGGCGATCGTGCG
>JBIKND010000273.1:0-3596 GCA_044358905.1 Pirellulales bacterium | reverse complement strand
GCGCGCCGCTTCGGCAGCAGCTGGCACGAAGACACCGTCGGTCACGCACGCGTGGAGGTGCACGTGATGGTTGAGCGCCGAACCGAAGCGGTGCAGGAAGGAAACGGCGCCCAGCCGCGGGCGGGCGACGGTGGGCGTGTTGGCGGCCCTGGTGACGCCTGCGGCAGCGCACAGCAGCCGCTCGATCTCATCAAGAAAGATCCTCGTGAGGGCCGCGACTGCCGCGGGGCGGTCGGCAACAATGCCGCGCAGTCGCTTGGGCACGGAGATCACCCACTGCCGCACCGGCACGGGTGGAATCACGTGATCGACGAGATGCGCGGTGGTCTGGGCCATGTGGCGGCCGTTGCAGGACGGGCAGACGCCCCGGCCCTTGCAGGAGAACGCCACCACGAAAGCCTGACCGCAGCCTGTGCACAGGGCACGGGCGAATCCGAAGCAGAGGAGGCCGCACTCCAGATAGCCGCGGAGTTCCTCCTCGATGTAGCCCGGCACGGGCCGCTCGGCGGCTTCCCGCCAGGGGAGCCAGCTCTCGAGGTTCTCGGAGACGATTTTGTGGAGCGGCGTCTTGTCGGGGCGGCGGCGCTCGTAGCGCCGTGACGGCGTGGGGCCTCCGTGCGGGCGAGGCCGCGGCCGCCCGAGAAACGCGGCAGCGTCACCCGCGTGAAGGAGAAGGAGGTGCTGGCGGAGCTGCTCCGGCTGCGGGATCTCCTGCAGTCGGACGTCGGCAAGGCCGCCCCGGTGCTCAAGGAGTTGGTCGGCGACGTCGTCCTCGAGGCCCGGCCGGTGGAGGGCAGGCGGAGCCCGGAGATTTCGGCCCGCTTCACGATCGACGCCGTGCCCGCTCTTGCGGCTCTGCGCCGCGGGAGCGGGGCGGAATCCGATGATCCATCGGTCAGTGTTTGGGAGTACCTGATGCGTGCCGGTTGGATCATCCCGGGCCGGGCGACTCCTGCGCGCCGCGAAATCGCGGTTTTGCTCGAATAGGACCGCCGAGCCGCGGCACGGCAATCGCGGGGGCCGCGAGGAAATGCGAAGTAGGCCTCGGCAGCAAAGGCGGGGCCGCTCGGGTCAAGCCTTCGGGCGGCCCGCTGCCATGATCGTCGGCCAGAGACGTTCCCGCACCGTGCGCACCACCACGGCAAAGTCGGTCGGCTCGTTCACCAGTTGCATTCGCGTGAGGAACCCCCGCCACAGTCGATTGGCGGTGGGATCATCGCCAAAGTCATTGGAGAGGCCCGGTGGGACGGTTCGGGGCAGCGGCGTTCCGCGGCGAGCGAATGTCTCCGTGATTGCTCGGGCGAGCGTGCTTTCGTCGTAAGGGAACTGGCGGAAGATCACGAGGAGGTCGTAGAAGTCCTTCATCCGGCTGTTGACCATGCCGAGCTTGACGGCAGCGTCGAGCTTCTCAGCTATCACTGTCTCCACGGGGTACACCCGCAGCTTCGGGGCCGCCATGCCGACGAGCACGGGATACGTGCGGTCTTCAGCCCCCGGCGTGATCGCGTCGCCGAAACCGACATCTACCTGTAGCGGGATGATCGCTTTATCCAGCGTTGCGATGAACGTGGCCCGGATGCCCCCGTAGTGGTCGTTCTCGCGAATCTCCTCGGCGTGTATCGTGGCTGCATCAAAGGCGATCCCATCGTCTTCGACGGCCGTGGCGATGATCTGGCTGATCATGGCGGTGACCGAGTCGGGCGTAGGATCTCCGAACCCCAACAGATCGACGTCTCTCGTAGGACGGTGCAAGCTGCCGGACCACACCCGGAAGAGCATGGCGCCTTTGAGCACGAACCGATCAGAAAGGGCTGACCGCGATAGCCGGTAGAGGAATCGCTCGATGGCAAACTGGATGAAGAGGGCTTGGGCATCCTCGCCAGTCTGGTCGCGAAGATTGAGGAGTCGTTGCCGAACAGAGGCCCCGACGTTGCTCACGGGCTTCTTCATCATGTGAGTGCCTCGAGATAGGGACGCATGATGCGGGCAACCCGATCGATCTTGGCCATCTCGAAAAGTTCGGCCGGTGTTGCCTTCCGCTTGCGGAGGCAGTCCCGCAGCGCCTCGACGGCGACGTCGGTGCCGACCGTATCCCGGTAGCGGAAACAGTCCGCGACCGTCTTCGCCGTGTTTGTCATCTGCACGAGCACGCCTTCGATCTTGTGCTTTTCCACACCGGCCGTGAGCGCCAGGCCGGACGCCCGGACAACGCGTATGGCAGGGCTGGTGATGGTCGGGCGATGAGCAGACTTGTGGATCATGATCCAGACGGCATGCGGCACCTGCGTTGTCAGGCCGTGATACTCGAGGGCCGACACGAGACAGACGATCGCCTTCGGGGACCGCGCGGCGACGGCGGCGATGTCGGTGTGGCGGGTGGTCGCGTGGTCGGGATTCGCGTAGACGCCGCGAGCCCAGCGGACGACTTGGCCGCGATCGACGGCACGTTGGAGGGCAACACGAGAAACGCCGAGCGTTTCGAGGTCCCGTGTCCGCACGACCCCGTGTCGCTGCACGTGCCGTAGAAGTCGTTCGATGTGGCTGGCGGCGGGCATGATGGAGGTTTGGTGGACGTTACGAATCCTATGCCGAAATACGTTCTGGCAGAGGAATCGTAACATCCTAGTTGCGTACTGCTGCCGATTTCAAGTTTGCGGACTGCAGGAGAGGCAGCAGTGGCCGTACGGAACGGCTCCGATGATCGGCCCGGTGCGCGTGGTTGACTCTGTCGCACTTGCAATAGAGTTGCATGTGGGGCAGACTGCTCGCGGACCAGCACGAGCATCTCCCGGGAGGCCAATCCATGTCGTCCTTTCCTGATCATCCATCGCAAAGCAGCGGTGTTCCTTCGGCCCGCGCCGATTGCCGACTACCGGTGACGGTGCTGTCCGGCTTCCTTGGCGCCGGCAAGACGACGCTCCTCAACCACATCCTCGCCAACCGCGAGGGCCTGCGGGTGGCGGTGATCGTCAACGACATGAGCGAAGTGAACATCGACGCCCAGCTCGTCGGCGGTTCCCGTGCGGCTTCGCCGGCCGCGAGGCTCAGCCGCACCGAGGAAAAGCTCATCGAGTTCTCCAATGGCTGCATCTGTTGCACGCTTCGCGAAGACCTCCTCGAGGAGGTGGCCCGCTTGGCCCGGGAAGGCCGGTTCGACTATCTCCTCGTCGAAAGCACCGGCATCTCTGAGCCGCTCCCCGTCGCCGAGACGTTCACGTTCACCGACGAGCAGGGGGAAAGCCTGGCGGCACTGGCTCGCCTCGACACGCTCGTCACGGTCGTCGATGCCCGCAACTTTCTCGACGACTACTGCTCGCGCGACGAACTGCGCGATCGTGGCGTCGGCCTCGATGAAAACGATTCCCGCGATCTCGTGCAGCTGCTCGTCGACCAGGTCGAGTTCGCGAACGTGCTCGTGATCAACAAGACCGATCTCGTCGCGGCAGACGACATCGCTTACCTCGAGGCGATCCTGAAGAAACTCAATCCCGCTGACCTGCCCCCATGAATGGAACCAGTGTCTATCACCAGGGTAGACCTGCCAAGGGATCGCCCCTGTCCGCTTGGTGAGGCGTAGCCGAACCGAGCGGACAGGG
>JBIKND010000272.1:0-3599 GCA_044358905.1 Pirellulales bacterium | reverse complement strand
TTCAGGCAAAACATCGCGTCGTGCGATTTTTGCCTTGCGGGCCTCCGCCCGCTGGAGGTGACCCGGCCTTGCTGGGTTCAGGCAAAACATCGCATCCTGCGATTTTTGCCTTGCGGGCCTCCGCCCGCCGGTAGTGACCCGGCCTTGCTGGCCTGGCGCTGTGCGCCGGGTAACCGGGTGGGGCGCGGGTCGTGTGATGGGGCATTGCATGCTGCCGGGAAGCCCGAAGCGCGAGCTGAGGGTATGCGGGTGGGTGTTCTGTTTGGCGACGCGTATTCCCTCAGTTCGCGCTTCGGGCTCCCCAGCAACGGGTGGTGCGGAGATTGAAGATGTTCACGACGTGCCATTCGGCGTTGAGGTCCGTGAAAAGCGGGCGGGCATTTCGGGCTTCCCGGCAACGGGTGGTGCGGAGATCGAAGAACTTCACGACGTGAGATTTGGCGTTGAGGCCCGCGAAAAGCGGCCGGGCATTTCGCGCGGGGCCGCCGGGGTGTATGGTGTGAAGCGTCCCGCGGCTCCCTTGCAGGCGGCCGGGCCGTCGCGGCGTGTTCCGCCCTCTTTCCATCCGGCCGCATGGACCTGCAGGCGTACCAGACCGACGGTTTTCACGACGAGCTCTTCGACGACGGGCTCCAACCGCGGGCCGGCGCCGAGCAGCTCGTGCGGCGTCTGGCGGCGTTCTCCAGCGGCGAGCTCTCCGCGCGGCAGCGGGCGGCCGACAAGGCGCTGCTCACCATGGGGATCACGTTCAACGTCTACGGCCATGAGGCCGGCACGGAGAAGATCTGGCCGTTCGACATCGTGCCCCGCGTCATCGACGCGGCCGAGTGGAGCCTGATCGAGCGCGGCCTGAAGCAGCGGATTCACGCCCTCAACCTGTTCATCGACGACATCTACAACCGGCGGCGGATCGTGGCCGACGGCGTGGTGCCCGACTGGCTGGTCGATTCGGGCAAGTGTTTCCGCGGCCCTTGCGCCGGCCTCCAGCCGCCGCGGGGCATCTGGTGCCACATCACGGGCACCGACCTCGTCCGCGGCGGCGACGGCGTGATGTACGTGCTCGAGGACAACCTCCGCACGCCCTCCGGCGTGTCCTACGTGCTCGAAAACCGCGAGGTGATGAAGCGGATCTTCCCGCAGCTCTTCGAGGGGCAGCGGATCAGCCCGGTCGAGGATTATCCGGACAAGCTGCGGGCGATGCTCGAGCATGTCGCGCCCCCGCAGGCCCGCGACCCGAACGTCGTCGTGCTCACGCCCGGCATCTACAACTCGGCCTACTTCGAGCACAGTTTCCTGGCCCGGCAGATGGGCGTGGAACTGGTGCAGGGCTCCGACCTCGTGGTTCAGGACGACGTCGTCTTCATGCGGACCACCCGCGGCCTGGAGCGGGTGGACGTCATCTACCGGCGGATCGACGACGACTTCCTCGACCCGCGGGCGTTCCGGGCCGACTCCGTCGTGGGCGTGCCCGGCCTGATGGCCGCCTACCGGGCGGGCAACGTGGCGCTCGTCAATGCGCCCGGCACCGGCATCGCCGACGACAAGGCGGTCTACGCCTACGTGCCGCAGATCATCCGCTATTACCTCGGCGAAGACGCGATCATCCCCAACGTGCCCACGTTCGTCTGCGGGGAGGAGAAGCAGTGCAGCCACGTGCTCTCGCGACTCGCAGAGTTCGTGGTCAAGCCGGCCAACGAATCGGGCGGCTACGGGATCGTGCTCGGGCCCCGGGCCACTCGCGAACAGCTCGACGAGTGCCGGGCGCGGATCCTGGCCAACCCGCGGAACTACATCGCCCAGCCCATGCTTGCGCTGTCGCGCGTGCCCACGGTGGTGGGCGACTCGCTGGAGGGGCGGCATGTCGACCTGCGGCCCTTCATCCTCTACGGCGAGGAGATCTTCGTGCTCCCCGGGGGGCTGACCCGCGTGGCGCTCGTGAAGGGCTCGCTGGTCGTCAACTCGTCGCAGGGCGGCGGCAGCAAGGACACGTGGGTCGTCCATCCGGGGAGGGCGTGACATGCTTTCCCGCGTCGCCGACAGCATCTACTGGATGAACCGCCAGATCGAGCGGGCCGAGAACGTGGCCCGGGCGCTGGAAACCACGCTCGACTTGGCCCTCGACAACACGGTCAGCCCCGGCCGGCTGTGGAACGCCCTGGTGTGCACGTTCGGGGACCAGGCCGACTTTTGGGCCCGCCATGGCCTGGCCGACCAGGCGCAGGTGATCCGCTTCCTGGCCTTCGATCCCCACAATCCCAACTCGATCTCGTGCTGCCTGCAGGCGGCCCGCGAGAACGCCCGCACGATCCGCGACATGATCAGCTCCCCGATGTGGGAGGAGATCAACAAGGCCCACCTCTTCGTGCGGGCCGCGGCGGCGGCCCAGGGCGAGCATCCGCGCGAGTTTCTCGACGAAGTCAAGCGGGCCAGCCAGCTGATCACCGGCGTCACCGACGCGACGATGTCGCACGGCGAGGCCTGGCACTTCGCCCGCATGGGGCGGCTCATCGAGCGGGCCGACAAGACGTCGCGGGTGCTCGACGTCGAGGCCTACTTCCAGCCCGCCGCTACCGGCGGGGCGGCCGGCGCCGCCGCGTCGGCCCCGGAAGATCCGGCCGACGCGGTCCGTTGGTCGGCCGTCCTGGAAAGCGCCAGCGCCCTGGAGATGTATCGCAAGGAATACGGGGCGGTCTCCCGGCGGAACGTGGCCGAGTTCCTGATTCTCGACCGGGCCTTTCCGCGGGCGATGCACTTTTGTCTCATCAAGGCGGAGGAGTCGTTGCTCGCGGTCACCGGGGGCGTGAAGGGTGCGTACTCGAATCCGGGGGAGCAGCGGATCGGTCGGCTGCGGTCGGAACTCGACTACGGCAGCATCGACGAGATCCTCGCCGGCGACGGTGGTCTGCACGGCTTCATCGACGCCTTTCAGGGCCGTTTGAACGGCGCCAGCCACGCCATCCACGACACCTTCTTCGCCCTCGCGCCCGTCGGCCGATCCTGAAGTCGAATCGCCCCGGAGTGGCGGTCTGTGACCGTCGACTGCAAGTGGCCCCGGCGATGGGCTGCCCATGCCCCGTCGCCGGACGTTCGCGTCAGGCATCCTGCCTGACGCTCACTGCATGTCCGCTGCGCTTCGCCATCCTGGCTGCGCTTGCTCCCATAGCCCGGCTCCCGGGGCACGGGCAGCCCCTCGCCTCGCCGCAAGGTTGCGTTGTGCCCCCCGGAGCGGCGGTGTCTGGTTATAGGCAAAACATCGCATCGTGCGATTTTTGCCTTGCGGGCCTTCGCCCGCCGGAATTGACCCGGCCCTCCGGGCCTGGCGCCCGAGTTGTGCCCCCTGTAGCGGCGGTGTCTGGTTATAGGCAAAACATCGCATCGTGCGATTTTTGCTTTGCGGGCCTTCGCCCGCCGGAATTGACCCGGCCCTCCGGGCCTGGCGCCCGGGTTGTGCCCCCTTTAGCGAGGCGGTATCTGGTTTCAGGCAAAACATCGCATCGTGCGATTTTTGCCTTGCGGGCCTTCGCCCGCTGGAATTGACCCGGCCCTCCGGGCCTGGCGCCCGAGTTGTGCCCCCTGTAGCGGCGGTGTCTGGTTATAGG
>JBIKND010000106.1:0-13161 GCA_044358905.1 Pirellulales bacterium | reverse complement strand
GCTCTTCGGCACCTCCACGATCGGGTCGCATCCAGTCCGATCAGCTCCGGCGGTTGCTCCTCATGATCCGCCCCGCTCGGCCGACGCTTGCCGAAGTGCGATTGGCCGACCAATCCTTCGATCCGTGAGTTGTCGTGGGGGGGGGGCGGTTTGTCGCGTGAGTCGCAGCAGGTGCTCGAGAGGCTGACGATAGACACGCAGTTGGAGACGAAAGAGCGTGATCCGGACGCTGTTGCGACCTCGCCGGGATCACCGCGACGGTCGCCTCGTAGCGGGGCGGTTACTTTGTTTTGGGCGCCGGCAAGCCCGGGAACTTCACCTCGTAGACCGTCCCACCCGCCTTGATTCGCTGGCCCATGATGATCAGGCCGTAGTGGTTGCTGAAGCAGACGGCTTCGATCTGTTCCGTCTGCTCGTCGCGCACTTGCTTCTCGGTTTCGCCGGTGCCGATGCGCTCGAAAAAGTCGGAGCGTTCGGGGTCGTCGCCGCGGAGTTTGCGGTAGGGGCCGGCGGGGGTGTCGGCGACCCACAACTCCTTGGCGGCGATGAAGCTGCGGCCATGGTAGACAAAGTAACGGTCGCGGTAGTCCATCCCCCTGCCGGAGTGGGCGGCGGGGGCGATGATCTCTTCCTTGAAGTCGGGGAAGCCCATGCGATGCACGCTCTGTCGCGGGACGTCGCCCGACATCCCCCGCGTCGGCCAGGCCCACCAGATCGCGTCGGCCGCGCCGAACACGTTCAGCCCGTAGTGGGACTCGAAAGCGTACGACTCGGTCCAGCAGGATTCGTCCTGAACGACCGAGACCTTCAGCTCCGCGAGATCAACCAGCAGCGGATGGTAGTTGACATTGATCGACGCGTTGCGGCCGATGATGACCCGCTGGCGGGGTGGCATGCCCTTGTCGGCGGGGTCGGTCAGCGTGAACATCCACGCGGGCTGGAAGGCGACGTTGGTCTGCTGCCACTGGTCCTTGTCGGCGTCGTTGGCGACCTCGCGGGCCTCGTGGAAGACCTTGATCTTGTGCCTGCCGGTGGGGTTGAGCACCACGTCCGCCAGCCACGTGCGGCCGAAGTAGCCGGCGACGATGACGTGGCCGGGCGAGATCGCGGCGACGCGGACGTACTGCTGTTCGTTGGTCGCGCCAGGCCCGCCGGCATCCAGCGGCAGGCCGTCGGCGGAGGTCAGCTCGTATGACTTTTCCGTCACCGGATCGACGACGATGAGCCGTGCCGGCTTGTGGTGGCGGGTGACGGGAATCCAGACGTACTTCCCGTCGTACACCAGCCGGGCGACATTGGCGGTCATCTCCTGCGGGTTGAAGATCGGGCGAAGTTCGCCTTTGGTCTTCATCACGTAGGCGCTGGAGCCGGCCCAAAAGACATCAATGCCCGGGCCTGCGGGCATGCAGCGGCCGCCGTTGAAGATCTCCATCGGCGACGGCTTGCCTGTGGCGCCGCGGTTGACCATCAGCGTGAGGGGGTTATAGATGACCTCCGCCGGCCCGGCGGCGAGATCGGCGGCCTCCTTGGCCTTGCGGTTCTCCAACTCCTGCTTGGCGGCGTCCCTCTCCTTGGCTTTGGCGGCGATGTAGGCGTCCGACTGCTGCTTGAGCGAGTCGGCGAGGCGCTTCATGTCCGGGTGGTCGATCGCCGCGAGCTTGGCGAGGAAGTCGCGGCCCTCCGGTTCGTCGAGAACGCTCGGCACGTAACCGTGCGTGGCAAGCCGGCGGATGCGGGCGTCGTTGCCGGGCTCGTTTTTCCACTCCTCGATGACCTTGAGGAAGAAGTCATACCGCTTGGCGTGGCTCAGCCCGTCGGTGGCCCACATGACGAAGTCGGCCTCGTCGCCGCGACGGTCTTTGAGGCGCATGCGGGCGATCCGCATGAGTGCCTCGCCGGACTGGGCCTTGGCCGACTCGAGCGCGTCAAGCACTTCCTTGCTGGGATGGCCGGTGATGCCCCAGCTCATTTGGAAGTAATCGACGAACGTGTTGCCGCCAGGTCTGCGATAGGCGTCGAAGTTCTTGAGGGTTTGCAGCATCACTTCCAGATGCTCAATGCCGCGGAGGTAGTACAGTAAGCCGCGGTTGATCATGTCAGGGGTGATGCTGTCGTGGCTGACGGTGCTGCCATACGTGGTGATGCCCGCCATCTGCCCGGCGGCGATGACGGCGTCATGACGCAGGTCGAGGTTGTCGTCGAGCAGCAGCGCCGCCTCGACCAGGCCGTACGCCTCGCGCCAGTTGTTGAGCTTCGCGAAGACGCGGCTGCGCTCAAGCAATCGCGCCGACTCGACCTTCGGATCCGGCTCGGCCGCGACCGTGCCGAGCACCTTGGTGAGCATGGCGGTGACCGACTTCCGCAGCACCGGCGCGACCTGCGCTTCGGCGGTGGGCGGGAGGTCGGCCTGATCGAGCTGCTTCTCGCCACGCCGCAGCGTGATCTTGAACGAGACCGCGGCGGGGTCCGTGTGGCGGAACTCGCCGGCGATGAACAGCGGCAGCAGCCGGCGGATCTTGTTCCCGCCGCCGATCGCGAGCTCACGGGCGATCGCCTGGGCCTCTTCCAGCTCGACGACGACGATGCCGTCCTGTGCGAGCAGCGTTTGTTCGACGAGCGTGCTGTAAACGCCCTTGAGCGGCTCGTACTTGAACGACAGGTCATTCGAGACGAACGGCGGGACGGCGGCGAGGTCGTTGATCGGGGCCAGACCCTTCTTGAGTGCCGCGACGATGACCGGCTCGAGCGCGGCGGCTAGGGTTTCGGGCGCGGGCAACTTGCCGTCCTGGGCGGGGAAGCTCGTGACGGCGAGTCGCAGGCCAAGGCCGGTTTCGCAGACGACCAGTTCGACGGCCTTGTCGGTCGGGCGCTGGCGCAGCACGACCAGCAGGTGGGCCTTGAGGATCGCGCCGAGCTTGACGCGATCGGCCCCGCCGCCACTGCCGAAGACGGCGCTGCGGGTGAGCTCGGTGAGAACCTTGTCCAGCTCATCGCGCTCCACCCAGCCGAGGCCGTCGGCGGCGAACTGCTTGGCGAGCCGGTCCTGCAGCAGGACCGCCACCGGCGATTTCGCCATCGACGCGTCGGACAAGAGTGCGCAACGCCGGCCGTCGGCAGCGCTGGCGAGCAGGGGACTCAAGAGAAACGAAAGGAATACGGGCAGTATTGATACAGATCGCACGCTATACACCCCGATTCCGGAAGATTCGAAGGCTAGCCCGGTCAATGGCACTTCGGCAACTGTCTCCCGGCTGACGAGCGACTCGTGAGCGCAGGGGGGAGCGGCTTGGGCGTCCAGAGACGGTTTTCCGAAACGCCACTCACTCCCTGCGATGGCGATTTTCTCGCCTCGGCGCAGACCGGCCCCCGGTCCGCCTGTCCCAGGGCTTCGGTGCCTCGGCGGTGAACGGGGGGGATGCGCATCGGAGGGATAAGGTCGTGCGGGGCCGGCGGGGGGCGACATCTCCATTAGACCGCCGTGCGACGCAGATCTTGGGCCCGGCGGCGGGCGATGCCGGTCCGGAGCGTGCCGGCCGCGCTGACCGGGAAACGGGCAGACTTCGTGCCGCCGAGTGGCAGAATAGCAGACCGGCAGGGCCAAGGACGGCATTCCCCGGGGCATGTGGCCTCACACGCGACTCCCTTGGAATCCGCGGATCAGGACCGTGGGCCAAGATATGGTCGCCTGACGCGTCTCATGGTTCGACACGGAGCGGTATTGTTTTGGGAACGTCCGACGAGCAACTCGTGGCCGCCTGGCGGCAGGCCGGCGACCGCGGGGCGCTCGGCGAACTTGCCGCCCGGCATCTGACGACGGTGCGCCGCATGATTCATTCAATGATTCTCGATGACGCGGCGGCCGACGACCTCGTGCAGGACGTGTTCCTGCGCGCATTCCGCGGCCTGGGCGCTTTTCAGGGGCGTTCCAAGTTCACCACCTGGCTCTACCGTATCGCCATGAACACGGTTCACGACGCGCTCGCGCGGCGGCGACGTTCGCCGATCGACGATCGGGTCGAACTGCCGTCCAACGCGGCCATTCGGGCCGTCGGACCTGGGGCGGCCGCCGAACGCGCGGAGTTCGACGCGGCCGTGTCCCGAGCCCTCGGCACGCTCCCGCCCAAACTCCGGGCCGCCATCGTGCTGGTCGCGATCGAGGAACTCGACCCGGCCGCGGCCGCGCGGATCGAGGGCTGCACGCGAGCCACGATCTACTGGCGAGTTCATGAAGCCCGCAAACGTCTGAGCCTGGCCCTCGCGGAGCAGATCGAGTCATGATGCACGACGAGCGAAAACCCGCCCGATCCGGCGATGACCTGGACGCCGTTCTCCGTGGGTGGCGCCGGCGCCAAGACGAGGCGTCTGATGCCGCCGGCCGTCTCGGCCGCATCGCCGCCGAGGTCCGTGCCACCGACGTGGCAGCGGCTGGTCGTGTGTTCGCGCCGCGGCCGGTTCGCTGGGCCGAGCGGACCGGCTGGTTCGCCGCGGGCCTCGCGGCGGCCGTTGCCGTGGTGTTCGCGGTATGGAGCGGCGGCCGCCCCGACGCGACGACGGATTGGCCGCCCAGCGTCCGCTTCGCCGCCGCCGACATCGCATCCCGGGCCGAGGTCCTGGCGGGCATGGAACGGACGTTCGCCGGCCGGCTCGCCTGGGTGGCGGAGCACGACGACACGGTCGCCGTGGGACTCGCCGACGACGCGGTGGCCACCGCCGGCCACCCGGTCGCCGTGCGACTGGTCGTGCTCGCGCGACGTGGCCCGTCCTCGGGGTGGGAGCCGGTCTGGCAGGCGGACATCGTCGTCCGCGACGAGCAAGTCGTGGACATCGCCGCCGGCCCGCAGCGTGACGGACGGCTGCGGCTGTGGGCCCATTGCCTGCCCGACGGTGCGGTCGCGGTGGACGGCGAACTGACGCTCGCGGCGCGCGCCGTGCCGCTCCGTGCATCCTATGGCGGCGTCCAGAAGGCAGGTCTGCCGCGGCGTGTCACTGGCGACCGTTCCGCCGACGTCGAGTGGCAGGTGATCCAGACGGTCGTGCCGCTACAGCCCGCAGCCGCGAAGGAGGTCGGATGACGACGTGGCACGCGGTCCTGCGCGGCGTCGCCGCGGCGAGCCTCGCGCTCACGTCGGCCGCGGTGGCGACCGGCGACGACGCCTTCGTGGTGGAGCCAGCCGATGCCCGCACCAACTACTTCGCCGGCCGCGAGGTGGAGTGCGACACCGCGATCCGCGGCGGAATCGCCGTAGAAGGTCGTCTTGTATGGGCGCTCGCGGCCGGCAACCGGTCCCTGACCAATGGCGCCGTGCCCGTGCGGCATGCCGGTCGCGGGGCCACGAATGTGGCGGTCTCGGTTCCGCTGCCCGCCGGCCGCGACGGGGTGGTGGCGGATGCCACATTGACGACGGTCCTCACGGACGCGGCCGGCAACCGGCTTGGTGCGGCAACGCGGAATGTGCGGATCTTTCCGGCCGATCCCTTCTTCGATCGAAGTCGCTGGCTCGAGTCGCTGCGGATCGCGATCATCGACCCAGAAGGCGGGACCGAGAAGCGGCTCACCGCGGCGGGCGTGCCGCTCATGCTCACGCGGGCCGACGCCGACATCGCCGCGTTGCGGCCCCAGCTGATCCTGGTCGCCGAGGGTCTGGCGTGGAACGATCATCCGCGGCTGGCCGCTGACCTCTTTCACCACTGCGGCCGGGGCGTGAACGTGCTCTGCATGGCACCGTCTTCCGGAACGTTTCCGCTGCCGGGAGGCGACGCGATCGGCGACGGCATCGTCGCCAGTCTCACGCTGCGGCGTGCCGATGTCGTTGCCGATCTCGACGAGCGGCTCGACTGGCGCGACTGGGCGAAAGGCGGTGCCACCGTGGTCAGTCGGCTCTCGATCGTCGCCGATCGCGAGGCGGTCGTGGCACGGGCCGGGGCCACGCCTGCGGGCTGGCCTTGGCTCGAGGCCACGTTTGGCGGCCGCGAACGGGGGCCGCCGGCAGGTACGCTCGTCGTCTGTGGCCTCGGCATCGTCGCCCACTGGGAGGAGACGCCGGCCGCCCGCTACCTGCTCGCCGCGCTCCTCGCCCGCCTTGCGGCCCCGTCCGCCGCCGCCTCACCCGATTTCCGTCCCTTTCAGGAGAACCCGCGATGACCGTCTCGTTTTTCCGACTTTTGTCCGCCCGCTCCTACATGCTCGTCGTTCTCCTGGCGGCCGCGACGCCGGCTGCCGCAGAACCGGCTGCCGCAGAACCGGCTGCCGCAGAGCCGGCGGTCTCAGAACCCGCGGCGACGCTCGTGCCTGTGGCGGTTCTGCCCTTCCAGGATCGCGCCGCCGAGGGAGCCGTCGCCCGGCCGGGCGGGCCGGCCGTTTCGGCCGGGGACGGTGGCAAGGTCACCGACCTGCTGTTCGCCGAACTGGTCGCCGAGCCGGCGATGATGCTCATCGAGCGCGAGGATATCCGCAAGCTGCTCGACGAGCAGGAATTGAATCTCTCCGGCCTCGCGAATCCGGCCACGGCGACCCGCGTCGGCCAGTTGACGGGTGCCAAGATGCTGATCGCCGGCTCCGTGTTTCGCGTCGACAACTCGCAGTATCTGGTCGCCAAGATCATCGGCACGGAAACCAGCCGCGTGCTTGGCGCGAGCGTCAAGGGATCGGCCCGCGACGACCTCGGGGCGCTGGCCGACCGCCTGGCCGCCGAGATCGTCAAGGTGGTGACCGAGCGCGGGGGCGAACTGCTGCCCAAAATCGTGACGCGGGCCGACCGCCTGGCGGGCCTGAAGAAGGCGCTGCCGGCCGGCGCGCGGCCGAGCCTGTTCGTGGAGATCGCGGAGCAGCACATCGCTCCGCGGGTGGCCGTCGTCGTCGTGCCGGGCGCGGCCGTCGTGATTGATCCCGCGGCCGAGACGGAGATGACGCTGTTCGCTAAGGAGACCGGCTTCGACGTTGTCGACCCCAAGGAAGGCAAGCGGTCCGCCGCCGCCGTGCTCGTTCTCGGCGAGGCCATCAGCGAACCGGCGGCGCGGCACGGAAACCTGATCTCCGCGAAGGCCAGGCTGGAGGTGAAGGCGGTCGACCAGGCGACCGGGAAGGTGCTGGCCGTGGATCGACAGACGACCGTCGCCACCGACCTCACCGAGCAGATCGCTGCGAAAACGGCGCTGCAGGAGGCGTCGGCCGCGATCGCAGAACGCCTGCTGCCGAAGATCGCGGGTTTCAAGCCGGAGGCCGAGCGGAAGTGAGGATAGACGACCGCCGTTCCTCGGTTCGTCCGCGGACCGTGGCAAGATGGTTCAGGCCCATGGCGACCGTGGTGTCACCCCGGAATCACTTGACGAGCACCCCCGTGATCGTCACGCACGTCTTCGCTCGCCTGAAGTTCGCCATCGGGGCCGTGCTCCTTGCAACCCCGATCGCAACGATGGCCGGTGGCGCGGAGCCGGCCATGTCTCCAAGCCGGGTCGCCATCATCGCGGCGACCGCCCAGCGCAGTCTCGCCGAACTGCTGACGGCCGAGTTGTCGCGCCAGCGGGATCTCGCGCTCGTCGAGCGGGAGGCGATCGACGACGTCGTGAAGGAGCTCTCGCTGGCCGCCGGCCAGACTGGGGACGGCGAGGAGTCGCTCAAACTCGGCGGGCTGCTGGCGGCCGACGCGATCCTGTTTGTGGAGCCCGAGGCTCAGTCCGAGCCGCCGCAGGTCCGCTTGAAGCTCGTCGAGACGCGGACCGGCATTCGGCTCGGCGACTGGCCGGTGCCGGCGGCCGGGATGGGGGCCGCAGACGTGGCCGAAGTCCTCGCCGGCCTGCGGCAGGCGGCCCCCAAACTCGGGGTGCCGCTCGGCGACCGCCACCTGCTTGGCATGATTGGCATCCAGCCGGAAGTCGCCACCGCCGAGTTGGCAAAGCTGGCCCGAGCCCTCACTGCGATCGTCGAACGGGATCTCACGGACTTGCCGAACGTCGTGGTTCTCGACCGCGACAAGATCCGCCGACTCACGGCCGAACGCAACCTGACCGGCGTAGAGGTTGACCTCAAGGCTTCCTCGAAACTCGTCGAGGGGGGCATCCGCCGGGACGGCGAGCGGCTGACTGTGACGCTGAAACTTGTGCCGCTGTCGGGCGGCGCGGCCAACACGGCATCGGCCACGGTCACCGCCGCCGGCGACATGGCGACCATCCGCCGACAGGTGGTGACCGCGGTCACCGATCTGCTTGGCACGGCCTCGCGGAGCCTGCCGATGGCGGACCCGGCCGAGGAGTCGAAGCTGCTCGCGGCCCGGGCGCGGCGGCTGACCGATTTTCGCGATCATGCAGAGGCGATTCGGCTCGCGGAGGCGGCCTACGTCCTGGCTCCGGGACCTGACACGTTCGGCGTCCTCCACCACGCGTATGTCTTCAGCGAACAGGACATCGCCAGCGGCGGCTCGATGATGAAGGATCGGCCGGACTTCTCACGGCCCTGGTTCGACCGCGAACGCTATCCCACGGTCGAGGCGGCGCGGGTCGGCCGGCTGGAGACCCTCATACGGCTGGCAGAGGCGGGCCTTGACTACTACGAGCACTGCGCTCGCCATCCCGAGTTGGAGAGAGAGTTTCCGATCTGGGACCACAGACTGCTGTTTACGTATCGCATCCCGACGGAAACCGACGAGGAGCGGCGGCTCGTCGCCGAGCATGCCCGCATTCAGAGGGCGATGTACGACCGGATCCTCGAAGTGCGCAGGGCTGCCGGCGGCCCCGGAGCTGCGGATCTCGTCCTCTACAAACTCGCGAAAGTCGACTGGCTGCTCTCGGATGGGGGAAAGATTTCAGGGCAGACGCTGGTCGAGTTCCTGCGGGAGATTCAAGAGGCACTCGCCTTGGAGCAGGCGGCCGGCCGCTGGCCCGCCGACCGGCGCGGCGCGCCGGCCATCTACCACGATTTGCTCCGCGAAGCCCTCAACGAGCATGCCGGTGGCAGAGTGCCCGTCGCCGACGTCCGGCCGTATCTCGAAGAACTGGCGGCGACCGACGACGCTAGCCTTCGCATCGTCGGCTGGAGCCGGCTGCTCGAGTTGCCCGGCAACGAGGGGGCCGAGGCTGCCGAACGGCTGCTCGATACCCTCCTGTTCGGCGACGTTCCTCGGCACCGTCCCAACGTCAGCCCACCGTTGGGTAACACCCTGTTGTTCAAAGGGCTGGGGAACAAAGCCGGAAAGCGACTTGCTGCGGCAGGGAGCCTGACGGCCTACCTCGAGAAAATCGTCTCGCAGGCGGAGGCGGCAGGCGACGTGTCCCCCCTCTTCGCCGCTCCCCTGCACCTCGTCGCACTGATCCGCTGCGATCAGCCGCGCGATGACGAGTTTTTCCGTCGGATCGCGGCGCTCGTTGCCGCCAAGGCCTACCCGCCGGATAAGGCAGCCATGATCGCGAGCTTCAACGGAGTGATCGCCGAGGATCGCCGGCACCGCGAAGCGTCTCGTGCTTCGGAGACCCGCACCGGGCCGTTCTCTCCGGCCAAGACCGGGAAGCTCGACGGCTACGAGGTGCGGGATCTGCAGATCACGAACCCGGAGCCGGGCTTCGGTCATCTGGCGATGTTCCACGTCGATCGCACCCCGGAAGGCGATCCCCAACGGCCACTCGTGGTCGTCTGGTCGAAGCACCCTGCGCGCATCGTATCGTGGCGCAAGGAAGATCCGCCCGAGTTCGACTATCTGATCGGCCGCGTGAGTACCGACGGGGGCGTCATGAAAGTGGAGGGCCGCTGCCGGCTGCCCCTCAAATCAATTCGATTCATGGCCTCCGCTGGTGAGCGTCACTTCTTCGCCACGGAGCAGCACGGCGTCGCTGTCGTGACCGACGGGGGCCGGACGATAATCGGCGAAGCGGACGGCGTCCCGGGCGGCTGGATCGGCTCGATGGCGTGGCTCGACGGACGGCTCTACCTTGGCATCGAGAGCAACTTCGTCGCGCTCGACCCGGAGAACAAACGCTGCGAGCTGATCGCCGCGGGACGGTCGCTCACGGCCCGTAACCCGCTCGATGGCGCCGGGACATTCTCGACCACGGCGCTCGCGGCCGATCCGCCGCGAAAACGGCTCGTGATCCTCGCGACATCGAACGAGACCCACGAGAGATCACCCACTGGCCTGTGGAGCTTCACGCCGGATGGCAACGCGTGGCATCGACTGGTTGCCGGACACTGCTTCGAGTTCACACTGGGCGAGGACGCCGTGTTCTACGGCCGCCATCGGGACGAGTCGCTGTACCGCCTCGATCTCGCCACGTCCCGGATCACACCGCTGCTGGGCTACGCCAAATCCTTCGTCCCGCATGCCGATCAAAGGGGGCAGCCCGGCTGGATGATCTTCGACGATCTGTTGTTTCTCCCCAACAACAGCCGGGTTGCTGCCTTCGATGCCTCGGGGGTCGGACACTCCTGGAGCGGAGGCTTGCAGATCCGTGGCACCATCCATCGGGTCGGTGAGGAACTCGTGATCTTCGACGAATACGGCGACCGTATCCGGGTCATACGCCGCAAAAAACCGTCGAACGGCCAAGAGCGGGCTCCCTGATCCGGGTGATCGGCCTGATGGTCGCGTCGGCCATCGCAGCGTTTGAAAGTCGATCGTGGATAGCTCGCCAGGCTTAGACGGTGAATCCCTGAGTTAAAAACTGGTGCCGCACTGGGGGGCAGTTCACTGCGCTGCCTAAATAGTTGACGAAAAGACGGCATATTCCTTGAGCGGCCTAATGGTATTGGCTGCTCTGCCTCACCAAGGAATGTGCCCATGCAAGACAGTCTTTCGGGGCGAGCGGCGGAGCTCGCCCATCTCACAGACCTGATTCGGACCAGCCTGTCGACGGACGGGAAAGTCGGCCCGCCGGGACGGTCCCCGAAGGGATTGTTCCGTCTCGTGCACAACTGCGAATAGCGGCGGCCGGACTTGAACCGGCGACACCCGGCTTATGAAGCCGGTGGTCACCGTCATGTCCGGTTTTCACAGTGTTTTCAACTCCTCGCGTTGCCGCTGCGTCTTTAAGACTACACCGCCGCCGGGGCGGTGAGAAGCGCAGCGGACGCCGGTTCAGGGAGGGCCGGCGAACACAAGAAAGCACCCGTGACCGAGGGAGCCGCTGCGATGATTTCCATTCCACTCAAGGGATTCTTCACTGACGACGAAACTTCCATGTCTCTGCCCGACCTGCTCGAGACGTACCTCGAACAGCACGAGGCGAGCCCCCGTTACCGGGAGTCGCTCCAGCGAACGGTGCGACGGCTCGGAGCATACGGCATCGGGGGGGTAAGTCAACTGTCCCCGGATCGCGTCAACAAGTTCCTCGTCTCTGTGCCCGTGGGACAAACCACGAAGCACAACTACCGTCGCGAAACGCACACGCTTTGGCGGTTCGCGTTTGAACAGGGCTTCACCGACGTGGACCCCGCCCGCCTGCGGCGGATTCCGCCGGCACGTTTTCCCGTGAAGGCATGGTCGGTCGAGACCGTCCAGAAGATGCTGGAGGCGGCCGAACGTGATGAGACTCGGATCAGCAACCGCGTGGAGTACACGCGGCGGGACTTCCTGCCGGCGTGGATTCTTGTCGCGTTCGATTCGGGCCTGCGGTTTTCCGACGTTCTGGAACTGCGGCACGCCGACGTCCGCAACGGTTGCGTCAGCGTCGTCGCACAGAAGACCGGAAAGCCCACGATTCGGAAGCTGTCCGATGCGGCCATGAAGGCGATCAGGAGCCTGCCTCGCTCGCCCGATGGCACCATGTTCAAGTGGGCGTTGCCCCGCCGACGGGCGCTCAAGATGTGGCGGGCGTTCCTCGATCAAAACGGCTTCGAGGGATCGAGCAAGTGGCTGCGCCGCAGCGGTGCCACGGCGGTCGAGATGAAACGGACAGGGGCGGCGACGGTGTTTCTTGGGCACTCCGCCCCGCACCTGGCTCGGATGCACTACCTGGACCAGAGCCAGTTCGGGATGCCGGAAGGTCCGCCGCAACTTCGCTGAGACTGCCCCCGCGCGGGCCCGCATGGCGCCCGCGCGGGGGGCGGTCCGAAAAACTCTCGACTCGCGGACAACCTTGGTCCGCACGCCCCGCGGCCGGCATGGTTTTTGCCCGGCTTTACTGCGTTTTTTGGCCCGGCCAGCTTGCCCAGCCCGAAAATCTTTCCGGCCGCGGACCAAGGTTGTCCGCGCGGTTCGGGATACTCCGCCGTCCGAAAGGAGTACCGAGTTGTCCGGTTCGGCTTGTCGATCGAGCGAGTGCCTCGACCGATTATCGCCGCTGTCGCAGCAAAGGATGCCCGTCAATACCGGGAGGTTTTGGTCTATGAAGTTGCAAAAATGCTCCTCGCCGACTTGCTCGACGTCTATCTCTCAGAACGAGAGGCATCCCCCAGGTACATCGAGTCGCTGAACCGAACCGTGCGGCGGGCCCGCGAGTGCGGCCTGCTCGACACGAGCCAACTCCTACCGGAGAAAGCCAACGAGTTTCTGTCGCGGCTGCCGCTTGCGGCGGTCACGCGCGCAAACATCCGACGCGAGCTGCTCACGCTATGGCGATTCGCCTTCGAGCACTCCTACACCGACGTGCCGCCACTGCGGGTGTGCCGCATCAAGGCAACGCCGCCGCCGCCTCGCGCCTGGAGTCTCGACACGCTGCGGAAGCTTCTGGCCGCGGCAGAGCAGGACGTCCGCCCCGTCAGCCAGCGGTGCCCGGGCCTCCTCTGGCGGGACGTTCTCCCCTGTTGGATCGTGGTCGGCTACGATACCGGCCTTCGATTCTCGGATCTGCTTCACCTGCATGGCGAGAACATCGTGAACGGGTGCGTGATCTGCACCGCCCAAAAAACGGGCAAGTTCACGGTTCGTGCGATTTCGCCGGCTGGGAGGGAGTGCGTCAGTCGGCTGCTCGAGAAGTCGAGAGACGGGACGCTCTTTCGCTGGGCTCTCTCGCGGCGTCGCGCGTTACGGAAGTGGAAAGATTTTCTTCGGGAGCAAGAGGTGGTCGGCTCAAGTCGGTGGCTACGACGAAGCGGTGCCACTTATGTGGAAATCAATCATAAGGGCGAGGCACAGAGGTTCCTCGGCCATTCCAACGCGGCCCTCGCAGGCAGGCACTACCTCGACCAAACTTTAACGATGGACGTTCCTGCAAGCCCTCCCCCTCTGCGATGAAACA
>JBIKND010000271.1:0-3621 GCA_044358905.1 Pirellulales bacterium | reverse complement strand
GGGAGCACGACCACCGGCGACTGGGTGGTGATGGCGGGCCAGGTGGGCGTCCGCGACCACGTGCACATCGGCGACAAGGCGGTGCTCGGCGCCCGCTCCGGCGTGTCCTGCGACATCGAGGCGGGCAAGACCGTGCTCGGCGAGCCGGCGATCGACCTCCGCGACCGCAAGCTGCAACTGGCGACGATCAGCAAACTGCCCGAGATGCGGAAGGACCTGAAGACGCTCGTGGCCCGGGTCGAGAGCCTGGAACGGGCCGGCGGTCGCGGCACCGCCGAGGCGGCCTGAGGGCGGCGTGATGCAAGCAGCGGCGACCATGCAGACCGCCCCGCTCGCCGGCGAGACGGTGGGCATCCTGGCCGGCTGGGGCCGGTTTCCGGTGGCGGTGGCGGAGGCGATCCGGCGGCACGGCGGCCGCACCGCGATCCTCGCGATTCGCGGCCATGCCGACGCGGCCCTGGAACCGCTCGCCGACGCCTATGGCGAGGTGGGCGTGGCGGAGATCGGCACGGCGATCGCGTTCTTCCGCGCACACGGTGCCCGCCGGGCGACGATGGCGGGAAAAATTCACAAGACGAAGCTGTTTGAAAAGGGCGCCTGGCGGCGGCTGCTGCCCGATTGGACGGGGCTGAAGACCTTCTGGCCGCACTTCGTCAGCCGCCGGCACGACAACCGCGATGATTCGCTGTTGGGCGCGATCGCCGCGGCGTTCGACGCCCGCGGCGTGCGGATCTGCCCGGCCACCGACTTCGCGCCCGAGTTGCTCGCGTCCGGGGGCGTGCTCGCCGGCCGGCCGCTGACCCCACGGCAGCTGGCGGATGTCGCCTTCGGCTGGCGGCTGGCGAAGGAACTCGGCCGGCTCGACATTGGTCAGTCGGTCGTGGTCAAGAACCGGGCCCCGTTGGCCCTGGAGGCGATCGAGGGCACCGACGCCTGCATCCGTCGGGCGGGTCAGTTGTGTCCCGCGGGCGGCATGACGGTCGTCAAGGTCGCCAAACCGCAGCAGGACCTGCGGTTCGACATGCCGACGATCGGCATTCGCACGCTCGAATCGCTGGCGGTCAGTGGCGCCGCCGTGCTGGCGGTCGAGGCGGGGCGGACGATCCTCGTGGATGCCGCCGAACTGGCGACGTTCGCCGCCGCCCACGGCATCACCGTCGCGAGCTTCTTCGACGCCGCGGGCAGTCCGGTGCTGGAGGATGCCGTCGCCGCATGACCGGGCGCGGACGGGCCGCGGCTATACTGCCGCGACAGGAACTTCCCAGCGTCTGCCGGCGGGCATCATGCGGTTTCTCGCGACACTCTGCCTGTGTCTGGTTTCGCTGGTAGCGGCGGCGATGGCCGCCGAACCGCCGGCACCGGTCGCCTTGCGGCCCCCGGCGATCGACACCGCCGTCGATCGCGCCGTGGACATCCCGCCGGCGCGCACGCATCACCGCGGCCGCGAGATCGCGCAGACGATGCACTACACCGGCGCCCCGTGGCTGGTGCGTGAGAGCCGGCAGCGGGAGGAAGATTGCCGCATGCTCTTGGAGGCACTGGCGGTCGAGCCGGGGCAGAGGGTCTGCGACATGGGCTGCGGCAACGGGTTCTACACGCTCGAACTGGCCCGCCGCGTGGGGCCGCGCGGGCTCGTCTATGCCGTCGACATCCAGCCCGAGATGCTGCGCATGCTCGCGGAGCGGGCGGCGGCCGAGGGGCTCGACAACATTCGGCCGGTACTCGGCACGCCGATCGATCCGCGACTCCCGGCGGGCGCCGTCGACATGGTGCTGTGCGTGGACGTGTACCACGAGTTCTCGCATCCTGACGAGATGCTCGCGCTGATCCGGGCCAGCCTCAAGCCACACGGCCGCCTGGTGCTGGCTGAGTTCCGCGGCGAGGATCCCGCCGTGCCGATCAAACCACTGCACAAGATGACGAAGGCGCAACTGCGGGCCGAACTGGAGCCCGCCGGCTTTGAGGTGGCCCGGGAGTTTGACCGGCTCCCCTGGCAGCACCTGATGTTTTTCCGGGCCGGCCGGGTTCCGACCCCCCACGAAACCCCCCCCTGATCCCGCAAATTGCGTGATTTTCAGGGGGAATTGCCGGCCCCGTGAAAACGAATCCTCGTTGTTGCAATGGCCTGGCGGGGCCGCGATACTTACGCTTCGGCAAGGCGATAGAGTCGTCGGGTTCAGCATGAACGCGTCGGCCTGCCGCAAAGAGAGATGATGCTCATGTCCCTCAGGCCTTCAAGTTTCCGCGCCAGCGATGTGGCCGCCCGGGATCCCCGTGGCGGGTCGCTCGATCCGGCCGTGGTGTGCGATGCGGATGCCGGCGGCGTCTGTGTCGAGGAAGCGCCCGTCGCCAGCAACTGGGTGCTCGGCTCCAACGCCACCGTGCGGCGGATCGCCAAGGCCGTTGAGCGTGCCGCTGAAGTGGAATGCACGGTGCTGGTAAGCGGCGAGACCGGCACCGGTAAGGAACTCTGGGCTCGGCTTCTGCATCGCAGCGGCCCGCGGCGCAACAAGGCGTTCGTCCCGGTGAACTGTGCGGCGCTGACGCCGTCGCTCGCCGAAAGCCAACTCTTCGGTCACGAGAAGGGCGCGTTTACCGGAGCCGCCGGCCGCTCGCTCGGCATCTTTCGCGCCGCTCAGGGCGGCGTCGTGTTCCTCGACGAGATCGGCGAGATGCCGCTGGAGTTGCAGGCAAAGTTGCTCCGCGTGCTCCAGCAACGGGAAGTGCTGCCCGTCGGCGCCAACGAACCCCTGCCGATCGACGTGCAGGTCGTCGCCGCCACCAACCGCGACCTCGAGGCCGAGGTTGAGAAGGGGACGTTCCGCGAGGATCTCTACTACCGCCTGAACATGATCGAGCTCAAGGTGCCCGCGCTGCGAGAGCGGCCGGAGGACATCCCCTCGTTCATCGATTTCTTCGCGCGGAAGTTCGCCGATCGCTATCGCCTCCCGGTCTGGGATCCGTCGCCCGAGGCATTGGCGGCATTCTGCAGCTTCGAGTGGCCTGGCAACGTTCGGCAACTCGAGCACATCATCGAGCAGGGCTACGTGCTCCAAGCCGAGCCCGTGCTTCCGGTCCGGTCTCGGCCCGGCAAGGCATTGGCCTCGCGGCTGCCCTGCCTCGATCTGGCGAAGTTGCGCGAGCAGGCCATCAAAGAGGCCCTCGAGGTCACCCGTGGCCACAAGGCGAATGCCGCCAAACTCCTGGGCGTGCATGCCAACACGATGACCCGCCTGCTGCGCGAGATCGCCGGCGGCGAGACGCAAGACGACGAGTAGTGCCGGCCGGTCTTCAGCCGACCCGGCACGTGCCATCGTCGCAGCGGCCCGCAATTCGATAGCGGTGTTTGGCCACGAACCGGTAGAGGCTCCGCCACAAGGGCAGCGAACCTGGCACGTGGAGCGGCAGCGCGAGCGGCCAGAGCAGGGGCAGGCGTCTGGAGAGATAACGCACGGCGTCGGCTCCTCCCCGGGCCTGACCGGTCCGGTCCACGACGTACATCTGGGCCAGCAGCTCGTCCCGCGGGATTTCCGGAAAGTCGCGGGCCACCGACGGGTCGTGCAGCGACGTGAATGCGAGTCGACCGGTCGGGTCGAGCCGGCGGAGGAGGGCGATCTGGCC
>JBIKND010000270.1:0-3623 GCA_044358905.1 Pirellulales bacterium | reverse complement strand
TCCCCGAAAAGACCGCGTCGTTGTCGAGCAACACCCGCAGGAGGACCATCTTGAACGACTTCGTCATCCGCGTGGTGGCGAGCATCACGAACCAGTCGCAGGGTGGAAACCATGGCCGCGAGTCTATGCCCGGCAGGGACAACCCTGGTCCCGGGGCGAACGAGGTGTGGCCAAAGTTGACAGGAGACTAAACGGCTGTACACTCCCGGGGATTCATCGCAGAAAGCCGCGCCGATCATGCCTGCCGTTCACTACCAACTCGGTTCGTTTCCTCCGAAGCACCTGGATTGGGCACGGCTCGTCCCAAAGCTCGGCCCGACTGCGGCAGCTGTTGCCCGGTATGACGGGATGCTTGCGGCGGTTCCCAACCCGGCCGTACTGCTCTCCCCCCTCACCACACAGGAAGCGGTCCTGTCTTCGAAGATCGAAGGCACCCAGGCGACGATGGGGGAGGTACTCGAGTTCGAGGCAGGAGAAGACGCCAAAAGCTCGGAGCATCGTGAAGACATTCGCGAGATCCAAAACTACCGGTCGGCGATGCGGAAGGCCGGCCAGCTGCTCGGCAAGCTTCCGCTCTGCGGACGCGTGTTGCTCGATGCACACCGCGTGCTGCTGAATAGCGTGCGCGGCCAAAACAAGGGTCCCGGCAACTACCGGCGTGTGACAAACTGGATTGGTCGCCAGGGGAGCACGATCGCCACCGCACGGTTCGTTCCTCCTCCGCCAGACCGGGTGGGCGAACTGATGGCTGCATGGGAACGCTACGCCCATGCCCAGCCCGAAGATCGGCTCGTCCAGATCGCCGTTCTCCATGCGGAGTTCGAGGCGATCCATCCGTTCGCCGACGGCAACGGACGGCTGGGACGAATGATCGTGCCTCTGCATCTCTGGCAGACGAAGCAAATCAGCAAGCCAATGTTTTACGTGAGCGGCTATCTCGAGGCCCATCGCGATGCATACTATGACCGGCTCCTGGGCGTCTCTCGTGACGGCGACTGGACGGGATGGTGCGAGTTCTTTCTCGATACCCTGCGGGCCCAGGCAGAAGAGAACCTGAAAAAGACTCGCGCGATCCTTGCCCTGCATGCATCCATGTCCGAACAGCTCGCGGATCTGACACGATCGCAACACGCAAGCCGGGCACTTGCGTGGATGTTTGCCAAGCCGGTTTTTCGGAGTTCTGATTTCGTGAAGTCGGCGAAGATTCCCACGCCGACAGCGCACCGCTTTCTGGCTGTATTGCGGGAGGCAGCTGTGCTCAAGACCGTGAAGCCTGCCCGCGGCACGCAGGCAGCCGTGTTTGCGTTTCCTGCACTCGTCAACATCGTCGAGGGCCGAAAAGTCTTCTGACGGCCGGAATGGCTTGTTTCTCACTTTTGTGGCAAAAGTGAGAAACAAGACGCCTTGTCTTCAATATGTGAGAAACACGGTTTCGGGCCTGATTGTCGGCCCTATCAACCGCCTCATCTCGGTCGTCGGCTCAAGACCGCATGACGAGCTTTGAGAACTCCCCGACGATCGTGAGGTCGCTGGCGTCCTCCGGCTCGAGCGTGATCGGCTCGAACGCCGGATTCAGCGGCAGGAGCTGAATCGAAGAGTACCGCCAGCCGTCGGCGGTGACCGCCAAGTCTGTAGATAGCTCCGAGTGGTACTTCTTGACGGTGAACCGGCCGCCGTTCTCGCCCGCGCCTTTTCACCGCGAACTGCACGAGCACGATTCGGCCCTCGCGCGAGCCCGCCGGACACGGGCGAAACAGGCACCATGAGCCGTCCGGGATGAGCGGCTCCATCGACGTGCCCGTCACCCGCGCCACGAACATGCCCGGCTTTACCGCCGCGCCCGGCACCTCCGTCCAGCCGATCTCCTCAGGCTGGCTCTCCGGGCCCCAGAAGCCGGCCGCGGTGGTGAGGTCGTAGACGGGGACGTGGGTGGTGTTGTTGGAGGTGGAGACCGGCGTCGGGGCCGAACCACTCCCGCAGGAGCGTGGGCGGCTCATTGGGAAGCGTGTCGCCCACGTTGGATCCGCGCGGGCCGGCCATCTTGCAGGCGATCTTCACGAACCGTCACTCCCACTCCCGGCCATCCGCAGCGATGGCCACGACGTCCGAGACAGCGGGCCCTCACCATGAACGCGTCTGGGTCGACGCGGGCCGGGTTACCGGCAAGATCGCGAGCACAGACCACACTGTAGAAACCGTACTGGGCAAAAAGCCACATGGCATCCTCCTGCATCGAGATGCGTGAATCTCAGAAAAGTGTGCCGGATGATGGGGACAACCTTGGCCCGCATCCGTCTCTCGCCGCCATACAGAAGAGCCAGGCTATGACACGATCGGCACCCACCGAATGATGGCCCGTGACGCAGTCGGCCGGTAAAATGTGTGCAGCATCAGGAACGACACGTCCTCCGCGACGTGTTGGAAACGCCTCGTGGCGTTTCCGCAACCGAGCCCCTGCAAGGCACACGGTGCTTCCGCCGGCATGAAAATGCCAGCGGGATGTGCGTGAGGATTCGCTCCTCACGAAACAATGTTGCAGCAGTCCGACAGGCGGCCTCGCCTGCCGGACTGGTTTCTGGTGCGTTGCTCATTCTGGAGTGCGCACGATGCCAGACCACGATTTCCGGAATCTGTTTCGCACGCGGCATGATTTGATCCGGGAAGCGGATCAAGCCGTGGCCCAGGCGAAACGGGCATTTGGCAGGGCCAAGGGCGATAACGGGACCCGTTGGACGGTGATCGCAGCGGGGAAGTGCGAGAGGGCTGCGGCGGCCTACTTGAAGGCCGGGCTGGGGCTGCTCGCCAAGCGGCAGTACGCGGCTGCATCGCGGTATTGCTGCCTCGTCGGAGACCGCGAGCGGGCCAAGCTCAACCAGGATCGCTGGGCGGCTGTGCCAACGTATTGGGAGGACGACGGAGATGCCGCAAACGCATCCACCCAGGGAAAGGAGCCGCACGATGGGAGCAAATGACACCTACGACCGGGAGAAGGTCTATCAAGACATCTACCAACGGTTCGCGCGGATGGAGGTGCCGCCGTGCCCGCGGTGCGGCACGTGCAACACGGCATCGGTGCAGGTAGGCGTGATCGGGCTCACGATCCGGTTGGCGGCCACGTGCTCGAAGTTCAAGTTGATTCCCAACGGCCCAAAGCCCGGCAACTGGTTCTGTAACACCTGCCAGCAGTTCTTCGACGTCCCCTACGATCAACCTGCAGGAGCCAAGACATGAGCGAACGACGTGTGCTGACGCTGTACCCCTACCTGCTCAATGACTCGTGCTGGGTGTTCGACGACGCCCGCACGGGGCTCAAGGAAGAGGCGTTCGTGCTCGGAATGACCGAGATGATCTCCCGGGTGGTGGAAATCAAGCGCATTCCCGATGCCACGAAGGGCTTTACGATGACCTTCGCGGACGTGCCGTTCGGGCGCCACGACGTCGAACTGCAGTGGCTGCGGGCAGACGACTGTTCGGGGAACTGGTACGCGGGCACAGTGGCCGGGAGACGCATGGAGGGCTGGCTCTGCCCAGCGCTGCTCCTCTACTTCGAGCAGGCTCCTCGGCGAATCTTCGTGCGCTGCGATCCCCTGCCGGCGGGCGTCGACCCAATCTGGAATCCCCGG
>JBIKND010000105.1:0-13182 GCA_044358905.1 Pirellulales bacterium | reverse complement strand
CCGCGGCAGCCGTGTGATCGACAGCTACTGGCGGCCCACCGTCGCCAAGAGCGAGATCGACCGCGGCGAGCCGTCGCGGGCCGTCTACGCGTTCCACGTGCTCGTCGGCCATCACGGCATCTTCTCGCTCACACCCGTGTGGCTCGCGAGCCTCGCGGGCCTGGCCCTGCTGCTCGCCCGCCGCGACGCCGCGGCCGCCAACGAGCGGGCCGTGGCGGCGGCGATCCTCGCCTGCACGGTCGTGTGCCTGGCGTTCTACGTGACGCGGCCGCTGGAAGACCGCAACTACGGCGGCACGGCGACCGGCTTCCGCTGGGCGCTCTGGTTCGCGCCGCTGTGGCTGTTCGCCATGCTGCCGGCCGCCGACGCCCTGGGCACGACCCGGTCACGGCGGATCCTCGCCGCCGTGCTGCTCTTCGTCAGCGTCGCCTCGGCGAGCTACCCGACCTGGAACCCGTGGACGCTGCCCTGGCTCGCGGTCTTCCAGGAGTATCGTGCCGGCGGCGCTGGATGAGCGGCCCCGGGCATCGGCTGGTACGATGCCTTCGATGACTCCCTCCGACCCATCCACCAGCATCCACACGAGCGTCTTGCCCGCCGAGGTGATGTCGTTCCTCGACGTGCAGCCCGGCATGCGGGTGGTGGACGGCACGCTCGGCGGCGGCGGCCACACGCGGCTGCTCGCCGATGCGGTCGGGCCCGACGGGCTCGTGATCGCGATCGACCGCGACCCGACCGCGATCGAGCGCGGCGCCCGCGAACTCGCCGGCCGGCCCGTGCGGTTCGCCCAGGCCAACTACTGCAACCTCCCCGAGGTGCTCGACGCGGTCGGTCTCGAGACCGTGGACCGCGTGTTGCTGGACGTCGGCCTGTCGAGCGACCAGCTCGCCGACCAGTCGCGAGGTTTCTCCTTCGACTCCGACGGCCCCCTCGACCTGCGCTTCGATCCCACCGAGGGCGAGCCGGCCTGGCGGATCATCAACCGCATGCGGCCCGAGAGTCTCGCCGACATCATCCACGAGTTCGGCGAGGAACGGTTCAGCCGGCGGATCGCCCGACGCATCGCCGCCGTCCGCGAACAAAATCCGATTCGGTCGGCCCGCGACCTGGCGCGGGTGGTGTGCTCGGCGGTGCCGCGACAGACGCCGCCGCCACGGATCCATCCCGCCACACGCACGTTCCAGGCCCTGCGGATCGCCGTCAACCAGGAACTGAAGAGCCTGCGGATCGCCCTCGAGCGGACCCCGACGCGTCTCGCCCCGGGAGGCCGGCTGGTCGTGATCTCGTTCCACTCGCTCGAGGACCGGCTCGTGAAAGAAGCCTTCCGCAACCGCCAGGTCTGGGAGAGCCTCACGCGCTCGCCCGTCGAGGCCTCGAACGACGAAGTCCTGCGAAACCCGCGGAGCCGCTCGGCGAAACTCCGCGCCGCCCAACGCGCCGCCAACTGACGCCCAGGCTTTGCGTGGACAAAGCCCGCCAGTCTGCCCCTTTTGCCTGTCTTCCGCGCGGATGGCTGCCGCCCGATCTGGCGGCGACGCCGATGTTTCACGACAATCCGCCGCTTTTCCGCCGTACCGCTGCACGCTGTTTCATGGGACGCGAAACCAAGATCCTGCTCGGACTCCTCGGCCTGCTGGCCGGAGTGTTCATGGGCGTGCTGTCGATGAAGCTCTTCGTGCCGCGTCCCCCGGTCGGCGCCGGCCCCGACATCCACACCGAACTGGCGGATACGGAATCGCACGACCTCGTCGAGCCCCCGCGGCTCACGATGCGAGCCAGCGACTTCGCCGCCGCACCGCCCTTGGTGCCCGCGGCCGCGCCGGCCCCGACGGCCCCGCCCGCTGCGGACGATCGCTACGCCGCGCGAGACAGCGGCTTCGAGCGAGCCGACGCCGCGTCCATGGCCGCCGCGAAGCCGCCCCGTCGCGATCCCTTCGTCGCCGCCGCATCTTTCGAGCAAGCGGATGATGGGACGGCGTCGGCCCTGCCGACTGAAACGCTCCCGCCGCTCGGTCCGGCCGAGGCTCTGCCACCGCCGATCCCGCTCGATGCCCGGCCGCCGCGTGAGGCACCGCCAACCCCGTTGGCCGGCGGACACGTCGCCCAGCCGGGCGACACGTGGTGGTCGCTCGCCGAGCGGGCCTACGGCGACGGGCGTCTCTATCGGGCCCTGTATGCCTGGAACCGTGCCCGCGATCCGCGGATCACGCTCGCCCCCGGCACGCCGCTCCAACTGCCAGCGCTCGCCGAACTCGCCGCCGCCTGGCCGCACCTCATGCCCCCACGCCCGTAAACCGCACCACGTCGCGGTATACGTCGTCGCGCTGGCGAAGCCATCCTGGCAAGCCTGTCCGGCACGGCACGTGCGTCATTTCGATCGAAGCCCCCGGCGGAAGCCGGGGGACTCCGCGTTCCGCGACGTCCCGACCGCAATGCAGAACGGTCTGGCCCAAAAACCCGGTGTCCCCGGGCTTCCGCCCGGGGCTTGTTGGTCTTGCTGTCCCCGGGCTTCCGCCCGGGGCTTGTTGGTCTTGCTGTCCCCGGGCTTCCGCCCGGGGCTTGTGGGTCGTAGGGATGTGAATCGCGCGCCCACATCGGGCCGAACAGGATTTCCATCCTGGCCGTCGCCGGCTGACGCGATCCACGAGTAGGGCGACGACCGCCGCGCTCGGCCCAGCCTTACTTGCTGAACTTGTAGGCGGTGTTCTTCGGATCGAAGTCGGCGTCCGTGAAGCCGTTGTTCACCTTCACGTTCATGTAGGTGTATTCCTCCATGAGCACCGGCTGGCCGCCCGCCTCCTGCGGCCAATCGTAGGCCTCATAGCGGACGGGGATCGTGTATTCATCGTCGATGAACACGCGGGCCAGATGGAAGCGGAAGTTGCGCCGCGGCACGGGGTGCGCCACCTGGATGCAGGTGCAGATCCGGCCGTTCACCTTGGCGTTGGGGAAGAAGTTCACCTCGCACTCGCCGAACTGCTTGTCGTGCTCGGCGACCTCGACGAGCCGCTTGGCGAGGTTCTCGACGCCGATCTCCGTGATCGCGTAGCGGTTGCCCTGCATGGCGATCATGCTCTGTGGCTTGAGGGCCACCGTGCCCATCATCGCCCGCACGCCACTGCCGGCGTGGGCCAGCATGTTGCCGTCGTTCTTGCCGTCGACGTAGATCACTTCCTGGCCCTTCACGGTGTCCGGAGCGAGGAAGTAGAGGTACACACTGAACGGCTCGTGCCGGATCTTGGCGAACATGTATTCATGCTCGCCGAGCTTGCCGTCGATGCGCTCGCGCTTCACGACCGTGCAGGAGTAGTCCTTGATGGTGCCCCGCAGGCCGGCCAGCCCCTTCTGGGCGAGTTCCAGGGCAGGCTGCAGTGGGTGGGCGCCGACGGTCGCCGCCGTGGCCTCTCCGGCGCCGGCATTGCCCGTGGCGACATCGCCGTTCGGTACCAGCCCCGGCCCCTGCGGCGGGACGGCCGTGGCCTGACCGCGGGCAGCCGACACCGAAGCGAGCGCGAGCACCGCCGCGAGCGGCAGGCCCACCATCAGCCGAACCAAGCGTGCACGACCGGCCATTGATCCCTCCCTGGATCTGTTTCCGGGTGGCCCTTCGCGGCGGCAATCCATAGCCGCCGTGTCGGCCCCGACCGGCATATTTATTGAATATCGCCCGGGGCACCCCGGGCCATGAACGCAGACGGCGACACCGGCATGGCCGGCAGATCCATGAGGACCCGACCTCACCGCTCCCCGGCGGGCCCCACCGGTGTGGCAGCCCGCAGGAGGCGGGGAGTCTAGCGGCCCCCGGCCCCCCTCGCTATCCCAGTTGGGCAGTCCAGGGGAGGCTTTTTCCCACGGGAAAGCGGCTTCCTTGCTGCCTCACCAACCGCGAGCCATGCTGCCTTAGCCGCCACTCCCGACCATCTGCACGCCATGGCCACGACCGACCTGCTACCCGCGCCCCCCGGCCTCCGCCTGACACGCATCGAGTCGATGCCGTTCGGCGAGAACAGTTACGTGCTGTCGCGCGACACCGGCAGCGAGTGCCTGATCTTCGATCCGGGCTTCGAGCCCGAGGCGATCGTCGAGTGGATCGAGTCCCGCGGCCTCGTGCCGGCGGCCATCCTGATCACCCACGGCCACTCCGACCACATCGCCGGCAACGCCGCCCTCCGCGAACGGTGGCCTGCTGCTCCGATCGTCATCGGCCGCCACGACGCCCCCAAACTCACCGACCCCGTCGCCAACCTCTCCGCCCCGTTCGGCCTGCCGCTGACGAGCCCGCCCGCCGACCGCCTTCTCGACGACGGCGAAACCTGTGACCTGGGCGGCTTTCGCTTCGTGGTCCACGAGATCCCAGGGCACTCCCGCGGCCACGTCGTGCTCCGCCTGCTCGACTGCGTGCCCACGCTCGTCTTCGGCGGCGACGTCCTCTTCCAGGGCAGCATCGGCCGGACCGACTTCCCCGACGGCGACTTCGCGGCGCTCGCTGCGGGAATCCGCCGCCATCTCTACACGCTCCCCGACGAAACGGTCGTCCTTCCCGGCCACGGCGACCCCACCACCGTCGGCCACGAGCGGCGACACAACCCCTTCGTCCCCGGCGCCTCGTCGGATTGACCGCCACTCCGCCCTGAGCGGACACTGGATCCATGCTCTCGCCCGCCGACATCGCCGCGCCATCAACCGTCCGGCCCGCCGCCAGCCGCTCGCCGTTCTGCCGGGTCGCGGGGCTGTCGCTCGCCGCGCTCGCACGGCTGCTCTCCGGCGCGAGTGTCCGCTGGATCGCCAGCCAGCCCGACACCTGCCAGCGGGTCTACTTCGCCAACCACACCAGCCACCTCGACGCGCTCGTGATCTGGTCGTCGCTGCCGCAGACGGTCCGCGAGGTCACCAGGCCCGTGGCGGCGAAGGACTACTGGTCGCGGGGTGTCGTCCGCCGGTGGCTGGCCCAGGAGGTGTTCGACGCGATCCTCATCGACCGCACCGACATCAAGGTCCACCAAAGCCCTGTCGATCTCATGCTCCGCGAGGCGGGCTCGACCCACTCGCTGATCGTCTTTCCCGAGGGGGGACGGAGCGTCACCGGCGAGGTGGGGGAGTTCAAGAGCGGGCTCTATTACCTCGCCAAGAAGCGGCCCGAGATCGAGCTCATCCCGGTGCACATCGACAACCTCAACCGCGTCCTTCCCCGGGGTGAGTTCCTCCCGGTGCCGCTGCTCTCGTGCATCAGTTTCGGGCCGCCCTTGTGGCTGGAGCGGGGCGAGGCGAAACTCGACTTCCTCGCCCGGGCCCGCCGCGCCGTGCTCGCGCTCAAGGAGTAGCGACCGCGGCATGAACGATCCCCGCACCATCGCCCTGATCACCGGCGTGCTCGCCCTGCTCACCGCCGCCACGGGCGTGGGCCAATTTCTCAAACGGCACCCCGACCGGGGGCTCGATCCGGCGGCCATCCGCACCTTCAACTCCCGGCTCCGCGGCTGGTGGATCCTGTGCACGGTGCTCGCGGCGGCCTTTTGGCTGGGCACCACGGCCACCGTCGTGCTCTTCGGCCTCGTCTCCTTCTGGGCGCTGCGCGAGTTCATCACGCTCACGCCGACCCGCAAGGGCGACCATCGTGCGCTGTTCTGGGTGTTCGTCGCCTTCACACCGCTGCATTACGTGTTCGTCGGCCTCAACCGCTACGACATCTTCAGCGTCTTCCTGCCCGTCTACGCCACGCTCTTCGTGCTCACCCGCGTGGCCGTGGCGGGCGACTACAAGCGGTTCCTGGAGCGCACCGCGAAGATCCAGGCCGGCCTCGTGGTCTGCGTCTACTGTCTCTCCTTCGCCCCCGCGCTGCTTCAGGTGCCGATCCCGGCCGCGGCCGCCGCCACGGGCCGCAGCGGCAACTTCCGCCTCCTCTTCTTCCTCATCCTGCTCGTGCAGTTCGCCGACTGCATGCAGTACGTCTGGAGCCGGATGCTCGGCCGGCGACTGGTGGCGGCGGCCGTGAGTTCCAACCGCACCTGGGAAGGCCTGCTCGGCAGCGCCACCAGCACGGCGCTCCTGGCGGCCGTGCTGTGGTGGGCCGCCCCGCCCTTTCAGCCCTGGCAGGCCGCTCTGGCCGGCCTCGTCGTGGCCGTGATGGGCTTCGCCGGCGGGATGACGATGAGCGCCATCAAGCGCGACCGGGGCGTGAAGGACTACGGCACACTCGTGGTCGGCCATGGCGGCGTGCTCGACCGCATCGACTCGATGTGCTTCGCCGCGCCGGTCTTCTACCACATCACGCTGCTGATCACGGGCGCGAAGCCGTAAGGCCGAGTGCGGCCTCCGGGCGGACGGCCCCGCACAACCCGGATTGCAGTTCTCTGGTTCGCCTTGCTTGCGCTACCGAATGTCGCGATGCATGCCGGGCGGGCCAAGGCCCGCGACATCGTTTTCACGGTCGACCCAACGGGAAGGCGTTTGGCCTGTCGCTGGGGCCCCGGGGTGCGGTGAATGCGGCGACACATCCGGGTCAGCCCGTGCTGGCAGGCCGATGAACCGCCCACAGCCTGGAATGCGCGGTCGCTTCAGCGCACGGCGCGATTGCGGCCCAGGACTGCCCGCTCCTGCCAGCGGAGCAGGAGAATCGTGATCAGCGTCGCCACCAGGATCTGCGTGACGAGCGCGGCGTAGGGGATCCACAGGGCCGGGTCGTAGGTGCCGAGATTCTGCCAGAAGACCGGCACCCCGTCCCCCTCGCTGCGGCAGCCGCGGTGGGCCCAGTAGAGCGGCGAGAAGAGCTTCGCGAGCACGGCGAGCACCCCGCCCTTGATCGGCAGGATTGTGGCCCCGAGCAGGATCTGTGGCGTGATCAACAGCGGCACCGCGAGCACGCCCTTGTCGGTCGAACGGACGCAGGCCGAGACGACGAGCCCCATGGCCGCGCAGGCCACCGCGGCGAGCCAGTTGTAGCTCGCCGAGACGAGCGCACCGCGGCGGTAGAACTCGACTGGCGACTCGCCGCCGATCGCTTCGCGGAGCATGAAGCCCAGTTCGACGGTGGTTCGGAAGACCGCGATCTGCACCGCGAGCACGACGGCCAGCGCCGCGATCTTGGCGATCACGTAGGCCGCGAACTGCAGGCCATGCCGTCGCTCGAGGTCGAGCATCGGCCGCTCCTTGACGATCTCCCGGAACCCGGTCACGAACCCGAGAATGACCATGCAGATGCTCATCAGCGAGAGCCACTTGTACGTGCCGCCCGGGTCGATGACCTCGCGATCCGGCGCGACGGGGAGCGTGTCGGTGAGGGCGTCGCGGACGATCCGCTCGGTGGACGGCTCCCGCAGATGGGCGAGCAGCTTCGGCTGGCTGTCGAGGAAGACCCGGATCTGACCGGGAATGCTGGCGTCCTGTTCCGAGACCGACTCGGTGGCGATCGCGTTCGAGACCTCGCCCCACACGTCTGCGAGCACGTTTTTTTCGCCGGGGTCGAGGAACCGCGTGAGCATGAGCGGATTGCGGAAGCGGACGTCGGAAAAGCCGGCCAGCACGGCGGCGGCGAGCGCCAGCGGCAGGATCGCTGCCATCACAAGGCCCACGCGGTCGCGGACGACGGTCTCGAGTTCCCGACGGAAGAACGTGGCGAACTGACGGCCGAAGCCGGGGATCGAGACCGCCGCGAGGGATGCCACCCGGTCTGTGTGTGCTCCGGCCGCCGGAGCACCAGTCGTGGCACCGTGCTCCTGCGCCTCCGCCATCCGACGGCCTTCGGCCTCCCGCTCCCGCCAGCGGGCCGACCAGAAGCCGCGTGGCTGGTCTTCGATGGCGACGTACACGTCGGCCAGCCGATGCACTCCGAAGTGTCCGAGGGCCTCGACGCGGGAGCCGAACCACACCACCTCGCCGTGGCCAAGGATCAGGAGTTTGCCGGCCTTGTCCACGTTGTCGAGATGGTGCGTGACCGCGATCACGGTCGTGCCGGCCCGCGCCCGTTCGGACAAGAGCGTCATGATCCGGGACTCGGTGGCTGGATCGAGGCTGGATGTCGCCTCGTCCACCACGAGCAGGCCCGGAGCGGCGAGCAGCTCCGCCGCCAGGCTCGCCCGCTTCATCTCGCCTCCCGGCTGCCGATCGTCCCGTGCCGCACCTTGTCGAGACCGACCTCGGCGATCGCCCGGTCGATGGCGGCCCGGCGCTCCGCGGCCGACGCCTCCGCCGGTAGCCGGACCTCCGACGCGTAGTGGAGCGCCCGCTCAACCGGCAGCGCGGGCGGATTGACGTCGTGCTGGGGCATGTAGCCGATCGCGCCACGGAGGGCGTCGGCCTCACGAAACACGTCGTGCCCGCCGACGAGCAGCCGGCCGGCGGCGATCTCCCGGTCGCCGAGCAACGCCCGGGCGAGCGTGCTCTTGCCCGCCCCGCTCGGACCGAGCACACAGACGAACTCGCCCGGCTCGATCCGAAAGCTCACGTGATCCAGGAGCGTTCTCCGCCCCGTAGCGCCGCGGGCATCGGGCGCCGTCACGGTCATCGCGTCGGCCACGACCGAGAGGCCTGTGTGTGGTGCGAGCTTCATGTGCAAAGCGTCCTGGCTCTAGTAGCGATGATCCTCGGGGTCGTAATCGGGCGAGACGCGGATGTCGCCCTGCGGATCGGCGACGTACTTGTAGCGGTGATCCACCAGCCGCCTGAGAAACCGCGACCGCACCACCGATGAGTAGAACTTCCGGAACGTGTCGCCTTTGGGATCGAGCGGCCGCTCGGAAACGAACGTAAACATCGGCAGCAGCATCTCGTCGTTGATCGTCTCGTTGTGCCAGACGTTCCGGGGAGGATCGAACGGATTCCGTGGGTTGGCGGTGGAGTTGTCGTAGGAACACTCCGCCTCGAACCGCGTGCCCGCCGGAAACCGCATGGGCTTCTCGAGGTCGTAGGGCGACTGCCAGTTGTAATCCCACTGCGGCACCCGCAGGAGCAGGAGCGGCCGTTCCTGGCCCGGCACGTGAGCCTTGAGCTCCACCCAGCGGGCCAACCGGTGCGTGTGCGGCACGACCCCCACCAAATCGGCTTCCTCGGGGAGGGTGTAACTGCCGGTGACCCGGAAGTCGGTGACGCCCTGGGGCACCACCGCAAAATCGCCGGACAGGTAGCTCATGTTCATCACCTTGACCTTGCGCGGCGGTTGCTTCTCGAGCCAGATGCCGACGCGGCTGGAATCGGTTTCCAGCTTCCCGGTACGCACGTAGTGCGCCTGCACCGAGATGTCGCAGCCCGCTGGAATCACCAAGGCCGCGTCGGCAGGGGCGACCGTCGCCTGCACCCCCGGCACGAACCCGCTGACGAACGCCGCCCGCGGCTGCCCGTCGTCGCGAATCGGCGGCACCCGAAACCCGATGCCGTGGGAATCTTGAAAGCCGCCCGCTCGGTCGTCCGGATGGCTGAAGCCCTCCCGCCCGCCATGGGCCCGCACCGCCTCCTCCACGGTCACCCGCGGCAGGTGGCCGATCAGTGCATGGTGCACGACCTGGCGATTACCGGGCAGAAACTGGATCGCCCGCAGTTTCAAATCCTCGGCGCGATTGAGAGGAAAGATGATGTTGCGGTAGAGGTCGTTGCCGTGGGCGCCGAGCTGGGTCGGTTCCGTCTGCTCGAGCACGATGTCGGGGGGGCCGAGATCCTCCTGGAAGACGGAATTGTCCGGGAGCGGAGCGAGCTTTGGCGCCTGGGCAGGATCGCCCTCCGGCTTGCCGGCCGCCACCCAGGCCCGGAGCATGGCCACCTCCGCTGCGGTCGGAGGCTTCGTCACCCGAAAGCCGAGGTCGCTCTCGATCTGTGCCGGCGGCATCCGCCGGGCGGCGATCTCCTCGAGGCCCAGTTCGATCCATTCGACGGCGTCGTCGTAGGTGAGCAGATTGAACGGGCCGGCCTGATGCGGGCTGTGGCATCGCTGGCACTGGGCATGCAGGAACGGCAGCACGTCTCGGTGGAACGTGATGCCCGCCTCACTCGGAGCGGTGGACGGCGCCGGCCGCTCCGGCCGATCGAGCGGGCAGCCCGCCGCCTCCGTCCGCGGCTCACGGATCTCGCGACCGGCGAGGAGATCGAGGATTGCCGACCGCAGTTCCGGATTCGGATCGCCGGGCGACATCACGCCCCGGACCTTGTAGCGGTCGTCGATCCGGCCGGCGTAGCGGATCACCCGATCTCGGTCGACGAGCACCACCTCGGGCGTGACCGTCGCGCCGAGCGCATCGGCGAGCGTGAAATCGGTGTCGAGGCGGATCGGGAACGTGATCCCGAACTCCCGCCGATAGGCCTCGACTTCGCCGGCGTCGTCGAGTTCACAGACCACTCCCACGAAGCGGATGCCCGCGCCGGCGAACTCCTGGGCGAGTGCGTCGAGCACCGGACAATAGTCCCGCGCCCGTGGGCAGGCGGGATGGAGAAACGCGAAGCAGACGGCCCTGCCGTCGGCAGCCTAGCGATTCCGCGAACGGGATGACGGCGCCGGCGATCGACCGGACACCCAGTTGCTCCACCTGAATCGGCCGGCCGCCCGACGGTGATGCAGTGGCAGCGCCGGCAGCCAGGCATGCTCCGACGGCAACACATGGCAGAAGCCACACAGCGCGGTGCACAAAAGCGCGGTTCACCCGACTCATGGGATGGGCGCTTGAGCCTTCAGCGGAGGGGAAGTGCCGGAAGAATGACCTGCTTCCAAGATCATAGCAGACGGCCAGAACCGACCGGCCGGCAGGTCGCGTAGAGAAAGTGCGCCGCCTCGTTCGGTCGTCTGCTGCTCGCCTCCCGTTCGACCGTCATCTCGATCCGCTCGAAGCCCGACGCTTCGAGCAGGCCCGTGAGCTCATCGGCCATGAAGTGGTGGGTCGTGTGCAGGATCGCGCCGCGTTCGTCGCGCGAGAAGTAGCTGTGCCGCTCGCCAGTCAGGTGGGCATCCTCGTCATACAGCCGGGCGTAGCCAGGGTTGATCGTGCCCGACACCCCCGAGGCCGACAGGTAGAGCCGTCCGCCCGGCCGCAGGTTGTCGCGGATATTCCGCAGCAGAGTGGCTCGATCGCGTGGCAGCCGGCGGATACGATCTGTCGCGATCAAACGCACACGAGCCCTCCGGAAGGACGAACCGATGCAACGCGTGTTCTGCGCACCACTGCGGTACGTGCAGGGAGACGGAGTCACGCAGCGATTGGCCGTCGAGATGGCCGTGCTCGGGATCACCGGTCCCGTGCTCGTGGTCGGCGGCCGCTCCGCCGTGGCGGCGCTGGCTCCCGCCTGGGCGCAGGCCATGGCCGCAGCCGGGTGGAACCACCGAGTGCGGGTGTTCGGGGGCGAATGCACCGCGGTGGAGATCGAAGCCCTCGCTGCGGAGGCGCGGAGCCTCGGCGCCCGAGCGATCGTCGGCGCGGGAGGCGGCAAGTGCCTCGATGCCTCCCGGGCGGCGGCCGCTGCGGTCGCCCTGCCGTTCGTGTCGTGCCCCACCGTGGCTTCGACCGACGCGCCCACGAGCGCCTTGAGCGTCGTCTATACCGCCGCGGGCATCGCCGAGTCCTACCGCATCCACGGCCGCAATCCCGACCTCGTGCTCGTCGACAGCGGCGTGATCGTGCGGGCGCCGGTCCGCTTCCTCGTGGCGGGGATGGGGGACGCCCTGTCGACCTGGTACGAGGGTCGCGCAGCGGCCGCGGCCGGCCGGCCGAACATGCGGGGCGGCGCGGCGACGGAGGCCGCGCTGGCGCTCGCGCGGCTGTGCCGGGACGTCGTGCTCGCGGACGGGGAGGCGGCGGCCGCTGCGGCCCGCGATCGCCGCGTGACGCCGGAGGTGGAGCGGATCATCGAGGCCAACACGCTCCTCTCCGGCCTGGGCTTCGAGAGCGCCGGCCTCGCGGCGGCGCATGCGGTGCACAACGGGCTCACCGCCCTGCCCGGCACCCACTCGGCCCTGCACGGCGAGAAGGTGGCGTTCGGCACCCTCGTCCAGCTCGTGCTCGATGGTTCGCCGACGGAGGAGTTCACCACGGTCCTGCGGTTCTGTCGCGCGGTCGGACTGCCCACGACGCTCGCGCAACTCGGCCTGCCGGCAGCGACCGACGCCGACATCCTCGCCATCGCCGGCCGGGCGACCCAGCCCGGTGAGACGATCCACAACCTCCTGCAGCCGGTGACGGCCGCCACGGTCGCGGCCGCAATTCGCGAGACGGATCGCCGGGCCACCGAGGGCTGATCACGCCGCACGCTCCGGCCTGCAATGCCGGAAGCCAGCCTGCCTACCGCTGCACCGGCGGCCGCGGGCCGTTGAGGATCCGGCCGATGATCGTGGGGCGGACGCCCCACGCGTAGGTCACGAGCAGCACGGCGGTCACCGCGACGAGGATCAGCAGAACCTTCACGATGCCCGGGAGCGGCCACTCGCGGATCGCGATCTGCGCCCCGAGGACGAGCGGCACGTGCGTTAGATACATCCAGTAGGCCGCGTCGGCGAGCCAGGCGACGCGGGCACTGGGCTGCCAAAAAAAGCGATGAAAGAGGCCGATCAGCCCCAGCGCCATCGCCCAGGCGTAGGCCGGCTGGAGCACGGCAGCGGCCGGCCGAATGCCGATCGTGGCGATTCCGGCGACGAAGAGCACCGCCGCCACCGGCAGAAGAAGCGGCCAGCGGGCTCCGAGCCGCGTCTCCATCCCTTCGGCCGCGAACGTGGCGACGCCAAAAAAATAGAAGCAGCCATAGAAGACCAGCAGGTGCGGCAGCGGCAGGAGACCGAACGACGTGTCGGGTCCGAAGAAGCCCGACATCGACTGGCCCATGAAGAGCTGCGGCCCGAGCGACAGCGGCACGAGCCACCAGCGGTGACGGCCCGTCGGCAGGAGGTTGCATCGAGCGAGCACCGCGAACGCGGCCACGAGCCAGCAGAGAAACCAGAGAAACCACAGGTGGTCGAAAATGTTGGTGTCGAAGAGGTGAAACGGCTTGCCAGCGAACCGGAGTTGGAAGCGGTCGGAGCCCAGCCAGCGCCAATAGGCGAGCACCACGCGGTCGAGCGGGCCACCGGCGGTCATCTCGACCTCGCCGAGCAGTTCGCGAATCCGCTCGCGGCCCCTGGCGATCTCGTCGGCCTCGAGCGGCGGCAGGCCGAGCAGCGGGGCGTACTCGGCCGACAGTGCGGGCGAGAGGAGCGTCATCGCCAGCGGCGTGCGTCCC
>JBIKND010000104.1:0-13225 GCA_044358905.1 Pirellulales bacterium | reverse complement strand
CAGCCACCGCGCCGGTCGCTTCTGTCGGCGGCTTGCACTGCTGCCCACCGGCGGCGGGATGCGGGCCGACAAGCCGGTCGCGGTCGCCGCCGCGATCCCACGCACGAGCGAAGTCCCGGCGGAACTCCCCGAGGGTGCGATCACGCTCGAGTCGCGGCTCGAGGCCGATGGCTGGCGGCTCGACGCCCGCATCGGCGCCGCCGCCCTGCCCGGCTGGGACCCGGCCGAGATTCCCCGCCTTGGATTCTTCGCGGCCGTGGTCGATCGCAGGCTCGGCCGCATGCCCTGCTTCGCGCCCCCGGAATACCCCTGGGACAGCGACCCGACCACATGGGCGCTGGTCGATCTCACCGCGTGAACGGCCATCCATGGCCCGTTCACGCTCGCGCAGCCGCTGGCGAAGCCAAGGTTCGCCAGGGCTGCGGGACTCGCCATCCTGGCGAGGGCTCACCGCGTGAACGGCCATCCATGGCCCGTTCACGCTCGCGCAGCCGCTGGCGAAGCCAAGGTTCGCCAGGGCTGCGGGACTCGCCATCCTGGCGAGGGCTCACCACGTGAACGGCCATCCATGGCCCGCCACCGGCGAAAGTGACCTTCTGCTGCGCCCGGGCGCGGCGTATATCCCCATCCGCTGACCCGAGCCGGGCGGCTCGCCGCACCATCGATGGGAGACAGGTCATGATCCGGCTGCTCGACCAGTGGCTGCCCCAGCGCGGCGCGGATGCCGCCGTGGCGTCGCTGCCGCTCGACCGGCCGGCGCCACTCCCGCAGCGGCCCGCCGTCGAGCCCCGCAGCCGGCGGGTGCTGCGGCTTGCCGGCGACGACGTCCTCGCGGAGACGATCCACGGCTTTCACCTCGTCGTGCCCGCCTGGAACATCGACGTCGGTATCGGCATCATCCGCGACGGCGTCATCGAGCCCTGGACGAACGCCGTATTCATGAGTCTGCTCGGCGCCGGCGACCGCGTCGTCAACGTGGGGGCGAACTTCGGCTACTACTCCGTGCTGGCCGCGCAGACCGTGGGCCGCAGCGGCCGCGTGTACGCCGTCGAGGCGAACCCAGTCGTCTTCACCACCCTGCTGAAGAGCATCTACTGGAGCGGCTATCCCGACGTCATCCACGCCTACAACTGCGCGGCCGTGCATCCGGAAGCGCACGGCACGACACTGCCGTTCGCCTTCGACCCGCAGTTCATCGGTGGCGGCAACCTCTTCAAGGGCGCGGCGCAGCCGAAGCCCCTGGCCGAGTGCCTGTGGTCCGGGGAGAACGTCCGCCACCTGCTCGACGCCGATCGGCGGTATCGTCCGGCCGGCCTGATGGCGGCCATCGACACGGAGGGCCGGACGCTCGATTCCCTCGTCGATACGCCCGTCGAGGCGATGCTCATCGACGCCGAGGGCTCCGAGAGCCTGGTGATCGCCGGCGCGCGAGAACTCATCCGGCGCAGCCCCTCCCTGGCCATGGTCATGGAATGGGCGCCGCATGCCTACCAGGTCGACCCGTCACGGCGGCCGCACATCGACGCGATGTGGGACTTCCTCCTCGACGAGCAGGGCTTCCAGGCCGCGCGGATCTGCCCCGAGGGCTACCGTGGCGTGGGCCACATGCCGCGGCTCGATCCGCTGACCCGCGAAACGCTGTTCCACGTGCCGCACTCGGACCTGCTGCTTCGACGACCGTGAACCGCCGCGGCCGCGGTCAGTCGGCCGCGGCCGCGGTCCGCACGGCGATGTCCTTGAACTCGGCCCACATGGGCGCGCCCGCGTGCAACTGCAGGGCGAGCACGCCCTTGCGCAGCGCGAGGTCCTCGGCGTCGGTGAAGTCGAGGATCGGCGTGCCGTTCATGAAGTGGCGGATCCGCCGGCCCTGGGCCACGATCCGCACCTCGTTCCAGTCGTCGAGCTTGAAGAGCTTCTCGAAACCGGCGGCGTCGATGAGCTGCCCGGTCGCCTTCTTCGCCCCGTCGACCCACTCGGCCCGCTCGCCGACTTCGCAGAGCCGACCGCGCTTGCCGCCCTCGTCGTAGATGAACCCGGCCACGTCGGGGAGTTTCAGCTGGTTCCGCACTTCGTGCTGATAGCCCCGCACGACCCAGGGGTTCTGCGGCTTCTCCGTCGGGTCGGTGATGTGCCGCGAGCGGTATTGGATGCCGGAGTTGTTCGTGGCGTTGCAGCGGAACGAGAGTTTCAGTTCGAAGTCCTCGAGCACCAGCCCCTGGCGGATGAGGAAGGTGTTGCCGTCGGCCTTGGCCTCCGCGGTCGTCTCACCGTGGATCACGCCGTCACGCACGCTCCACAGCCGGCGGTCACCGTCCCAGCCGGCCAGGTCATGACCGTCGAACAGGCTCCGCCACTCACCCGCGACGGCAGGCGCTGCGGCGGTCCCGGCGGCCGGCGGCGCGGCCCGCAGGCCATGGACTCCACAAGACAGGAACGCGGCGACCGCGACGGCGAGGTGACGCATGGCTACAGGCTCCGAAGGAAGGCACAGCGGACACCGACGATTATGGCAGCCGATCGCGGCCCCACAAGCGACCGCACGCACGCCTCACACGAACTCCTCGGCGAAGGGCTCCACCTCGAGGGTCGCCGGCGGCAGGCTGTCGAGGAACACGCGGCCGTAGGGCTTGGTGAGCATCCGCGGGTCCAAAATCACCACGGAGCCATGATCCTGGGCGGTGCGAATCAGGCGGCCAAATCCCTGCTTGAGCTTGAGCACCGCCTCGGGCAGCTGGTATTCCGCGAAGGCGTTGCCTCCCGCCTGCTTGATGGCCTCGATCCGAGCGGCGACCAGCGGCCGGTCGGGCACCGCGAAGGGCAGCTTCGTGATGATCACGTTCACGAGACAGTCGCCCGGCAGATCGATGCCCTGCCAGAAGCCGTCGGTGCCGAGAAGCACGCTCCCCGGACCAGCGCGAAACTCCTCGAGCATCCGCGACCGGGGCAGGCCGTCCGCCTGGCTCACGAGCCTGTAGTTCCGCCGCACGCACCAGCCGCGCAGCTCGTCGGTCGCCCGCGCGAGCGCCGCGTGGCTCGTGAACAGCACCATGGCGCGGCCGTCACTGCGGGCCACGTAGCGGCGCACCATCGTGACCACGGCGCGATCGTACGCGTCGCGGTCGGCCGGATCGGGCAGTCGGTCGACCAGGATCAGCCGCGCCTGCCGCGCGTAGTCGAACGGGCTGCCGAGCCGACGCGTCAGCGCCGTGCCGCCGACACCGAGCCGGCGGCGAACGTAGGCGAAGGGGTCCGGCTCGGCCTCGTCGGCGGCGTGGCGACCGGGCACCTCCACCGCGAGCGTGGCGCTGGCCAGGATCACGGTGGGCACCCGCTCGAAGAGCTCACGACGAAGCGTCTCGCCCACGTCGATCGGGGCGCTCGAGAGCGTGAGCCGCTCCCGGCCACGTCGCGACCGCGCCGCCTCGACCCACCACACGCTCCCCGGCTCGCGCTGCGCGAGCCAGGTGTCGATCGCCGCGGCCTGGGCAGCGATCCGGTCGGCGAGCGACGAGAGGTCGTGCCGCTCGGCGTCGGAGGAGAGCCCGTCGGCGGCGGCCCGCAGCCGGCGGGCGAGCCCCACCAGCGGCTCGCCGAGCACGTTCTCCACCATCCGCGGTGCCGCCACCCGCCAGGGCGGCTCGCCCCGCGCGGCGAGCGAGTCCTTCACGCTGGCGAAGAAGGCTTCCGCCGCGCGGCGGCAGCGGCGCACGTCGGCCTCCAGGTCGTGCAGCCGATAGTGGATCAGCAGGCCGCGGTGCGTGCGGTCGTTGTGGAGCTTGGAGAGCACCCGCTCCACGCCCCCGCTGGAGACGCCGATCCCGAGGTGCTCGCTGGCGACGCTCTCGGCCATGTGGGCCTCGTCGAAGATCACCACGTCGTGGCTCGGCAGCAGGCTCGCGCCTCCCCGCCGCAGGGCGAGGTCGGCGAAGAACACGGCGTGGTTGACGACGAGCACCTGCGCGTGGGCCATCCGCCGCCGCGCGGCATAGTAGAAGCATTGCTGGTGGGTGGGGCAGGCGCGGCCCATGCAGTTGCCCGAGTCGCTGGCCACCTCCTCCCAGATCGCCGGGTTGGGCGCCGCCGGCAGGTCGGCGAGCGATCCGTCGCCGCTGTGCCGCGCCCAGCGGACGAGCTCGAGCAGCTCGGCCCGCTCCCCCTCCTCGGAAAACAAGCTCCCGGACCGCTCCACGGCCAGCGCCAACCGCCGCAGGCTGACGTAGTTGCCGCGGCCCTTCACGAGCACGGCGGAAAACTCCCGGGGCATCACCGCCGCGACCAGCGGGATGTCTTTGGTCATGAGCTGCTCCTGCAGCGCGATGGTGTGCGTGGAGATCACGACGCGGCGCGGCCGAGCGCGGCCGGCCGGCGGCGGATCGTCGTCCTCCCAATCGGGCGGTGTGGCGGAGCCGGCTCCTTCCTGGTCCGCCGTCGCCGCGAGGATCGCCGGCACGAGATACGCCAGGCTCTTGCCCGTGCCGGTGCCCGCCTCGACGATCGCGTGCCGCCGCGCGGCGATCGCCTCGGCGACGAGGGCGGCCATCTCCAACTGCTGCGGCCGCGACTCCCAGCCGGCGAGGCGGGCCGAGAGCCGGCCGCCGGGCGCCAGGAGGTCTGCGGGAGTCGTCATGCCGGTGAGTGTAGCGGCTGCATTTTCCCCGCCCCGGGTTCGAAGTAGGATTTGCCGGCTCACCGACCTCCGAGGAACGCGACCGTGTCCCAGCCCGTCGATCCCGCCAACTCCCGGTCCGCGCCGGCCAAGGCCTGGGGCGGCGTCTTCCGCGAGCCGACCGACAAGCGGGTGGAGGCCTTCTCGGAAAGCGTGTCGTTCGACCGCCGGCTGGCCGACGACGACATCGACGGTTCGATCGCGCACGCGCGGATGCTCGCCTCCTGCGGCCTGATGACCGTGCAGGAGGCCGACGCGATCGCGCAGGCCCTCGAGGAGATCCGCGGCGCGATCCATGCGGGCCGCTTCGAGTTCACGGCGGCCAAGGAAGACATTCACCTCCACATCGAGTCGGCCCTCACGGCCCGCCTCGGCGACGCCGGCCGGAAACTGCACACGGCGCGGAGCCGCAACGACCAGGTGGCGACCGACCTGCGGCTCTATTGCCGGCGGGCCATCGACCGGCTCGACCAGGGGCTGGCGGAATTGCAGCGGGCTTTCGTCGGCTTCGCCGAACGCGAGGCCGGGCTCGTGATCCCCGGCTACACCCACCTGCGGCGGGCCCAGCCGGTGCTCGCCTCCCACCAGCTGCTCGCGTGGTGCGAGAAGCTCGGCCGCGACCGCGACCGGCTCGCCGACTGCCGGCGGCGGACGAACGTGCTGCCGCTCGGCTCGGGCGCGCTGGCCGGCACGAGCCTCCCCATCGACCGCGACCACGTGCGGGCGGCGCTCGGGTTCGACGCCGTGGCCGCCAACAGCCTCGACGGCGCCAGCGACCGCGACTTCGTCTGCGAGCTGGCCTTCGTGATCGCGTTGGCCGGCGTGCACCTCTCGCAGTGGGCCGAGGAGTGGGTGCTCTACAGCACGCAGGAGTTCGGGTTTCTGATCCTGCCCGAGGGCTTCTGCACCGGCAGTTCGATCATGCCGCAGAAGATCAACCCCGACGTCCTCGAACTCGTCCGGGGGAAGTCGGCGCGGGCGATCGGCAACCTCCAGGCGTTGCTCGTGCTCTTGAAGGGTCTGCCCACCGCCTACAACCGCGACCTGCAGGAGGACAAGGAGGCGATCTTCGACTCCATCGACACGCTCGAGGCCGTGCTCGGCGTCGCCGCGCCGCTGGTGGCCGGCACGCGGTTCGATCGCGCGGCCGTGGCCGCCTCGATCGACCGCGGGCACCTCGACGCCACGAGCCTGATGGAGGCCTTGATCGCCCAGGGTGTGCCGCAGCGGACCGGGCACGAGATCGTGGGTCGCCTCGTGCGGATGGCGATGACCCGCGGCGTGGCCTTGGCGGACCTTGCCGACGACGAGTTCTCTGGCGAATATGCCGGCTGGAACGCCGCCCTGCGCGGCGCCCTGGGCGCCTCCCGGGCAGTTGAGCGGATGGCGAGTTTCGGCTCGACCGCGCCGGCCCGCGTTGCCGAACAGATTGCCGACTGGCGACGGCGGCTCGGACCCGCCGGCTGACGCCGTCGGACTGCGGGGCTGAAGATCGTGGAAGCGACGGGGATCGGAGTGCGCTCTGTGCGTCGCGCGGCGACGGCCTGGGCTGCGGCCTGGAGTGTTGCCATCGGCGCGTTCGCCTCGGCCGCGGCCCCGGCGCCGCCGCTCGATCCGCTCCAGCAGTCCGTCGTCGATTCGCTCGCCTTCCCCGTCCGCACCACGCCGCGCGAATGGCTCGACGCCGCCATTCGCGCGGCCGACGTGGACGCGCTCGACGTGTCCCTGGGCTTCTTTGGCCGCCTGGTCGCGGCGCTCGATGCGGCGGGCCCGGATCGGCTCCCAGCCCTCGCCGATCTGGGCGACGCATTCGACACCGCCGACCTCGGCCGTCTGGAGCGGAAGCTGCGGCCGCGGGAACCCGCAGTGGGCAAGGTGCTCGCCGCGGTCCGTGAAGCGGCGGCCCTGCGCCGCCGCGATCCGGCGCGGCTCGCCGCGGCGGCACAGGCGCTCGCGTCCGCTTCCAGCGCCGAGCGCGAGGCCGCCGCCGCGCGACTGGCGGCGGCCCGCGAAGATGCGCTGCCCGCGCTCGTGGACGTGCTCCAATCCGACGCGCCGGAGGAGCCTTCCAAGGCGCTGGCCCGAGCGCTCGTCCGTGAACTCGGGCCGACGGCGCGGCAGCCGCTGCTCGAGTGGCTCGCCGCGGACGACGTCGACCACTGGCCGGGCATCATCGCCGCCCTGGCGGCAAGCGGCGCCGACGACATCGAAACCTTCCTCCTCGCACCGGCACTCGTGAACGACACGCCTCCCGCCGCCCGCGCCGCGGCTGTCGCGGCCATGCAGGCCCGCGGCGCAGCCCGGGGCGACGATCCGCCGCTGCCGGTGCCGCCGTCACCCGACGAGGCGATCGCGCGGCTCGCCGCGCGGCTCGACCGCGTGCTCGGGCCGGCAGGGCTGCCGGAGGTCGATCACCTGCGGCTCGAGCCCGTCGCCGATCCACGGCAGGCCGCCGCCGCCTTCGGCGGCGCGGTGACCGGATCGGTGGAGCGGTTCGTGTGGAACCCCGAGGCCCGCCGGTTCGACCGCCTCGACCTCCCGCCCCGAGCGGCCCGCATCCAGGAGGCGATGCACCTGGCCCGCGACCTGATGGCGCTGGCGCCGGAGGATCCCGCCGCGGTCCGTCTGGCGATGCTGGCGCGGCTCGAGGCCACGCTTGTCTTCGCCGGCAATCCGACCACGGTCCTCGACCGCCTCGGGCCGGAGAAACTGCGTGCGGCCGTCAGCCCTCCGGAAGGCTTCTCCGTCGAGGCCGCCGCCGACGTGCTCGATCTGGCCGTGACCCACGGGATGTGGGACGCGGCGGCGGCCGCCGCGCGGGCGATCGAGCCGCTGGCCGACGATGAGCCCGCGCCGCTGCCGCCGGCCGCCCGCAAGGCGCTCGTGCGGGCCCTCGCCGTCCCCGATCCGGCGGTCCAGTTCGCCGCGGCGCGGGCCCTCGCGCTGGCCGCCGGTGATCCTCCCTACGCGGGTTCGAGCCGGGTGGTGGAGATCCTCGCCCACGCGGCCACCGCGCGCGGCGTGGACCGCGCCGTCGTCGCGCATCACCGCGTGGACGTCGCCCAGGAGCTCGCCGGCGACGTGTCGCGGTTCGGCTATGAGCCGGTAGTCGTGGCCACCGGCCGCGAGGCGATCTTCGCCGCCCGCGAGTCGGCGGACACGACGCTCGTGCTCCTCGGCGCGCGGACGATCCGCCCGACACCACTGGAGACGGTGCAGTTCCTCCAGCATCAGGGCACGGGCATCGCGCCGCCGGTGCTCATCGTCGTGGATCCGCTCGACGACGACGGCCGCGGCTGCTTCCTGCAGCAACTGATCGTGAAGTTCTGCGACGTGCACGGCATCGCGATCGTCGACCGGCTCGACAGCTTCTTCGCGGCCGCGATCGACCCCGAAACTGGCGCGGAGATCGCCGCGCCGCGGTTTCCCGACGCCCTGGCTCAGGCCGGCGGGCCGCGGACCGTCGATCCGGCGAGCCGCGCGGCGGCGGCCGAAGCCCGGCTCGCGCGAGCCCGCGAGGCGCTCGTCATCCTCGCGCGGCTGGGCCGCCGTGGTCAGGACGTTTCCGGCAGCCTGCGGACGGCTCGGGCCGCCCTGCAGCACGCTGATCTCCGCCAGCCGGCCCTCTCCCTTCTCGCCGCCATCGGCCGGGCGGAGGCCCAGCAGGCCCTGCACGACGAGGCGGGGCGGAGCGACCTCCCGGAGCCCACGCGCCGGGTGGCCGTCGCGGCCTTCAAAACGAGCGTGGCCCGCCACGGACTGCTGCTCACCAGCCGGGAAATGCTCGCCGACTACGCCGTGTACAATCGGGCGACCGATGACGACACCCGCAGGGCGGCGGCGGACATCCTCGACGTGATCGAGGCGCCCAGCCGGGCCCACCGCTCCCTTTCCCTCGATGCTGCGCCAGCCCGGCCAACCCGCTGAAGATCCCACGGCCTCGCCCCTCGCGGGACTCATCGGCGGCAGCGCGGCGATGCGCGGCGTCTACGCCACCACCCGTCGCGTCGCCGTCTCCAACGCCTCGGTGCTGCTGCTGGGTGAGACGGGCACGGGCAAGGAGTTGATCGCCAAGGCGATTCACCAGCTCTCGCCGCGGGGCAGCGGGCCGTTCGTCCGCGTCAACTGCGGCGCCCTCTCCGAGAGCCTCCTGGAGAGCGAGCTCTTCGGCCACGTGCGCGGCGCCTTCACCGGCGCGGTCGCCAACCGCGCGGGCCGCTTCGAGGCGGCCCACACCGGCACGATCTTTCTCGACGAGATCAACTCCACGACCCCGAAGCTTCAGGTCAAGCTGCTGCGGGTGCTCCAGGAGCGGGAGTTCGAGCGGGTCGGCGACACCGAGACGATCCGCGTCGACACGCGGGTCATCGCCGCCAGCAACCGCGACCTGCTCGACGAGGTGGCGCGGGAGCATTTCCGCGAGGACCTCTACTACCGCCTCAACGTGGTGCCGATCCACCTCCCGCCGCTGCGGTCGCGGCGTGACGACATCCCGGCGCTCGTCAGCCACTTCCTCGAGCACTACAACCGGGAGAACGACCGCTACGTGGTCCACATCCAGAAGGAGGCCCTCGAGGCGCTCGTGAAGTACCACTGGCCCGGCAACGTCCGCGAGCTGCAGAACGTCGTCGAGCGGTGCGTGGTGATGGCTCCCGGCGACGAGCTCACGCTCGACCTCCTGCCGCCGGTCATCCGCGGCGACCGCACGCCGGCCGTCGCCATCCCGGGCCGCGGCGGCGACCTCGACAGCCTGGCACGGGAACTGGTCGAACAGGGGCTGTCCACGGCCGCCCCCGACGACGACGCCCTCTTCGAGCGGATCGTGAGCCGCGTCGAGCGCGAGCTGATCGCCCAGATGCTCGCCACCTGCAACGGCGTGCAGCTCAAGGCCGCCGCCCGCCTCGGCATCAACCGCAATACGCTCCGCAAGAAGCTCCAGGAGCACGGCCTCGAAGAGGCGTCCGACGGCTGACCGTCGTGCCGCGCTGGAGCGGCGGTCTCCGACCGTCGTGCCGCCGTCACGCCGCACATCGGCGGTCAGAGACCGCCGCTACAAAAACGGGCACTGCGCGGCGTCCCATCGAACACCGTTCCGCACTCCCGCGGCTCACGCCTTTTGATGGTGCGATTGTGTGGCTGTGATTCACACAGCGGCCCTGTGTTCGGCACCGAATCCGCGTTCCGGCAAGGCTTTCGATCACCGGATTTCCCGGCAGGCTCCGCGCGTTTGGGAGACGATTGCCACCCCGATTGGCGATCCCGTGGAGCCGCAGAGTGGCACTCTGCGGAATCCGCGCTGCTACGGGTGTGCAGACTGCCAGTCTGCACCTACAAGGCTCGCCCTGGAGCCCCACCGTGGTCATTTGCGGAATGCGTTGTGCCACGCCCGCACGTCTGGCGCGCGCCATCAAAACTTCTGCCTCGGGCTTCAAGGGCACGGAGCCATCGCGTTGGCAGCGCAGTCACGCCGGACATCGGCGGTCGAAGACCGCCGCTACAGAAGCGCTCTCGCGGCACGCAACGTCTCGATCCGGAAGCGGGCAACCGCTCCGCAATGCGCCGTTACCGCGACCGGTGGTCGCGGGCGGCCTGGCGGCGCTTGCCGGCGGCGAGCGTATGACCGCTGCGGCGGGTCACCTTGCCGTCGAACTTGAGCCGTGAGGCCGTCGCCGACGCCTTGGCCGACCGCTGCTTCGTGACGTCGAAGCGGAGCGGCTGGCCGCCCCCCTTCGCGAGCACCGCCGCAGCCGTCGCGGACGGGCGCCGCTTCTTGCCGGCCTTCGACTTCGACTTCACGACGGGCGCCGGGGCCGCCTGCGGCTTGGGCGCGGCCGGCGCGACGGACGCCGCCGGTCGCGTGGCGGGCTTGGCCGCGGGCCGCGGAGCGCGGGAGCGGTTGATCTCGGCCGCGGTCGCGGCGAGCTTCCCCTTCACGCTCGCCCGCGCCGTGCGGTGGCCGGCCTGGCGGGCGGCCTTCGTCACCGACTTGCCGGCAGCGGGCTTCGGCGGGGCGGCGACAATGCCGAGCTCCGCCAGCCGGGCCTGGAGCCGCTCGATCGCCGCGGTGAACATGTCGGCCTTCTCACGGCTGCGGGCGTTGGCCGCCGCGGTGCCGGCCGCAGCCGACCGCTTCGTGGTCCGCGCCTGCCCGGCGTGGAGGTCGCGCCACTTGTCGCGGAGCGTGCGGGCCTGGGCGAGCGTCTTGTCGAGCTGCTTGCGCGAGGCGGCAAGCAACGTGCTGCCAGCCGTCGCCTCGAGCAGGGCCCGTTCGGCCGACGTGAACAGTTCGTGGACGCGATCGAGGCCGGGGACGCTGGACGACTTCGCCATGATGATGGGGTTCCTGCTTCTTGGTTCCGGGGAAAAACGACAGAGTACCGAGTTCACGGCCCCGCGGATACGTCATCCGCCATGTCGCGGGCGTGGTAACTGGAGCGCACGAGGGGGCCGGATGCCACCCGGCGGAATCCCATCCGCCGGGCGATGTCGCCGAGTTCTTCGAATTCCTCCGGTGGCACGTACCGCTCCACCGGCAGACTGTCGAGCGTCGGCTGGAGGTACTGCCCGAGCGTGAGGAAGTCCACGCCGTGGTCGAGCAGATCGGCGAACACGTCGAGCAGTTCGTCCCGGGTCTCGCCCAGGCCGAGCATCAGCCCCGTCTTTGTTTTCACGGCCGGCATGAGCCGCTTGGCGTCGGCCAGGAGTTGCAGCGTCCACGCGTAGACGCTCTTCCGCCCGCGGACCGTGCGATAGAGCCGGGGCACCGTCTCGGTGTTGTGGTTGAAGACGTCGGGCCGCGATTCCATGAGCCGCTCGAGGGCCCCGGCCTTGCCCAGGAAGTCGGGCACGAGCACCTCGATCGCGGCGCCCGTCGCCGCCCGCACGGCCTCGACCGTGCGCCGGAAATGCTCGGCACCGCCGTCGGGCAGGTCGTCGCGGGTCACGCTCGTGATCACCACGTGCGCGAGCCCCAGCCGCCGCGCCGCTTCGGCCACCCGCTCCGGCTCGTCCGCCTCCAACTCCTCGGTCTTTCCCTTGGGCACGGAGCAGAAGCCGCACGGCCGCGTGCACACGTTGCCGAGGATCATGAACGTGGCCGTCTTCTGCGACCAGCACTCGAGCCGGTTGGGGCACTTTGCCGACGAGCAGACCGTCTCCAGGTTCAGTTCCGCGATCAGGTGGGCCGTCTCGGCATGGCCGCCGCCGGGGGCGAGGTTTTGCCGCAGCCACGGCGGCAGGCGCCGCGACACCGACGGCGCCGCGACCGTGGCCCCGCCGCAGGCGGTCACCTCGGGGGCATCGACGATCGGCAGCGTGAGCGACGCGAAGGCGGGCGCGGGATCATCCGACACGGTTGGCGAACTCCGGCGGGGCGGGATGCGGCGTCACGAAGGGAAAGCCCGATTGGATCTGGGTCCGTGGAAATCCGAACGCCGCGGTGATCTGCTCGACGAGGGCCGTGCGGGCGTCTTGGATCCGGACCTTGCGGCGCAACTCGGCCTCGACGGAGCCCATCGTCGCCGCCGATATCGTAGACGCGTTGCCACCCCGAGGGACAGGCGCCGAACGGACGCGGTGAAATAGCTCGAGCGCCGGGCAGACGTTCACGAAGCCGCCGTGGCAGGCCACGCCGCGGCGGACGGCAAGGCCCACGGCCGCCAGCATCCCCGTGCGGCCGAACAGGCCGTGCATGCCGGGCCGCCGCCGCGGTTCGCAGCCGATCCGCCGCAGGGCCGCCTCCAGGCCGGCTTCGAACCGCGCCACGTAGGCTCCCACGTCATTCCGGCCGAGGCCGAGATCCTCGAGCGCGGCGAACAGGCTCACGAACACCTGCCCCGGCCCGTGCAGAACCGCGCCGCCGCCGCGGCCCACGAACCGGATCTCGAGGCCCCGGCTCCGCAGCTCCTCCGCCGCGAGATCGACGTCGGCCCGCGAGCCGAGCCGCCCGATCGTGATCGCGGGCTCCAACTCGCTGACCACGAGCGTCGGTGGACGGCCACCCGGCTCCGAAACCTCCCAGGCGAGCCGCTCCGCCATGGTCGCGTGGGCATCCCAGCCGATCCGCCCCGCGAGCCAGACCGCCAGCGGCCGGCGGGGAACATGCGAGTCGATCGGCGGTGTCGGGCTGGCGGACATGCAGCCGTTTTACCATGTCGCAGCCGGGCTTCCGCGTTGTCAGATCGCCGCAATCCTAATCCTCGCGCAGGAACTGCGCCTGCCAAATCAGGGCGAGGAAGGGGTTGCCCGTGCCCCGGGAGCCGGCGTGGCTGACCAGCGCAGCCATGGATGGCGGAGCGCAGGCAACTCCGAGTGAGCGGAGGCCCGGAGGGCAATCCTGTTCGGCACGGGATTTGCGCATCGTACATGATGGCCATTGTGAAGATAGGGAACTTGCGCCCTGGTTTTGATGGCGTTATCGTGCCCGCCATGATCAGCCGGACGAAGCGTGAGATTCATGATCAGGACGTGCAGGGACTGAAGTGCCTGCGAAAGATCCGTCCGCTGCTTTCGCGGCTGCGGAAGGTGGGCACGGAACGCGACCGAGCCGGCAATCGCCGG
>JBIKND010000269.1:0-3645 GCA_044358905.1 Pirellulales bacterium | reverse complement strand
GAGGTGCGGCCGCCGGCAGCCGAGGCAAACCTCGGCTTTGCCTCCGGCTGCGTAAGTCCGCAGGGGCCATGGATGGCCCTGCGGGCGCGATCACATGATGCCGGGATCGAAGTCGAGGGGACCGCCCGCTTCGGTCGATTCGCCGGTGATCCGCAGGTTGAGCGAGGTGTCGAGGAAGATCTTGTCCTGTTTGATCTCCTCGATGACGATCGCCATCTTGTCGTTGGTGTCGACGTTCACCAGCGGACGGCCGCCGGCATTGAGCGCCACGAGCCTCTTCTGGATGAGCGTGGAGAGCTTGAACCGCCCTCCCACCTTGTTCACGATTTCTTCTTCACGCAGATCGTCGATCATCGGTCGTCTCCGGGGGAATTGGTCAGGAGGAGGCGTTGCTGTGCAGGGCGGACCGGCCGGATGCCTCGGCGGCACGCGGCAGCCCGATGGCGAACAGGATCCGTTCGATCTCCGCGAGCGCCGTGTCGACGTCGTCGTTGACGACGCGATGGCGGTAGCGGTGCGCCTCGAGCAGTTCGCGGCGGGCCACCTCCAGCCGGCGGGCCATCGCCTCCGCCGACTCGGTGCCCCGGCCCTGGAGCCGCTGCAGCAACTGGTCGGGGTGCGCGGGCTCGACGAAGATCGTGATCGCGTCCGGATACCGCTCGAGAATGGAGAGTGTACCCTCCACGTCGATCTCCAGCACGACCCACTTTCCGGCCGCCAGCCGCGGGGCCACCTCGGACGCCAGGGTGCCGTACCAGTGCTCCCGGCCGTAGACGCGGCAGCATTCGAGGAACTCGCCATCCGCCCGGCGGCGCTCGAAATCCGCCAGGGGGATGAAGTGGTAATCGACCCCGTCCCGTTCCCCGGCCCGGGGGGGCCGCGTCGTGGCCGAGACGCTGGGCACGAGCTGCGGGAGGTCGGCGAGCAGCCGCCGCAGGATCGTGCTCTTGCCGACCCCGGAGGGTCCGGAGATGACGACGAGTTTGCCCGGGCGGACTTCCATCCCGATGTTGTACCGCGATCCCGCGGCGGTTGAAAAGCCGGCCGGGGAAAGCCCGTCACTCGACGTTCTGGACCTGTTCGCGAAGCCGTTCGATGCGGGTCTTCAATTCGACGACGGCGTGGGCCGTCTCGACGTCGAGGGACTTCGAGGCGACCGTATTGGCCTCGCGGGCCAGCTCCTGCGACAGGAAATCGAGCGACCGCCCCGGCGCCTCCTCTCCCAGGAGCCGGTCGAACTGCGCGACGTGGCTCTCGAGCCGTACGAGCTCCTCGGCGATGTCGGAGCGGTCGGCGATCAGGGCCACCTCGTGGGCGATGTCGGCCTCGGTGAGCGCCGTGCCGTGCTGCTCCAGCAGCTTCGCCACGCGGTCCACGAGCCGGGCCCGATGGTCGGCGAGCACGCCTGGAACCCGTGTGCGAATCGTCGCCACGAGGACCGTGATCTCGCGGAGCAGATCGCGCATCGCCGCAGCGAGCGACGCGCCCTCGGCGCGGCGCATGGCGTCGAGGCGGTCGACGGCCTCGGTGACCGCCCGCGCCACGAGCGGCCAGGCCTGCTCGACGGCGGCGGCGTCGGGCGGGGCGTCGACGAGGATCCCGGGCAGCGCGAGCAGCGCGTCCACCGACCGGGGCATGGGCAGGTCGTGCGTCGCGCAGAAGTCGGCGACGTCGTCGAGGTAGGTCTCGAGCTGCCCGCGATCGAGCCGCCGGGCCGCCGGGGCCGCCGGACCGCTGACGTCGAGGTTCATCTGCAAGCCGCCGCGGCGGACGCGGCGGCGAATCACTTCCTCGATCCGGCCCTCGAGGGCGCCGAATCCTTCACGGGCGCGGAGCGACAGCTTGAAGAAGCGGTTGTTGACGCTTCGCACCTCGACGCGGCATGCATTGGCGCCGTCGGCCACCACGGCCTCCCCGCAACCGGTCATGCTGCGCGGACCGGGCGAGACTGAAGCGGAAGGTGCGGGCGTCATGCTCGAGCCGGTGTCACTTGGCGGCTTCGGCCGGGGCTGCGGGCTGCGATTCCGGCGCCGAAGCGGCGGGGGTGTCGGCTGCAGCCGGTGGGGCGGCGGGCGTCGTTTCCGACGCCGCGGGCGTGGTCTCGGGCGCCGCAGGCTTCGTCTCCGGCATGGCGGGCGTCATGTCCGCCGGTGCGGACGGCCCGCCCGGGGGCGTGATCGGCGCGGTGCCTTGCGGCGCCGAGCCACCGAGTGACGGGCTGAAGAGCGACGACTGCCGGCCGAGGACGTTGAGCGAGAGGATGCAGAGCAGGATCCAGAAGCCGGCCACACCCACCGTGATCTTCGTGAACACGTCCCCGGCCTTCGTGCCGAACGCACTCTGGCCGCCCGCTCCGCCGAACGCCCCGGCCAGACCGCCGCCGCGGCCCCGCTGGATGAGCACCAGCAAGATCAGGAACAGCGAGGTGAGGACGAGTGAAAAGCCGAGAAAGAAACGGATGAGGGCGGTCATGGGGGACGGAAGGCTCCGGGGCCGGAAATGGATCGGGCTGCACAAGATTACCCGACGACCGCCGCGCGGCCTACCCCGGCCCGGGGTGCCGGGCACGACGGTCAGAGACCGCCGCTACAGCGCCGGGCACGACGGTCAGAGACCGCCGCTACAGCGCCGGGCACGACGGTCAGAGACCGCCGCTACAGCGCCGGGCACGACGGACAGAGACCGCCGCTACAGTGCCGGGCACGACGGTCAGAGACCGCCGCTACAGCGCCGGGCAGGCGGTCGTATCAGCCCGCGAAGGCCTTGGCGATGCCGAGGAAATCGTCGGCCTTGAGGCTGGCGCCGCCGACCAGGGCCCCGTCGATGTCGGGCTGGGCGGCGAGGTCGGCGGCATTGTCGGGCTTCACGCTGCCGCCGTACTGGATCCGCACCTTGGCGGCCACCGCCGGCGACGCGAGGCCCGCGAGCAGCGAACGAATCAGCGCGTGAACCTCCTGGGCCTGCGCGGGCGTCGCCACCTTGCCGGTGCCGATCGCCCACACCGGCTCGTAAGCGACGACGATCTTCTCCAGGTCGGGGGCCGACAAGCCGGCGAGCGAACCCTGGACCTGCGTGGTGACGACGGCCGCCGTCCGTCCGGCCTCGCGCTCCGTGAGCGTCTCGCCGACGCACACGATCGGCGTCAGGCCCGCCGCGAGGGCCGCCTTCGTCTTGGCGTTGACCAGCGCGTCGGTCTCGCCGAAGAGCGTGCGCCGCTCCGAGTGGCCGAGGATCACGTACCGGCAGCAGAGGTCGACGAGCATCGGCGGCGACACCTCGCCGGTGAAGGCGCCGTTCGACTTCTCGTGCACGTTCTGCGCCCCCAGGCCGACGTCCGACTTGGCAGCGGCCAGGGCCGTGCCCACCGTCTCGACATAGAGGGCGGGCGGGCAGAGGACGAGGTCCACGGCTGCCGCCTCGCCCCGCCGGGCCGCGACGGCGGCCGTGAGCTCACGTGCCTGCGCGCGGTCGAGGTTCATCTTCCAGTTGCCGGCGACGATCTTCCTGCGGGACATGCGGTGGCTCCGGGCGGGGTGCGATGACTGTGGCCGACAACGTAGCGGCCCGGCGTGTGGCCTGCCAGGGAACCCTGCCGCCGTGGCGAACGGAGAGGCCTTATCGTTCGCGTGCCGGGGCGGATCTGTC
>JBIKND010000268.1:0-3648 GCA_044358905.1 Pirellulales bacterium | reverse complement strand
TATCGCGGCTCCGCCGCGATTCTCCTGACCGACACCGCTGCACAGTTGTGCGCTGCATTTTTCGACCGGCCGGCCTACCCCGCCCCGCGCTGCACTTTTCGACCGGCGTTCACAGTGGAACGCAGATGCCATCAGGCCACGGGGCGAATGCGGTCGATGAGCCGGTCGGTCAGCGGCGTGGTCAGGAGCGTGAGCAGACCCCCGGTGATGAAGACGGCGGGCAGCTGGGTCTGGGTCACGCCCACGTTGGCAACCAAGGCGGTGCTGATGAAGGGAATCACGGAGAACGCGCCGACCATCAGCATGGCGATAAGCGCGAAGCCGCGGACATGGGCGGGGACCGTGAGGGTGTCGAGCAGGCGAGCGAAGGGATGCCGCCGCGCGCCGTCCACGTGGGCGGCCAGCGGCGGCAGCGACCACGCGGCCAGCCCGACCAGCGGCAGCCCGATCGCCGCCAAGGCGAAGAACGGCGCCTGCCAGCCCATCCGGGTTCCCAACGTGATCCCCAGCGGCACGCCCACCACCGACGCGACGGCGAAGGCCCGCATGAGCGTTCCCGTGGCGCGGCCGCGTCGCTTGGGAGGAAACACGTCCGCCACGATGGCGAGAGCCAATCCGCCGTGGACGCCGCCGAAGCCGCCAGTCACGGACCGCGCTGCCAGCAGCAGCGGGAAGCTGGTCGCAAGACCGCACGCCACCGTGCCCACGAGCATGCCGATCGAGAGGAAGAGATAGACCTGCTTCCGCGGCACGCGGTCGAGCCAGGGGGCCGCCATGAATCCGGCGAGCCCGGCCGTGAGGGTGTACGCCGATACGACCCAGCGGAAACGCCGGGCGTCGATGGCCAGGTCGTCGAGCAGCTGCGGCCCCAGCGGCATCACGATCATGAAGTCGACGAGCCCGATGAACTGCAGCGCCGCCAGCGCGAAGAGGATCGCGGCTTCACGGCCGGTCGTGGCATCTCCCGGCACGTCGGGCGAGGGCGGGTCGACGGTGGACGTGGCTGCCACGATGGCGGGCACTCGATCCGGGGGGCGTCCGATCCTTGCGGCAAGGTCGCGGGCTGAACTATACCTGAATCGTGGGCCGCATCGTCGCCCGGTTCCGCACGATGATGCCCGCGGTGCAGGTGCGTTGCCCCAGGCGGCCGGCCGCTTCCGAAATCCCCAGCCCATCCTGCCCCGATGCTGCATCACCTGCTCAAACACGCGCTCGAGATCGACCCGGACAGGCCGATCGTCGAAAGCGACGGCTCGTGGACCACGGCCGCAGAGCTCGAGCGGCTGGCGTCACGGCTGGCGTCGGGCCTCGCGGCGGCCGGCCTCGAGGAAGGGGATCGTGTGGCGTTCCTGATGCCGAATTGCCTCGAGGCGATCGTGTGCTATCTGGCGTGCTTTCGCATGAAGTTCGTCGTGGTGCCGCTGGATTACCAGTATCACCCGTTGCAGGTCGGGTACGCGCTGGGGCACAGCGGGGCGTCGATCCTGATCGCCGATCACGGACGCATCGTCGGCCTGGACGAGGCGGGAGCCTTGGGGGCGGTGTCGCGGGTCGTCGTCGTCCGCGGCGGAGCCGCGAACGGAAAGCGGCGGTCGTTCGAGTCGCTGCTCGGCGCCGATCGGCCACTGCCCTCCGATTCCCCGCATGACGACGCCCCGGCGGTGATGATCTACACGTCCGGGACGACGTCCCGCCCGAAGGGCGTCGTCCTGTCGTACGGTGCCCTGTCCACCGGCGTCCGCAAGTACCTGTCACGCGTCATCCTCGCGCCGGATGACGTTGCGCTGATTGCGACATCGATCTCCCGGCCGCTGGCGCTCCGCTGCCAGGTGCTGCCCACCCTCTGGGCCGGAGGGCGTGTCAGCCTGGTGCGGCAGTTCACGGTCGAGAGCTACGTCGACGCGCTGCGTCGGGCTCCGGCCAAGACGTTTCTCACGCTCACCCCCGCCGGCATGGCGCAGCTGCTGGCGAGTCCGGACTTCCAGGCCTGTGACTTCAGCCACCTCCGCCTCTGCCTGGCGGGCGGTGACCGCGTTCCCACCAGGGTCCTCGAGGCCTTCGAGCGTCTGACCGGGGTGCCGGCGACCGAACAGTGCGGCTCGACGGAGACGGGGCCGTTCGCCATGAATCCGCCCTTCGGCCTGAAGAAACCGGGGTCGGTCGGACCGCCCGTGCACGGGGTGCATGTCGCGGTGGTGAACGAACAAGGCGCGGATGTTCCGACCGGGACGGTCGGGGACATCCGGGTCAGCGGCCCCGGGATCATGGATGGCTACTGGAACGATTCGGCCATGACCCGGAAGACCCTCCAGAGGGGCTGGGTTCACACCGGGGATCTGGGGCGTTACGACGAGGATGGCTACCTCTGGTTCGTCGGACGGAGGAAGGACGTGATCGTCCGTCGTGGGAATAAGGTCGCGCCCCTCGAGGTGGAGGCGGCACTGTCAGAGCACCCTGCGGTCCGCGAATGCTGTGTCATCGGGGTTCCCGACGCCGAGTGCGGCGAGGCGCCGCACGCCTACGTCGCCCTCCAGACGGGGGCCACGGCCGCCCCGCAGGAGCTGCGGGCCTTCGTCGGCAGTCGCCTCGCAGAGTTCATGGTGCCGGCCGAAGTGCACCTCATCTCCGAGATGCCCTACAAGGGGCCGGGCAAGATCGACCGCGAGCTTTTGCGCATGCGGGCCATCACCGCCGCCCTGATCGAAAAGGTGCCCTTCTTCCGAAACGCGAGCAGCGAGTTCCTGCGGGACCTCATCCCGCGGCTCGACGAGCGGGAGTTCACCGCTGGCGACGTGATCGTTCACGAGGGAGACGTGGGGGACGAGATGTACTTCCTCACGAAGGGGCAGGTCGAAGCGCTGCGCGGCGATCCTCCGCAGCGGCTCACGGTGCTGCGGGAGGGTTCGTTCTTCGGAGAACTGGCGATCCTCAGCGATGCCCCCAGGGCGGCCACGATCCGGGCTCTGACCGACGTCGAGGTCTACGCCCTCCGTCGGGACGCGGTCCTCCAGCTCGCCCGGCTCCATGCGGATTTCAACCGGTATCTGCAGGACGCCGCCCTGCAGTACGCGAACTCGCCGAAGGCGGCGGGCGACTGAGCGTGCCGCAGGGGAATCCGGGCAAGGACGGCCTCCCTTGCGGCCTCGTTTACGGGGGGGGCGGGGGGCAGGTCACAACCCACCAGCCCCGACCCTCCAGGAAAACCACACGAAGACCTCCATCCACCGCAACCACCACATCCACCGACACCGGCCAGCACACGCCCACGCGCGGCCGACAGCAGGCAACGCCCGTCAGGCGGGCGGCTTGACCGCTCTGACCTCTGCGTCAGCCCAGAGCTTGGAGGCGGGCGATGTCAGCCAGGTCCTGCGGACGGCCTGTCGCCTGTTTGTTGGCCACGAGATGCCGCAGCGAAATCATGTTGAAGGCGATGCCACTGACGACGCACGGCACTTTTTCCGCCCACGCATCATCGAACGCCACGCCGTCGATCGTGGTCAAGAAATCGATCCGGTTCGGAGGTAGGCCTATTTGGTAGACGACGTCGGGCTGCGTGAAGGACTCCGGCGAGACGCGGCTCCTCCGGGCACCGAACCGTTCCAGGGCCCGCCAGAGACGGGCGGCGTTATCGGCGGTCGGACGTACCCA
>JBIKND010000103.1:0-13286 GCA_044358905.1 Pirellulales bacterium | reverse complement strand
TGGGGCCGACGTCGGCCCCGAACTGATCCCCGCGGTGCCGGCCGCCGATCCCGCCGGCGTCTGCTGCGAGGCCGAGCAGCCCGTCGCGCCGTTGTGCCGCACGACGACGGCCGTGCTCGCCTGGGGCATCCTCGTGGAGTCGGCCCTGCTCGACGAGCGGCTCGCCGCCGACGTCCGCGAGTCGGCCACCGCCCGCGGCCAGACCGCGCCGCTCGACGTCCGGCCGGCGCCGTTCTACGGTCCCTGCCCCGCGCCGGAGGCCCGTGCGGCCTTCGCCGACTACGTCCGCTGCCGCTGGCCGATCCGCGTCTTCGCGCTCGATCCGGTCAGCGAGGAGCAGAACGTCGACGACGCCTACGCCCGGCGCCGCGAGCTCCAGATCGCGCTGGCCACGGCCGCCGCATCCGGCCGGCTCAACGCCCAGGCCATGGCCCGCTTCACCCGCCGCCTGGAAGAAGACATGGCGGTGATCGCGATCAACAAGACGGCCGTCGGCTTCTCGCACGGCGCCGACACGTTCGGCTGGCGGTTCTACCCGCGCGTGCAGACGCCGCCCACGCGGGGCGGCCTGGCCGCGCTCGGCGAGACGCTCTGCGGCCCGACGAGCGCCGCCGACCTCGCCCGGCGACGGCTCGAGCCGGGCCAGCGGGAGTGCACGGCGATCGTGGTCATGCCGGCTTTCGTGCCCTGGGTGACGCTCGACGTGCGCACGCGCTGGTTCTCCCTGGCCCATCCCGGCAGCACGGAGCCCGGCGTCCAGGAGACGCTCGTCATGGAGCGTGCCGTAGAGGTGCTGCACACAAGCGCCGCGGCCTGCGGCCGCCCCGGCGGCGAAGCGGCCCGGCTGCTCCGCATCGCCGATCAGCTCGAGCGCAAGCTTCCGCTGCAGACGCTCCAGGCACAGATCCCGCAGGAGAACACTGCCGGCGGCTTCGAGCTCTTCAACACGGGCGTCACCGACCTGGCGCCGGAGCTGCTCGGCTGGTATGGCGTGCCGGGGATCGATCCGGCCGGCACGACGACGCTGTTCCTCGTCGGCAAGGGGTTCAGCGTGCTCGACACGAAGGTCATCGCCGGCGGCCGGCCGGCGAGGTTCCGACCGCTGTCGCGCGACCTGATCGAGGTCGAGGTGCCCGCCGGCGCGGTGCCGCTGGTGCCCGCTGTCTGCCCCACCGAGGTGACCGCGGCGCACCGGCGGCCGCGCCTGCTGCTCGCGTCCGCTGCCGAACCGCTGCCGCCGCCCGGTGATGCCGGCGACGCCAGCTCGGCCTGCGGCCCCGGCGGCGGATGCGGCATCGACTGCAACCGCCGCGAGGTCATCGACATCCACCTGGCCACGCCCTACGGCGTGAGCGGCCACCTGCTCGTGCCGGTGGTGCGCCGCGCGCCGGCCGGCGGCGGCATGCCCGCCTTCGAGCCGACCTGCACGATCGGCCTCACGTTCGGCGCCACGAAGACCGCCTCCGTGCCGGCCGCCAAGGTGGACGAGTTCTTCACGGCATCGTGCGACGCGATCACGATCACCGTGCCCGAGTCGTTCATCCCGCCGGCGAAGGCCGCGCTGCGGCTGCTCGTCCGCGACGCGGCGACCGGAGCCACGGCGGCCGCGTTCTCGTTTCCCGACCCGTTCTTCGACGCCCGCCGCGGCCGCTACGTGATCGCCGGGGGCGACCTGCGGAACTTCGTCGGCGACACCTCGCGGCCCGCCACCGACAAGACGCTCCGCGGCGCCGTGAAGCCCTATCTCGACAGCCTGCTCCAGCAGGGCGCGCTCGGCGACGACGGCGACGCCGTGGCCCTCACGGCCACGGCCACGATCGTGGCTGGCGAACACGAGGTGCCCGTAGGCGGTTCACTCGCCGTCACCGCCACCCGGCGCGGCAAGACGACCACCGAACCCCTGCCCGAGCCCACCGTTACTTCCCCCTGACGCAGGCCGCAGACGGCTCGCCAGAGCGAAGGGGCTGCCCATGCCCTGAGAGCCGGCGTAGCTGACCAGCGCAGCCCAGGATGGGCGGAGCGCAGGCAGCTCCGAGTGAGCGGATTGCCGGGAGGGCAGCAGCGAACGTCCGGCGACGGGGCATGGGCAGCCCCGCGCAATCAGACGTTGCGTGGCGCTACGGATTCACGACGTTCCGCGGCGCCCCGGCGGCGAAGGCCCGCACGTTGTCGGCCGTGATCTCGATCAGGCGGCGCCGCGCCTCCCGGGTGGCCCAGGCGACGTGCGGCGTGATGAGGCAGTTTCGTGCCGCGAGCAGCGGATTGGAGGCCGCAGGCGGCTCGACGGCGAGCACGTCGAGGCCCGCACCGGCCAGCCGGCCCGCGTCGAGGGCCGCGGCGAGTGCGGCCTCGTCGACGAGCGATCCACGCGCGGTGTTGACGAGAAAGGCGGTCGGCTTCATCGTCGCCAGCGTGGCCGCATTTACGAGCCGCTCCGTCTCCGCCGTCAGCGGGCAGTGGAGACTGACGACGTCGCTCTCGCGCAGGAGCCGGTCGAGTCCGACGCACTCCGGATCGTCGCCCGGGCTGCGTCGCCAGGCCAGGATCCGCATCCCGAAGGCCCGGCCGATCGTCGCCACCGCCCGGCCGATCCGTCCGTAGCCGACGATGCCGAGCGTGAGACCGGCGAGTTCGACGAGTTCCCCTTCCCAGAAACAAAAGTCCGGGCACGAGGACCAGCGGCCCGCGCGGACGAGCTCCGCATGGCGGCCGACGCGGTTGGTGAGTTCCAGCAGGAGCGCGAACGTGGCCTGGGCGACGTTCGGCGTGCCGTACTCCGGCACGTTGCACACCGGAATGCCCCGCGCGCGGGCGGCGGCGACGTCCACGACGTTGTAGCCCGTCGCCAGCACACCGATGCACTCGAGCCGCGGAAGGGCCGCAATCGTCTCGCGCGTCAGCGGCGTCTTGTTGGTGAGCACGACGTCGGCGTCGGCCGCCCGGGCCACGATCTCGGCCGCCGCCGTGCGGTCATGAACGACGCACACCCCGAGAGCGTGGAGCGGCTCCCAGGAGAGGTCGCCGGGGTTCGTCGTGTGACCATCCAAAATGGTGATTCGCATCGTTGCTTCCTGGACGGGCGGCTCTACGGGAAAAACCTGTGAAAACCGGCGTATTTTCCCGCCGCCGAAAAACTTTCCGAGTTTGGCACGCAGCGTGCAACTGCTTATCGCCCGTCAGGCCGAGGCTCGCAAGAGCTGAAGCCCGATGCCCGGCATGGGCCCTGCACAGGGCTCACCACGGGCGGCGTCGCAGGTTCCCGAAGGTCGTTTTGTTTTAAGGATCCGTTCTCCATGGTCATCAAAGCCGTTGGGCTCACTTCCGAGGAAGTGCGTCCGCGGCGCCGGTAGGTCGTCGTTCCGTTCGTTCACGGTCAATCCTTTGGTTTTTGCCTGTTTTCCGCACCTCTCGGGGTGGCGGAGATGCGGTGAATGCAGGGGTGCGACGTGGCGACCACGTGCCCCAGGTGCCGAGTCCCGTAAGCGTTCCCGATCCCTGTCCGATTCGAGGATTTTCCCGTGTTTTTCGGCGTCCATTCCCGTGTTCGCAGCCGGTGGCGGCCCGTCAGGGCGTCCCACGAGCTTCGCCTGAACACAGGCTCCGGGGCTGGCCGTTCTCACCATTTTGGTGAGTCGGTCACCAACCTGGTGAGTGAGCCGGAAAACTCGATTTTCGCCGTGGAAAAACAAAATTTCACAGCCGCTGGCCCTGGCAGAAGCCGGTTTGGCCACCCCCACCGTCCACGGGGTCGTTCAACCCCGTTTGTTCGTTCGTCGTTCGTTCGTTCCCCCTCCGGCGGCCCCTGGCCGGCCGGAACCTTTTGAAAGGAACTGTCTCATGACAAGCAGGTCGCTTTTCATCCGCTCCCTCGGTGTCGCCGCCACGCTTGCGGCCGTCACCTTCTGCTCCCTCAACGCCCAGGCCGAGATCGTGTTCGGCAACCTCGGGGCGTCGGGGACCACGCCGCTCGGAACCACGAACACCGACATCGGCACCCAGGATCCGGTCGATATCAACTGGCTCGCACAGGGCTTCAACACCGGCACGTCGTCGAACCTGACGATCTCTGCGGTCACCCTCGGCATCTTCGGTTCGGATGCCGGCACGATTCCCCTCACCGTCTCGATTTTCGCGTCGGGAACGGGAGGTGGACCCGCCGCGCTACCGCTCTACACATCGAGCGTCACCAACGTCGGCTCGACCAACAAATATGCCTTCAACTTCACCGGTGCCGTGCTCCAACCGAACACCGACTACTTCATCGTGCCCAGCGGTGGCAGCTGGTACTGGAACACGGGCAGCCCCGCCGCCCCTCTCGGCCAGAATGCCTCCGGCTACAGCTACGTGAGCACGCTGGAAAGCTACAGCCAGGGCGTCACGCCCGCTGGTCCGTGGGAGACGGCTGGCTCGACGCGATATAGCGTCTCGGTAGAAGCCGTGCCCGAGCCCTCGTCGCTCGTGATGGCGGGTCTCGGAGCGGGCGGGCTCGCCATGCTCGAGCGGACCCGGCGTCGCCGTCGCAAGGCTGTCCATGCCGACGCCGTCGAAGCGGACGACTACCTCGGCTGATCGCCGCCGCCGGACCGCGAGTGAACGCCGCGGCTCGGTTTGATTCGACGAACGCAACGAACGAGAGCCATGCCGGCGCGAGCCGGCGTGGCTTTTTTCATGCGCTGCTTGCCCCGCCATGGCCACGCCGCGAATGATTCCCCGTCGGCCGGGACGCCGCGTCTCCCCGCGAGGGCCGCGTGCCGATGTCCCGCTCCGCCGCCATCGGCCCGCCGCAGTGGCTCGCGAAGCCCGACCTTCAGGCCGTGATCGACGCCCTCGCCTCCGCCGGCCACCGCGTCGTCGGGCCGCGGGTCGCCGACGGTGCGATCGTGCTGGCCGACGTCGCCTGCGTCGCCGACCTGCCGGCCGGGTGGCTCGACGACCAAGACGGCGGCACCTACCGTCTGCGGCGCGACGCCGCGGCCGGCCTCTTCGACCACGTCGTCGGCCCGCACTCGCTGAAAAACTTCTTGTTTCCGGCGCGGGAGCCGCTGGCGACCTACGACCGCGACGGCGATGCCTGGCGCGAGACGCCCATCCTGCCCGATCCCGCACCGCTGGCGGTGCTCGGGGTCCGCGGCTGCGACCTGGCGGCCCTCGCCCTTCAGGACGCCGCGTTCCTCCGCGACGATGTCGTCGATCCGGCGTACCGCGCCCGCCGCGCGCGGCTCTTCATCGTGGCCGTGCATTGCCGCCGGGCCGCAGCCACCTGCTTCTGCCACTCGATGGCCTGCGGCCCCGCCGCCGGGCCGGGATTCGATCTCGCGGTCACCGAGTTCGCCGATCGACTGGCGATCGAGCCCGGCACCGCCCAGGGCGCGGCCCTGCTCGACGCCGTCGCCACGCGGGCCGCGCTCACGCCCTGCACGCCCGCCGAGGTCGCCGCGATCCGCGACGTGCCGCAAGCCCTCGGCCGCCGGATGCATGACCGGCGATCCATCCCCGGCGCGGCCGCACCGCGGTCCCTCGACACGACCGACATCCGCGACCTCCTGCTCGGCAATCTCGCGCATCCGCACTGGAACGAGATCGCCGACCGCTGCCTCGCCTGCGCCAACTGCACGCTCGTCTGCCCGACCTGCTTCTGTCATTCCGTCGCGGACGTGCCCGATCTCTCCGGCGACCGGGCCACGCTCGAACGCCGCTGGGCCTCCTGCTTCACGCTCGACCACGGCCAGATGCACGGCGGGGCGGCCCGGCCCACCACGGCCTCCCGCTACCGGCAGTGGCTGACGCACAAACTTGCCGGCTGGATCGACCAGTTCGGCACGTCGGGCTGCACCGGCTGCGGCCGCTGCATCACCTGGTGCCCGGTCGGCATCGACCTCACCGCCGAGGTCGCCGCGATCCGCGCCGCGGATGGTCGGCCATGAACGTCTGCGCAACGTGCCCGCCGCCCCGTTCCCCGTGGCACGGCCGCACCGCGCGGCTCGTGGCAGTCGAGGACGAGGCTCCGGGCGTGGCCACCTACCGCTTCGATTGCGGCGCACCGTTTCCCTTTGCACCCGGCCAGTTCAACATGCTCCACCTCCCCGGCATCGGCGCGGCCGCCATCTCGATCAGTTCCGATCCCGGCGCCGCCACCGTGGCCCACACCGTTCGCGCCGTGGGCAACGTCACGCATGCGCTCGCCCGCCTCCCGCCCGGCGCAGGCGTCTTGCTTCGCGGCCCATGGGGCACGCCCTGGCCGCTCGACGCGCTCGGCGGGCGCGACGTGGTGCTCGTCGCCGGCGGCGTCGGGCTGGCGTCGCTCCGCGCGGCGATCGTCGCGCTCGGCTGCCGCCGCAGCGACTTCGGCACGCTCCGGCTCCTCGTCGGCGGTCGCACCCCCGCCGACCTGCTCTACCGGCGCGACTGCGTGGCCTGGCGGGAGGCCGGCATCGACGTCCACACGATCGTGGACCGGCCAGACGACGGCTGGCAGGGTCCCGTCGGCCTCGTCACCGATCTGGTCGCCGGTCTCGACCTCGATCCACGCCGCACGAGCCTGCTCTGCTGTGGTCCGGAGCCGATGATGCAGGCCGTCGCCGCGTCGTGCCTGGCCCGCGGCATCCCGTCCAGCGCCATGTTTCTGTCGCTCGAGCGAAACATGGCCTGCGCCGCCGGCCTCTGCGGCCTGTGCCAGCTCGGCCCGGCGTTCGTATGCCGCGACGGACCGGTGTTTCGCCACGCCCGGATCGCCCCGTTCCTCGCCGTGAGCCACCTGTGACCGCCATGCTTCCACCGCGGCCGCGGCTCGCCGTCTTCAAGTTCGCATCGTGCGACGGCTGCCAGCTCCAGTTGCTCGACGTCCAGGGCCGCCTGCTGGAGATCGCCGACCGGTTCTCGATCGACCACTTCCTCGAAGCCAGCTCCCGCGACCTGCCCGGGCCCTACGACGTCGGGCTCGTCGAAGGCTCGATCTCCACGCCCGCCGACGCGAGCCGGATCCGGGAGATCCGTGCCCAGTGCCGGTTCCTGGTGACGATCGGCGCCTGCGCGACCGCCGGCGGCATCCAGGCGCTGCGCAACTGGGGCCACGCCGACGCCTACGCGGCGGCCGTCTACGCCCGCCCGGAATACGTGGCGACGCTCGCGACGAGCACGCCCATCGCCGCGCATGTGCCGGTGGACTTCGAGCTTCGCGGCTGCCCGATCGACACGGGGCAGCTCGTGGAACTGCTCACGGCGCTCGTCGTCGGCCGCCGTCCCCACGTGCCGCCGCACGGCGTGTGCATGGAGTGCAAGGCTCGCGGCACGGTGTGCGTCGCCGTGGCCCGCGGGATTCCCTGCCTCGGCCCGGTCACGCAGGCCGGCTGCAGCGCGATCTGCCCGGCGCACGACCGCGAGTGCTTCGGCTGCTTCGGCCCCGGCCCGCAGCCGAACCTCGTCGCGCTGACGGGTTTCTACGAGCGCCGCGGCACGCCGCGCGACCGGCTCGTGCGGCTGACGCGCTCGTTCAATGCCTGGGCGGACGAGTTCCGCACGGAGAGCGACCGCCTGGAGCGTGGCGGCGACGCGCCCGCCGGGGAGCCCACGTCGTGAGCGGCGCCGCATCGCGATCGACGGCGGTCCGCCGCATCGACGTCCGGGCCGTGGCCCGCGTCGAAGGCTCCGGGAGCCTGCGGGTTCGCGTCGCCCCGGACGGCACGGTCGAGATCGCCGAGTTCGCGATCTTCGAGCCGCCGCGGTTCTTCGAGCGGCTGCTCGTGGGACGCGAGGTCCGCGAGGTGCCCGATATCGTGGCGCGGATCTGCGGCATCTGCCCGGTGGCCTACCAGCTCGCGGCCTGCGGCGCGTTGGAAGCGGCTCTCGGCGTGCGACTGTCCCCCGCCCTGCACGACCTGCGCACGCTGCTGTTGTGCGCCGAGTGGATCCAGAGCCACGCCGTCCACGTGTTTCTCCTGCACGCAGCCGATTACCTCGGCCTGGTGAGCGGCTTCGAGATCGCCGCCCGGCTGCCGGGCTTCGTCGAGCGCGGCCTGCGGATGAAGGAGATCGGCTGCCGACTGCTGGAGGTGCTCGGCGGCCGCGCGGTGCATCCGGTGAACGTCGCGGTGGGCGGCTTCCACCGGGCGCCCGACCCGGCCGCGATCCGCGGTCTCGTCCCCGACCTGGAGTGGGGCCTCGCGGCGGCGCTCGAATCGCTCGCCGTCGTCGGCACGTTCTCGTCTCCATCGTTTCCGCGCGACTACGAGTGCGTGGCCGTCGCTCCGACGAGCGGTTACCTGGCGACCGGCACGGACGGTGACGCCCGGATCGTCTCTTCGTCCGGGCTCGACATCCCCTCCACCGCCTTTTCAGCCCACTTCGTCGAGCGGCAGGTGCCCCACTCGACGGGCCTGCACTGCCTCCTCGAGCCGGGCGGGCGGCCGTACCTCACCGGGCCCCTCGCACGGCTGCGCCTGTTTCGCGACCGCCTGCCGCCTGCGGCCCGCCGCGCGGCCGACGCCCACGTCCCCCATCCCTGCCGCGATATGTTCCAGAGCATCCGCGTGCGGCTGGTGGAGATCGCCGCCGCCTTCGAGGAAGCCGCGCGGATCGCCCGCACGTGCCATGCCACCGTGGCTCCGTGCCGCAGCGACGTCACGCCCCGCGCGGGCACGGGCTGCCATGCCGTCGAGGCCCCGCGCGGCCTCCTCTGGCACCGCTACGAGATCGCCGCCGACGGCCTCGTCGCGGCGGCGACGATCGTGCCGCCGACGTCGCAAAACCTGGCCCGCATCGAAGCCGACCTGCGGGCCTTCGTCCCGACCGTGCTCCAGTTCCCTGAACCCGAGGCTGCTCGCCGCTGCGAACACTTGATCCGCACCTACGACCCCTGCATCAGCTGCGCGGCCCACTTCCTGCGGTTCGCCGTGGAAAGTCCGGTCAGCTAACAGACGCCTACGGACGGCCGCGATTCCCGAGCGTCACGGGGACGCCGCCGCGGGCGTGGCCCGCGGATCGGGCAGTTCCCGAATCCGCAGCCGGCGAAACTCGACGGGCGCCCCTTCCGATTCCAGGCACAGATATCCCGTGGCCGGTCGGCAGTCCGTGCCGCCCGACACCTCGTGGCCGTTGACCCACAGCCGCACCTCGCCGTCGATCGCCCGCACGTAGTAGCGGTTCCACTCCGGCGCGCCGCGGGAATGCCGCGCTGACGGAAAACTCCGCGTCCCGTTGGGCGACAGCGGCGGAAAGGGCCGCATCGCCGACCGCCCCACGGCAAACACGTCGCCGTCCGTGCTGAACCACGTGGCCTTCTTGCCGGTCGCTTTTTCGTACTGCGCGGTGAAGGCGTGGTCGAGCACCTGCACCTCGATGCCGGCGGCCGGGAGCTTGTCGCGGGGCAGCCCCTCCAGCACCTCGAGGGGCGCCCACAGAAAGATCCCGGAGTTGCCCCCGGGCGTCAGATGCCGCCACTCGACGGCCAGCTCGAAGTTCGTCAGCGGCCGCGTCGTGCGCAGCACGCCGGTGGGCTTGCCCGTGCAGTGCACCGTGCCGTCGTTCCACGACCACGTGTCGGCGTCGCCGTTGACGTCCGTGAAGTCTTCCTCACCCAGGTCGCGCCAGCCTGGGCCCGAGCCGTCGAGCGTGCCGAGTTCGCGAATGGCGAAATTGCGCACCTGGAGCGACGCGTCGGGCGTCTGCAGCCGGATCGGGCCGCGCGCGGGCGGGAGGCCCCGCGCGTCGGCAGCGGGCCCGGCGACGGCGTCGGCCTTGCCGTTCAGGCTGGTGGTCACGCGGTGATCCTGCAGCCGCACCAGCAGCGTGTTCCACTGGCCGTCGGCCCGGGCCCCGTGCCCGACTGCCGGATCGACGATCGGCACCAAGGCCCCGCTTGGCAGCGTCACGCTCCCGGCACCACCGGGCCCGGTTCGCATCCATTCCAGATGCAGTTCCACGTCGCCGTACTCGCGGTCGGTCGCGCCATCGGAGCCCGTGACGAGCGGCACGAAGCCCTCGGGCACGCCGGCGGCGGCCAGCGACGCCTGAAGCACGACCACCAGGCAGAAGACGGCCTCGAGAACCCAGTGCCGGTCGTCGAGCGTGGTGTCGCCCCACCAGTCGGGCGCGATGCGGCTCGGTTTCCTGGGCATGCTGCCATCCTCCTTGGCTGTCATCGGCGGAATCCCGACGATCTTACAACACTGCTCCTCCGTGGCCGGCCAGCCGGTCCATGCAGGCCGCGAGCGTCGTCAGCGACGCCGCCTCGCGATCCGGGATGTCGATGCCGAGGGCCTTCGTTAGACCGATGAGGTAGTTCTGAAAGTCCACCGAGTCGAGGTCGAGTTCCCGACGTAGGTTGGCGTCGGCACGCAGCGATGCGAGATCCGCCTCGGGGGCGATGCCACCGAGCACGGCCACCGCCGCCGCCCGCACCTCCTCCCGCGTGGCCATCAGAGTTTCTCCGGCTCCTGCAGCAGCCGATCGACGGCGTCGAGGAACAGGCCGCCACGATGCCCGTCGCTCACGCGGTGGTCGGCCGCGAGCGTCGCGGTGACGACCGGCCGCACGACGAGGCCGCCATTGACCGCCCACGGGCGGTCAACGATCCGGCCGAACCCCACGATCGCCACCTGGGGCGGGTAGATCACGCCATACACCGTCTCCACGCCCCGATCCCCGAGGCTGGTCACGGTGATCGTCGAGTCGGCCAGTTCCGAACTCTTCATCCGCCCCGCCCGGGCCCGCACCGTGAGGTCGCGCAGGCCGGCCATCAGGTCGGCGAGCGGCCGCGTGGCCGTGTCGTGCAGCGCCAGGATCACCAGACCGCCGCCACGCAGCGCGATCGCCACCCCCACGTGCACGGTCTGGCGGAGGACGACGCGGTCGCCCTCCCATACGGCGTTGAGTTCGGGCACCTCGCGGAGCGCCACCGCCGCCGCCTTGAGCAGGACCACGCCCGGCAGGAGCCGCTCGGCGACGGGCACCGCCGCGTTGCGTTCGGCCAGCCACGACATGACCCGGCCGAGGTCGATCGTGGTCGCCAGGTAATAGTGCGGGATCTCCCGCTTCGACCGCGACATCGCGGCGGCGATCGTCCGCCGCATCCGCGCCAGGCGATCGATGGTCGGCGGCGCGGCCGGGGCGGCGGCTTCCCGCACCGCGGGCGGTGCGGCCGGCGGCCGGCCCGCGGCATGCTCCACGTCGGCTCGCGTAATCGCCCCGCCCCGCCCCGTGCCCGGCACACCCGCCGGGTCGATGGCGAGTTCCCGCGCCCGCCGCCGCGCGGCCGGCGAGATCTTGAGGCGGCCGGCAACCGCGAGGCCGGGCGCGTAGATCGGCGTCGGCCGGCTGACACGCGGCGCCGGCTGGCTCACACGCGGCGCGGCCGGCACGGGCCGTTCCTCCCCCGTCTCCGGCGGCGCGGGCGGAACGGGCGCAGGGCGGGGCGCGACCGCCACCTGGCCGTCACCGATCGTCGCCATCACGGTGCCCACCGGGACCTTCGTCCCCACGGGCACGACGATCGACTCCAGCACGCCCGCGGAAAACACCTCGACGTCGATCACCCCCTTCTCGGTGTCCACCTCCGCGATCGTGTCGCCGCGCTTGAGCCGGTCGCCGGGCCGCTTCAGCCAGGCCACCACGGTCCCCGCCTGCATGTCGGCCCCGAGCGAAGGCATGCGGAACTCCGCCATCGCTCACTCCCCCCGTGTCGCCGCCGCGACGACGTCTTTCCCCTGCACCACGTCGCGGACGGCCGCCGTGATCCGGTCGACGCCCGGGAGGGCCGCGGCCTCCAGATGCTGCGCGTAGGGAATCGGCACCTCCGCCGTGCAGACACGGGCCACCGGGGCGTCGAGCTCGTAGAGCGCCTGCTCGGCGATCGTGGCCGAGAGCTCCGCGGCCAACCCGCAGGTCTTCCACCCCTCGTCCACCACGACGGCCCGATGCGTCCGCGTCACCGCATCGAGCACGCAGCCAAAGTCGAGCGGCCGCAGGCACCGCAGGTCGATCACTTCGGCGTCGATGCCGTCCGCCGCCACGGCCTCCGCGGCCGCCAGGCACTTGGGCAGCGAGCCGCCGTAGGTGACGAGCGTGACGTCGCGGCCCGGCCGGCGGACCGTCGCGTGCCAGGCGTCGAAGCCGTCCGGCCGCTCGTCGACGTCGTCCTCCGTGGGATAGAGCAGCGCGTGCTCGAAGAGGATCACGGGATTCGGATCGGCGAGCGCTGCGGCGAGCATCCAGCGGGCATCGGCCACGGTCGCGGCGGCGAGCACCTTGAGCCCCGGCACGTGGGCGTACCACACCTCCAGGCTGTGCGAATGCTGGGCCGCCACCTGGCGGCCGGCGCCGGTCGCCATGCGGATCACGACCGGCACCCCCACCTGCCCGCCGCTCATGTGCCGCAGCGTGGCGGCGTTGTTCACGATCTGGTCGAGGGCCAAGAGGCTGAAGTTCACCGTCATGATCTCGACGATCGGCAGCAGCCCGGCGAGTGCCGCGCCGATGCCCGCCCCCACGAAGGCCGACTCGGAGAGCGGCGCGTCGCGCACCCGCTCGGGGCCGAACTCGTCGAGCAATCCCTTGCTGCACGCGTAGGCGCCGCCGTAGCGGCCCACGTCTTCGCCGATCAGCAGCACGCGGTCGTCGGCCGCGAGCGCTTCCCGAAGTCCCTGCCGCACGGCCTCGCGGTAGGTGGTCCGCGTCATGCCCGCCGCTCCGCGCCGGCCGGAGCGACGACGTCGTGCAGCAGGTCCGTCGCCGGCTCCTCGGCGGCGGCCTCCGCCGCCGCGACGGCGGCGTCGATCTCGGCAGCCGCCTCGGCCTCGAGCGCGGCCAGGCCGTCGTCGTCGAGCAGTCCGGCTTCCCGCACCCGGGCGGTGAACAGACCGAGCGGATCCCGCTCCCGCCACCGCTCGACCTCCTCCCGTGGGCGATACAACTCGGCGTCGTACATCGAGTGGGCGCGGAAGCGGTACGTCCGCGCCTCGAGCAGGAAGGGGCGGCTCGTGCCGCGCACCTGCTCCACGGCCCGTCGCACCGCCGCCTCGACGGCGAGCACGTCCATCCCGTCCACGGCCGCGTGGGCCATGGCGTAGGCGTCGGCCTTGCGGTGGATGTCGGTCATCGCCTGGTGCCGATCGAGCCGCGTGCCCATGGCATACAAGTTGTTCTCGCAGAGGAACAGCACCGGGAGCCCCCACAGGGCCGCCAGGTTGAGCGCCTCGTGAAACTCCCCCTCGGCCACCGCGCCGTCGCCGAAGAAGCAGGCCGTGACGTGCGGCCGGCCGAGCATCCGGTCGGCGAGCGCCAGGCCGCAGGCC
>JBIKND010000102.1:0-13319 GCA_044358905.1 Pirellulales bacterium | reverse complement strand
GCGCTCGGCGACGGGGACGAAGGACTTTGCACCCTCGCGGGTCACGGCCGCCACGAAGTCGAGGATCGCTTTCTTGGTCGGGCCGTCGTTCCAACTCGGCAACGGATCGGCGGCGACCGGAGCGGCGGCGACGCCCGGCGGGGCGGTGGACTGCGGCGCCGGAGCCGTCGACGTGCCGAACCACACCGCCGCACCGAGCAGTCCGAGGGCGACGAGTGGCACCCAGACCTCGGAGGCGGGGGATCGCGGGCCTCCATTATGAGACGGGGCGGGGGACGGGGCGTCTTGCATGGCACAACTCCTGCCGGCGGAACAACTGCCCCACACCTTACCGTCCCCGGAAAAAAACGCGAGAAATGACCGGCCGACGCCCCCGGCGCCGGGTTTCATGGCCTCCCTGCCGCGGCTATCTTGCATGGACTGGAACCAGAGCCACCCCCGGGGAATCCTCCATGCGCCACGCCTTGCTCGCCGCCCTCGCCATCTGGTCGTGCGGCCTCGTCGCCGCCCGTGCCGACGTGTCGCTCAACAACATGTTCGGCGACCACATGGTTCTGCAGCAGGGCATCAAGAACAAGGTCTGGGGCAAGGCCGACCCCGGCGAGACGGTCACCGTCACACTCGGATCCCAGACCCACTCCACGACCGCCGGCACCGACGGCACCTGGCACGTGCTCCTCGATCCGGTGATGGAATACGGCGGCCCGCACACGCTGACCGTCAAGGGAAAGAACACCGTCACGTTCAACGACGTGCTCATCGGCGAGGTCTGGGTCTGCGCGGGGCAGTCGAACATGCAGTGGGGCGTGGGTGCCGTCAACGACGCCGACATCGAGAGGGCGGCGGCCAAGTTTCCCAACATCCGCCTCATCTCCGTGCCCCAGGTCGGCACGCAGGAACCGCAGTGGAACTTCAAGGGCCGGTGGGCCGCCTGCACGCCGGTCACGGTGAACGGTTTCTCCGCCGTCGGCTACTTCTTCGGCCGGCAGCTCCACCAAACGCTCGGGGTGCCCGTGGGCCTGATCAACAACGCCTGGAGCGGCAGCGCCGCCGAGGCCTGGGTGAAACGCGACAAGCTCGCGGGTCACCCGCAACTGAAGGCGCTCCACGACCGCTGGGTGAAAATGGAGTCGGCCGAAAAGCCCGACGAGAATCAACTCAAGGGCAACCAGCGGCCCGGCAACATCCACTCGGGCGTGCTCTCGCCGTCGATCGGCTACGGCATCAGGGGTGTGATCTGGTACCAGGGGGAGTCGAACGCGGGGCGGGCGTACCAATACCGCGAACTCTTCCCCTTCATGATCAAAAGCTGGCGCGAGGAGTGGGGCCTGGGTGACTTCCCCTTCTATTGGGTGCAGTTGGCCGACTTCCAGGCTGAGAAGCCCGAACCCGGCGACAGCGAATGGGCCGAACTTCGCGAGGCCCAGACGATGACGCTGCAGGCCGTGCCCAACGGCGGCGAAGCGGTGATCATCGACATCGGGGAGGGCAAGGACATCCATCCCAAGAACAAGCAGGACGTTGCCAAGCGGCTGGCCCGCTGGGCGTTGGCCGAGACGTACAAGGTGCCGGGCATCATCTGCCGCAGCCCGCGCTACAAGGCGATGGAAAAACAGGGCGCCAAGGTCGTGCTCGCCTTCGACGACGTCACGGGCGGCTGGCGGCCGTTCGACGTCGCCGAGCCGATCGGCTTCACGATCGCCGGCGCCGACAAGAAGTTCGTCACCGCCAAGGCGGCGATCGCCAAGGACGGTCGGGTCGAGGTCTGGAGCGACGCCGTGGCCGAGCCCGTCGCGGTCCGCTACGCCTGGGCCGACAACCCCGTGTGCAACATGTATTCGGCGGCCGGCCTGCCGCTGACCCCCTTCCGCACCGACGACTTCCCGGGCGTGACCGTGGGCAAGAAGTGACCGGCGGCCCTGGGCGGCCGCCGCGGAAAGGGGTACTCTGCAGAACTTGCGGCGGGCGGCTGGTGTCGCCGCCGGCTGCTGCTTCATGAACAGGGAGGTTCATTCCGTGAACGACGTCGCGTCTCGGTTCCTCGCGCCCCTGCTGCCCCTCGTCGTCGCCGTCGGCTGCTCGTCGGGCCAGGTCGCCCCGCGGCCGATCGGTGTTCGCGGCCCTCACGCGAGCGACCGCTCGCAGGCAGCCCACGGCGGCCAGCGGCCAGTGCGGCCGATTCCCGACGTGATCACGAAGCCGAAGGCGTTCCGCGCGTCCACCCCGCAGGGCGTGGCCGCGGCCGCCACGCCGGTGGCGCATGTGGAGCCGGCTCCCGTGGCCGAACCGCACGCGTCGGCCCGGCGCCTCGCCGCCGCGGCCGAGAACAACCCCACCGTCGCCGAAGTTCGGGCGATGCTTCGCAGCTACCTGCGGGCATTCAATCGGCACGACGCCGCGGCCCTCGCCGCCCATTGGAGCGAGACGGGCGAGAACCTCGACCTCGACTCCGGCGAAGTGACGGCCGCCGGCCGCCAGGCGGTGCGCGACGTGTTCGCGTCGCTGTTCGCCGCCGACGACGACGCCACCATCGACATCGACGTCCACTCGATCCGCCCGATCCGCGACGACGTGGCCGTCGTCGACGGCGTGTCGCTGATCTCGTTCGCCGACGGCACTCCCGCGAGCAGCCGGTTCTCCGCGGTCGTCGTCCGACAGGACGGCCACTGGGTGCTGGAGAACGTCCGCGAGGCCGCGGCGCCAACGCCTGCCGCCGGGCCGACGCGTCCGCTCGAGGAACTCGACTGGCTGGTCGGGTCATGGGAGGACGACGGCGCAGGCGTGACCGCCAGCACCCGCTGCGCCTGGAGCCCGGGCCACGGGTTCCTCGTCCGCAGCCATGTGATCACACCCGACGCGGCAGCCCCGCGCCCCGAGTCGGGCGACGACCGCATCCCGGCGCTGCTTCCCACGACCGACACCAAGCCGCGGGAACTCACGGAGATCATCGGCTGGGACCCCGACCAGGACGCGATCCGCTCCTGGATCTTCGCGGCCGACGGCCGCTTTGCCGAGGGCGTTTGGGAACGTGCGGGCGACCGGTGGACGGTCCGCGTCGAAGGCCGGGGCCGCGACGAAGGAGCGGCGGCCACCTGCACGATCGAACCCGCCGGCGACGGCCTGGCGATCCGCTGCGAAGCCGACCGGCTTGCTCCCCTGCTGCCGCCGGCCTGTAGCTTCACCCGCACGGCCCGGTAGTCGGCCTCATCGCATGCGGCGCCTGCTCGACCTGCTGGCCGACGCGTTCCCGCTCTGGGTGCTCGGGGCCTGCACGTGGGCGCTGGTTCAGCCGGCGGCCTTCGCCTGGTTTTCCGACGCGGCGATCGTCGCCGGCTTGGCGCTGATCATGTTCGGGATGGGGATCACCCTCACGGTCGCCGACTTCGCCCGCGTCGCCTCCCGGCCGGCCACCGTCGCCGCCGGGTTCTTCGGCCAGTTCCTCATCATGCCGGTCGCCGGTTGGGCGGTCGCCACGCTCTATGGTCTCGAGCCGCCGCTGGCCGTGGGCCTGATCCTCGTGGCCTGCTGCCCGGGAGGCACGGCGTCGAACGTGGTCACGGCGATCGCCCGCGCCGACGTGGCCCTGTCGGTCGTGATGACGGCCTGCACCACGCTCGGCGCGGTCGTACTCACGCCGCTGCTCACGAAACTGCTCGCCGGCCGGCTCGTGGAGGTGGACGGCTGGGGATTGTTCGCCTCGACGCTCCAGGTGGTCGTGCTGCCGGTCGCCGCCGGCGTGGCGGTCAACCGCTGGCTGCCGGGCGCGGTGCGGGCCGTGCTCCCGGTGGCCCCGCTGGCGAGCGTGATCACGATCGCGCTGGTGTGCGCCAGCGTGATCGCGAAGAACGCCGCGGCCGTCCGCGAAAGCGGGCCCCAGCTCGTGGGGGCCGTCATCCTCCTCCACGGGGCCGGCTTCGCGGTCGGCCACGCCTACGCCCGGCTGCTGGGCTACGATCGCCGCGTCGCCCGCACGATCTCCATCGAGGTCGGCATGCAGAACTCCGGCCTCGGCGTCGTCCTGGCCCGCAAGCACTTCCCCGCCGACCCGCTCACGGCCGTGCCGTGCGCGATCTCGAGCGTGGTCCACTCCATGATCGGCAGCCTGTTGGCAGCCGTCTGGCGGCTGCGGCCTTGAAGGCTCACCGTCGCGACCGCGTGCTCCGCGTGGCGGGCGTGCTGGTGGCGGTCTGGGGCCGCTTCACGAAGTACACCTTCGGGTCGTCGATCACCCACGGCGTGCTCCAGGTGCGGCCGTCGTCCTTGGTGCAGACGTTGAAGAAGAACGTCTTCAGCCACTCGGTGCGGTAGCCGTAGGGAAACTGCGACGTGATGTGGTCGTCCATCGTCAGGTCGTCGACGCCCGGGCTGGCGAAGGAGTGCACCATGCCGTCGGGCGTGAACGAGAGCCCCAGCGTCCACCAGCCGAGTTCCTCGATCTGCGGGCCGCGGATCTCGCCGCCGTTGCGGCCGCTGCGAACACGGATGTAGGCGGAATCCTTCTCGATCTTCCGCTTCGGGTTCGCCGGCTCGAAGCAGACGAACATCCCGGGCCAGTATTCCTCGAGGCCGAACCGGCCCTCGTCGGGATGGTCGTCACCGGTGATGATGGCGTGCGTGTAGCAGCCGGCGCGGAAGCCGAACGTCGGGCCGCTGCGCCGCTCCCACTGCTCGAAGGGGGGCATGTAGACGCGGACGACCACGCTCGGGCTGTCGGCCACCGACATGCCGCGGCCGGTCACCTTCTGCATGTTGTAGATCAGGTCGTCCTGCTGCATCTGGTAGGTCACGCGGCCGGGGATGCCGGCGTGCAGCGAGGCCATGAGGAGGCCGTGGGCGCTCCCTTCCAGTCCCGGGGCGGGGAGTTCGATCCGCTTGACGACGTCCGGCGTGCCGCGCTTCGGACCCTCGAACCAGCGGCCGTTGGCGCTCTTGCCCAGGGGGCCGCGCATCCGCTTGTCCTGCTCCTCCGAGCTCTTCGGGTGGTTGTAGTACCACTTCCACTTCTCGTCCTCGAAGTCGTCGACCACACCCTTCACGAGCGAACCGGTGCCGGGCACGAGGACGGGCTTCTTGGCGGGCGCGGGCTTGGCCGCCGGGGCCGCGGTGTCGGGCGGCGCCGCGTGGGCCAGGGCGAACCCGAGGCAGACGTGGCAACAGGCGATCGCCAGACTCGTGCGATACATCATTCCCCACCCTCCCGTGAAACCCGGTGCGATCCGAACCATCCGGTGCAGATATCGGCGGCCCGCAGCGATGCGATGCAGCGCCCGTTCCCGAGCCCGGGGCTTCGATGGCGGATGGCCGGAAGGCCGTAAGTCTCCCGGCCTATGACCGCCCCCGCTCCGCCTCACCTTCCCCATCTTGCCACCGGTGTGTCGCCCTCCGGAGCGGCCCGCAAGGACCTCTGGCGTCGGGCCATGGACTTCGTCACAACCTCGTCCGAGTTCGTCTCCTTCGTCCCGGGTCTTCATGCTGACATGAACCGCAACTCGTCTCGATCCCGACCGGTCTTCCCATGGCCGACGGGCTTGATGCTGGCCTGTGCCACCTTGTGCCTTTCCGCCCGCGCGGCGGATCCGCGGCTCGCCACCGGCGACGTGGTTGATCCGCCACTCCGCGGCCAACGCCGCTCCCACATCCAGTCCGTCGGCGAACTCGCCGCCGCCACGACGGCATCCGACGCGGACGAAATCGGCCTCCGCCTCTCCCGGGCATCCACGGTTCTGCGCCAGCAGCTCGCGCTCGCCCGCGGCGCCGGACTGGTCGTCGACGACGTCTCCCCCGGCTCCCGCGCCGCCCGGGCCGGCTTCAAGCAGCACGACGTGCTCGTGATGCTCGACGACCAGCTCCTGCTGCTGCCCGAACAGCTCGCCGCCCTTCTGGAGGCCGCGGGCACCGACGCGCCGCTGCAGTGCACCGTGCTCCGCGGCGGCCGCAAGGTAAAGCTCCCGCTCGCCGTCGCCCCGCCCGCTTCCAGCCGCCCGACCACGGCCGGCCTTCGGCCCACCGAGTCGAGCCTGGCGCTCGTACGCGAGAGCCGCCCGCGGCCCGCGTCGGCCCGCACCGACGCGCCGGCCGAACAGCCGGCCCGGCTGGCCCGCATCTCCTCCGAGACGCTGCTCAGGCAGGACCCCGATTACCAGATCCGCCTCACCGGCGGCGAGGAGACGCGCGTCGTCGTCACCGACAACCAGGGCCGCGTGGTATTCAACGACACGATCGACACGCCCGAGGGCCGCAGCCGCATGCCCGTCGTCGTGCGGCAGCGGGTCGAGGAAATGGAGAAGGCTCTCGAACGTCGGCCGGTCGCCGAGATCGGCAGCCTCGACGTCGCCCCGATCGAGCTGCGGTAGCAGCCTGTTCGCACCGGTTTGGCCCCCAGGTCGGGCCGCCGACCGTCGCATCCGGCCTTTGACTCCACAACCCGCATGCGCAAGCCTCGAGGCTTGCGCCACGTTGTCGGAGCGTTCGCCGACCGTCATGTCCGGTTGCTGGGAAGCCCGAAGCGCAAGCTGAGGGAATACGCGTCGCTCCACCGGAAACCGATCCCCATTCCCTCGGCTCGCGCCTCGGGCTTCCAGGGCACGGGGCGCACGAATGAGCAACGTCGACGCCCTTGCAGAGGCGGGCTCCGGGCGTCGCATCCGGCGACGCAGTCATTCCTACCAGCCGACCTGGGCGATGTCCCGCGGCGGTTCCACGCGAACCCTCGCCCTCCGGGCTCCGTTCGCTTGGCGGGCCGCCGCCCGCTGGTGTCGGGCGTCGCATCCGGCGACGCAGTCATTCCTACCAGCCGACCTGGGCGATGTCCCGCGACCAGCCGCCGCCGGCAGTCCGCGACGGGCGCGATCCGCCACCACCGCCGCCGAGCGTGCGCCACGGATCGGGGCCCGTGAACACGCCGCCCGGCAACTGGATCACCCACGGGCCCGCGCCGCGCGACATGCGCGAGAACGACTCCTCCATCTGCCGGCGCTGGATCTCCTGCTGCCGCCGCAGTCGCCGCCGGTCGGCCTCGGCCGTCGCCGCGGCGTAGGCCGCGCGGGCCGCCTGTGCAGCCTCGGCCGAAGCCTTGATCGAGTCCTCGTATTGCATGCGGCCCAGCAACGCCTTCGACGTCTCCAGCATCCCGGTCGCCCCGCGCACGTCTGCCTGCACGCCCTCGGCATACCACGCCGCCACGCGGCGCAGCACCGCGTCGGTCTCCTCGATGTCGTCGGCCGCCTGACGGGCCAGCCGCTCGTCCTCGTCGGCGAGCTGCTCGGCCCGCACGGCCGTCTCGTCCGCGGCCTCGACCAGCTGCTTCACCTGTCGCAGGTCGGGTCGGCCCGCGTTCATGCCACCGTCGGCCACCTCCAGGATGCGGCCGGCCTCGCGGCACCGCTCGTTGGCCCGGACGCGGTCGGTCCGTTGGCGGTGGAGCCGCTGCTCGAGCGTGTTGAGCCGCAGCCGCACCTTGTCGCGGCGCGGCGGCAGGGAGGCGCGCAGCTCGTCGAGCTCGTCGCGGCGGTCGGTGATCGCCCCCTGGCAGCCCTCCACCCAGTCCTCCTGCCGCACTGCCTCCTCGAGCAACGCGACGGCCCGGAAATAATGCTGTCGTGACGGCTCCGCGGCGGCCCGCGCCTCCTCGATGAGCGCGTGCACCCGGCCGAGCCCCTCGTCGGCCTTGGCCACGTTGTCGGCCACGTCGGACCAGCTGCTCGGCGCGTAGGCGGCCTCGAGCTGCTCCAGTGCCCGCACCGCCTGGCCACGGCGGCCGGCCAGCGCCTCCAGCCGTGCGACACAGCCGGGCAGGAGGTCCTCGACCCGCGCCCGCGCCGCCACGATGCTCTCCAGGAGGGCCGCGGCCTCGGCGTTGGCCTTTTCCGCCCGCTCGACGTGTACCAGCGCCGCGTCGGTCTCACCCGCGTCGAGCAGCTGGGCGGCGAGCCCCGCGTCGCGCCGCGCAGCGTCTACCCGATCATCAGGATTCGCTCCCGGCTCGGCGAGCAGCCAGCCTTCCGCCCGCCGGGCCCGCACCGCCGCGGCCACCTCGTCGGTGTGCGTCACGGCCTTCTGCCGCCGGTCATCCGCGGCCTCGATGGCATCGACGCGCTCGTTCACCCCGGCGACCGTGGCCGCGATCTCCTCGAGCCGGCCGCGGGCCGCCACCGGATCGCATTCCACGTCGCGGCCGGCCTGTTCGCGGCCCCGCGCCACCTCGGCCAGCGGCGGCTGATAGGGCGCCGCCGACCGGCCGCGGCGGGCCAGGCTGGCGAGCCGCTCGTGCGTCGCAGCCACGGCCGCATCCACGTCGGTCACCAGCTGCCGCGCCTTCTCGTGGGCCTGCTCGAGCGCGTCGAGCGGTCCGCGGCATTCCGCGGCCACGTCGGCCAGCGGCGGCCGCGCCTCCGCGGAGTCGAGCAGCCGCAGGGCATCCTCGGCGGCCGCCGTGCCCAGGAACCATTCCGAGTCCACCCGCTCCTGGGCCTTCTCCCACACGTCCATCAGCGCCAGCCACCGCTCCCGATAACGCCGGATCGCCCCCTGCACGTTGTCGTAGGTGGACCGCGTCATGCCCTCCATCGGCGTCTGAAAATCCGGGTCCGTGTGCGGCAGCATCCGGTGCCGCTCCTGCTCGGCGTCGAGCAGGTCGGAGAGCCCCACCACGTCGCCCTTGAACGCGGCAAGTTTTTCGCGGGCCTCGCGCAGCCGTCGGGCGTGGCGGCCGCGTTGCAGGAGCAGACCGCCGAGCACCGCGGTGCCGGCGAGGCCCGCCAGGCTCAGGGGCAGCGTGCGGGTGCGGAAGACACGCCGGGCCTCGATCCCCGCGAGTTCCTTCTGCTGCACTTCGTCGACCCAGGTCTCGGTCGCGGTGACGAGGTCGGCGAGCCCCTTGTCGTAGAGCCCATCCTGCGCCCGGGGCACGAAGGCCTTGCGGATCAGTTCGTTCTCGATCGTTTCCTGATCGAGTCCACTGCCGACCTCCAGCCCCGAAGGCACCCGCATGGCCAGCAGCCGGTTGTCGATATCGAGCAGAATGGTGACGTCGGCGGCAGGGTCGAACGCGGTCGCGCCAGTCTCCGCCTCCGCCGACCAGCGGGTGAGGATCCGGTCGAGCAGCGCCCGCGCGCCGCCCGCGAACGTGGAGGAGTCGACGACGATCATCCGGTAACGCCGGCCACTCGTCTCGCGGGCCCGCTGCACCGCTTCGCGAACCTCATCGAAGCGATCAGGAACGCCGGAGACGAACACTTCATCACCTCCCGCCGCGGACGGTGCGGCCGGCATCGGCTCCTCCGCCCGCGCGACGCCCCCGCACGCGACTGAGATGAACACGCAGGCCACGAGCGATATACGAAGCAAAAGCATGGCGATCCTCTGCCGGTGATGATCCCAGAACTGCCGAACAGTTTAGTGCCCGCGGGGCGGCGGTGCAGCGACCGTGACATCCGTCCCGGACACACCCGGCAGGCCGGTCGGCGGGAGCGGAGCTGGCTCCGACGCTCGATCAATAGACGTCGAAGTCGTCCACCGTCCGTCGCGAAGGAGACGACGGCGGAGCCGGCGCGGCCGCCGGCCGACGCAGATTCGGCAGCAGTCCGCCGCTGGCCGGTGCCGGACGCTGGCCCGGCAGGCCCGCAGGCAGACGGCCGGCGTTCATGTCGGGCCGCGGCACTCGCGCGCCGTAGCCGGGACGGGCCGGGGCTCCGGCACGCGCCCCGCCGATGACCGGCCCCGGGCCAGTCGCCGGGGGCCGATCGGTTCCGCGAGCTGACGAGGCCGTGGACCGCGGTCCTGCGGCCGCGCTGCTCCCCTGCCCCGGCTGCGGCTCCCGACCGGCCGGCGTTCGTGGATCGCCGGGTCGCGCCGCAGCCGCAGGTGGCCGGGTGGCGGGGATCGGCGGCGTGACGTCAGGCACCCGCGTGCCCGGCAGCCCTGCACTGGGCTTCGCGCGCGGCCGTTCCGCCTCCGGCAGGTCGGCGGCCGGCGTCGCGTTCGGCCCGGCATCGTCCGTCTCGCTGATTCGCGGCTGGCCTGTGAGCGGATCGATGCCCGTCTTCAGCTGGAGTTCCGCGCGGTCGCGCCGCATCTTGGATCGCGCCACCTCCGCCTCGCCATCGTCGATCGAACCGTCGGAGTTGAGATCCCACTTGCGCACGAGTTCCTCGCGCGTCATGACCGCCGGATCATCGGCGTGGGAAGGGCGGGCACCGGCCACACCCGCCAGGCAGATCGCCGCTGCGAGAATGGCACGGACGTCGCATCGGCCTAGCACTGACGGCATCGGGACGACTCCGAGCATGAAGGACGTTTCACTCGCCGTTATTGTATCGCTGCCGGCGTGGCCGTCGCCTCCGTGGCGGCTGGCACGGTCTCCGCCAGCCGCCGGGCGATGGTGGCCGAGGCCGCGGCGGCATCACCCGTGGCGGCCAGTTCCCGGGCGGCGACGTGGCAATGCACGAGCTGACCGGCCACGGTCGTGGCCGGCGGATCGACCGTCATGCAAGTCGCTTCCGCGAGGGGACACCGCGGGTGAAATCGGCACCCGGCCGGGGGCCGCGCGGGGCTGGGCACGTCGCCCGGCAGTACGATCCGGCGGCGGCGGCGCGCCGGATCGATCGCCGGCACCGCGGAAAACAGCGCATGGGTGTAGGGATGCAGCGGCTGGCGGCAGAGCCGCTCGGCGGCCGCCCGCTCGACGATCCGGCCGAGATACATGACGGCCACATCGTCGGAGACGTGCTCCACCACCGACAGGTCGTGCGAGATGAACAGATACGTGAGGCCGAATTGCTCGCGGAGTTCGACCAGCAGGTTCACCACCTGCGCCTGGATGGACACGTCGAGCGCCGAGATCGGCTCGTCGAGCACGAGAAACTCCGGCTCCAGCACGAGCGCCCGGGCGATGGCGATCCGCTGCCGCTGGCCGCCGGAGAACTCGTGCGGGTAGCGTTCGAGCGCGGCCCGGGCGAGGCCGGTCTTTTCCAGCGCCCGCGCCATCCGCTCGAGCCGCGTGGCGGGATCGCCGAGCCGATGGATCACGAGCCCCTCCTCGAGGATCGACCGCACGGTCATCCGCGGGTTGAGCGAGCCGTAGGGATCCTGGAACACGACCTGCATCCGGCGGCGCAGGGCCCGCAAGGCCGCGCCGTGCGTGGCCCGCACGTCCTGGCCGGCGAACCGCACCTCGCCCCCCGTCGGCTCCACCAGCCGCAGCACGCTCCGTCCGACCGTCGTCTTGCCACAGCCGCTCTCGCCGACGAGTCCGAGCGTGCGGCCCTTGTCGATCGTGAAGCTCACGCCGTCCACCGCCCGCACCGCGCCCACCTGCCGACGCAGCAGGCCGCGGCGGATCGGAAAGTGCGTCTCCAGGTTCGTGACGACGACGAGCGGCGCGGTCATGCGACGGCCTCCCCGACAGCCGCCGGTTCGCCCAACTCGCCGGCGTAGTGACAGCGGACGAAGTGGCCGGGCACGAGCTCCCGCAGTTCCGGCGGCCGCGTCGAGCAGTCGCCCGCACGGCAGTAGCCGCAGCGCGGGTGGAACCGGCAGCCCGCCGGAAACGCCCAGGCCGGCGGCACCATGCCGGGAATGGTCCGCAGCGGTGCGCGCCGCGTCGCCGACCGCCCCGCCTCGGGCCGGGCCGCGAGCAGGCCGATCGTGTATGGGTGCAGCGGACGGGCGAAGAGCTCGGCCGCGGGGGCGCGCTCCACGATCTTCCCGGCATACATCACCGCCACCTCGTCGCAGGTCTCCGCCACCACGCCGAGGTCGTGCGTGATCAGCAGGATCGCCGTGCCCAGCCGGCGCCGCAGGTCGGCCAGGAGTTCGAGAATCTGGGCCTGGATCGTGACGTCGAGCGCGGTCGTCGGCTCGTCGGCGATCACGAGATCGGGTTCGCAGGCCAACGCCATCGCGATCATCACCCGCTGCCGCATGCCGCCGGAGAGCTGGTGGGGGTATTCGTCGAGCCGCCGCTCCGGGTCGGCCAGCCGCACGAGCCGCAGCATCTCCAGGGCCCGCGCCCGGGCCGCCTCGCGGCTCACGCTTCGGTGCAGCCGCACCGCCTCGGCGACCTGGTCGCCGACGGTGAACACCGGATTCAGGCTCGTCATCGGCTCCTGGAAGATCATGCCGATGCGGCCGCCGCGCACCTCCCGGAGCCGCGGTTCGGGCAGCGTCACGAGATCCACCGGCGCCTCCCCGTGCCGGCCGCCGTCGAGCAGAATCGCGCCCGACTCGATCCGCCCCGGCGCCGCCACCAGCCGCAGCACCGACATCGCCGTCACGCTCTTGCCACAGCCGCTCTCGCCGACGAGGCCGAGCGTGCGGCCGCGTTCGATCGACAGCGACACGCCGTCCACCGCCGGCACCCGCCCGGCGGGCGTGTGGAACGCGGTCACGAGGTTCTTGATCTCAAGGAGAGGCATGTCGTGATGCATCCTGTGGTTGACCGCCACGCGGACTCGCGTCGCTTCCGTGCGATCCCCGACAAGCCCCGGGCGGAAGCCCGGGGACACCGGATACAAAAACCTCCTCGTCGTCCATCCGGCGAAACGTCATGCGATTCCTCGGTGCGGGCTCGCATGGCATGGAAGCCGGGAAGGTATGCCACCCGGAGTCCCGCGGCTTCCGCCGGGGGCTTGGTGCACCGTTCGCAGACGTCACACCGGCAGGAACCGGAGACGGCGCGTCATCAACAGGCGGAAGCCCGGGGACACCGGGCGGTGGCACACGTCGGCGGCCGATCATTTGCGGGCCTCCCGGAGCCGGGGGTCGGTGGCTTCCTGGAGGCCCTCGCCGACGAGGTTGTAGGCGAGCACGGTGAGGAAGATCGCGAGCCCCGGAAACACCACGAGCCACCACATCGTGAGGTTCGAGCGGGCGTCGTTGAGGATCGAGCCCCAGCTGGCCGTGGGCGGCGGGGGCCCGAAGCCGAGGAACGACAGCGAACTCTCGGTGAGGATCGCCGACGCGATGCCGAACGTGATCGGCACGAGCACGGGGGCCAGGGCGTTGGGGAGGATGTGGCGGAGCATGATCCGCAGCGGGCCGGCGCCCGCCGCCCGCGCGGCCATCACGAACTCCGCGTTCTTGAGCCGGAGAAACTCGCCGCGGGTCAGCCGGGCGATCCCGGTCCAGCCGGTGGCGCCGATGATCGCCATCGTGTGCCAGATCGTCGGCTTCTCCAGGATGGCGATGATCGCCAGGATGAGCACGAGCGTGGGGATGCACATCACGATCTCGGTGGCCCGGCTCGTGATCGTGTCGACCCAGCCGCCGAAATAGCCGCCGATCGCCCCCACGAGGATGCCGATCGTTCCCGCGATCCCCAT
>JBIKND010000267.1:0-3677 GCA_044358905.1 Pirellulales bacterium | reverse complement strand
CGGGAATCCATTCCTCGGGAACCGCGTCGCGGTAGACAGAAGTATCAACCCAACTCGTGCTCGTCACCGTTGTGAGGGTCCCAAAGATGGACATGTTGTCATAAGCTGCCTGTTGGTCTAGGTCAGGCAGTAAGTGCATGAGCCATCCGCCAAACCTCTCGCCAGAACCCCCGTCCATGGCGCCCCAGTACACGGGCAAACGCTCGTTGCGGTGATGAAACGTCTGCACCGCCTGGGCGAGTTGCTTCAGATTCGACTCGCACTGGGCCTTTCGCCCCGCCCCGCGGGCCTGCAGGATCGCCGGCAGCAGCAGGCCGGCGATGATCGCGATGATCGCGATCACCACCAGCAGTTCGATGAGGGTCATGCCGGATCGCAGGCGACGGCTCATGGCAATGGCTTCCTGTCAGGGAATCCCCAATATCGAATCGGCCCACTTCTAGAATATCGCCCCCAGGCACCCGTGAGTACTGTCAAAAAGGACAGGACGCCCCGGCCAAAAGGGCCGTGCACGGAAAGCCGGTGGCCGCCCGCAGCAGGACAGGCAGCCTTTTCCGCCGCGGGCGAGCCGTTTTTTCAGGCCCCAAGGCCGCAGGCCGCGGCGTTAACCACCGCCGCGATCCGGACGGCGTCGTGACAGGCCTCCTCGCTTGCCCCGAGGTGCAGGAGGCTGGCCTCGTGGTTCCTGATGCACAGTTCGCAGCCGGCCAGGGCCGCGCAGGCCAGGCTCATGAGCTCGAAGTCGAGCTTGCTGGTGGCCGGCTGGGCCATCCGGCTCATCCGCAACCGCGGCGAGCGGGCCTCGTAGGACTCCTTCCCCAGCATGTGCCGAAACCGGTAATAGACGGTGTTCATCGCCATCAGGCCGGCCGCCGCCACCGCGTCGGAGACGACCGGGCCCGCCCCGTCGCCCAGCCCCGCGCGGAGGTCGGAATCGATGGCGTCGGCCAGGTTTTTCGACCGCACGAACCGGGCCGCGGCCAGGGCCACGCCCAGGGCCTGGGCGGGCTGGAGATGCTCGCCGGCGAGCACGGCGGCGAGGTTCAGGCGGATGTCCTTGAGTTCGTCGGGCAGCGTGTCGCGCCAGGCGTCGAGGGCGGGCGTCGCGAGGGCCATGGGGCAACGGGCTCCGGAGGGCGAGGGGGCGGGATGCGGGAAAGACCGTGAATTGTAGCGGCTCGTTGAAGAAAGCGGCGGCGAAATGCTACCTTCCGGCAATTTGTTTTTTCCCGCCCGCGAAGCCTTTTCATGCCCCGCCGCGACGACCTGCACACGATTCTCCTCATCGGTTCCGGCCCGATCGTCATCGGCCAGGCCTGCGAGTTCGACTACTCGGGCACCCAGGCCTGCAAGGCCCTGCGGGAGGACGGCTACCGGGTGGTGCTCGTCAACTCGAACCCGGCCACGATCATGACCGACCCGGGCACGGCCGATCGCACCTACATCGAACCGCTCACCTGGCAGATGCTCGAGAAGGTGATCGAGGTGGAGAAGCCCGACGCCGTGCTCCCCACGCTCGGCGGCCAGACGGCCCTCAATCTCGCCATGGAACTGGAGCGGCACGGCGTGCTCGCCCGGCACGGCGTGGAGATGATCGGCGCCAAGGCCGAGGCGATCCGCCGCGGCGAGGACCGCGAGATCTTCAAGGCCACGATGCACAAGATCGGCCTCGAGACCTGCCGGGGGCGGATCGTGAAGAGCCTCGCCGAAGCCCGCGAGGTGCTCGCCGAGATCGGCCTCCCGGCCGTGATCCGCCCGAGCTTCACCCTCGGCGGCTCGGGCTCCGGCGTGGCCTTCAACCGCGAGGAGTTCGACACGAAGGTCCAGCGCGGCCTCGACCTTTCCCCCGTGGGCGAGGTGCTGGTCGAGGAGTCGATCCTCGGCTGGAAGGAATACGAGATGGAGGTGATGCGCGACGCCGACGACAACGCCGTCGTCATCTGCTCGATCGAGAACTTCGACCCCTGCGGCGTGCACACCGGCGACTCGATCACCGTCGCCCCGGCGATGACGCTCACCGACCGGCAGTTCCAGCGGATGCGCGACGCCAGCTTCGCCGTCATCCGGGCGATCGGCGTGGAGACGGGCGGATCGAACATCCAGTTCGCCGTCGACCCGCAGACCGGGCGGATGATCGTCATCGAGATGAACCCGCGGGTCAGCCGTTCCTCGGCCCTGGCGAGCAAGGCGACCGGCTTCCCGATCGCCAAGATCGCCGCCAAGCTGGCCGTCGGCTGGCGGCTCCATGAGCTGCCCAACGACATCACGCGGAAGACGAAGGCCTGCTTCGAGCCCTCGATCGACTACGTCGTGGTGAAGGTGCCGCGGTTCGCGTTCGAGAAGTTCCCCGAGGCCGACAGCCGGCTGACCACGCAGATGAAGAGCGTGGGCGAGACGATGGCCATCGGGCGGACGTTCAAGGAGGCCTTTCAGAAGGCGCTCCGCGGGCTGGAGGTGGGCTCCTTCGGCTTCGGCTGCGACGGCAAGGACCTGTGGGGCACACCCGCCGAGCCGTCGATCGACGACATCAAGGCCCGCGTGGCCACGCCCGACCCCGACCGCGTGTGGTATCTGCGGTACGCGCTCAAGGCCGGGATGACGGTCGCGGAACTGCACGAGGCGACGGCGATCGACCCGTGGTTCCTCGACCAGCTGCAACAGATCGTGGAGGTCGAGAGCCTGCTGCGGACCGTCGGCGCGCTGGCTGCGATCGACGACGCCACGCTGCGGATGGCGAAGCAGGCCGGGTTCTCCGACCGGCAGCTGGCCGTGCTCCTCGGGGCGAACGAGCTGGAGGTTCGCGCGGAGCGGAAGCGGCGCGGCATCGTGGCCACCTTCAAGGCCGTGGACACCTGCGCGGCCGAGTTCGAGGCGGTGACGCCCTACTACTACTCGACCTGGGAGGACGAGGACGAGGTCCGGCCCAAGCCGCCCGGCAAGAAGCGGGTGATGATCCTCGGCGGCGGCCCGAACCGGATCGGGCAGGGGATCGAGTTCGACTACTGCTGCTGCCACGCCAGCTTCGCGCTGCGGGAGCTGGGGATCGAGAGCGTGATGGTGAACTCGAATCCCGAGACGGTGAGCACCGACTACGACACGAGCGACATGCTGTTCTTCGAGCCGCTGACCTGCGAGGACGTGCTCAACATCGCCGACCGCATCCAGCCCGACGGCGTGATCGTGCAGCTCGGCGGGCAGACGCCGCTCAACCTGGCCCGCGCCCTGCACGCGGCCGGGCTGCCGATCATCGGCACGAGCGTCGACACGATCGAGATGGCCGAGGACCGGGAAAAGTTCCGCGACCTGCTCGACCGGCTCTGTCTCAAGCAGCCCGCCAGCGGCATCGCGCGGACGCTCGAGCAGGCCCGCCGCGAGGTGGCCCGGATCGGCTACCCGAGCCTGGTGCGGCCGAGCTTCGTGCTCGGCGGGCGGGCGATGGAGATCTGCTACGACAACGTGCAGTTCGAGCGGTACGTGGCCGAGGCCTTCGCCGTGGCCCAGGGGCAGCCGGTGCTCATCGACCGCTTCCTGGAAGACGCCATCGAGGTCGACGTCGACTGCATCGCCGACGGCAAGGACGTGATCGTGGCGGGCGTGATGGAGCACATCGAGGAGGCGGGCGTGCATTCCGGCGACTCGGCCTGCTGCATCCCGCCCCACAGCCTGTCGCCCGAGAT
>JBIKND010000266.1:0-3730 GCA_044358905.1 Pirellulales bacterium | reverse complement strand
GCATCCCTGGAGCCGCAGAGTGGCACTCTGCGGAATGCGGTTCCCGGTTCGCAGCCGTGTGCAGACTGCCAGTCTGCACCTACAGGGGCTCGTCGGCCGTTTTGCCAACGCCGAGCGTGGTATGTTGTCGCCACCACGAGCCAATGCCGTTTGAATCCCCGCCCGTTCGAGGACTCCACTGTGACTTCCGCGTTTCGACTCGCGGCGTTCGCTGCCGCCCTCCTGACCTCCGCGATCAGCGTCGCGGCACCGTCGGCCCGGTTTCCTGGGCCTGAGCGGCTCGACGTGCTCCTGATCGGCCAGCCCCATGGTTACGGCGGCGCGCAGGCGGCCGACTGCCTGATGCTCGAGAGCCTCTCCAACCTGCGGTTTTTCGTGGTGCCCGTGCCGCACGACTCCGGCGACCACGTGGCCGACATGGACGGCCACTTCGGCAAGGATCCGAAGTGGGTGCCGATCCGCCGAGACGCCATTCTCGCGGCTCTCGCGCAGCCACACGACGCAGTGCTCGTCGCCGCCGGCGTCGCTGACCCCGCGATCCAGCAGGCGATTGCCGCTCACGTGGCCGCCGGCGGCACGCTCGTTTCGATGGCCGGGGGCGGTCTGCCGGCCGGGCTCGACGTGAAGCCCATCGAGGAAGCGGCCGACCCGCTCGCCGGCATGAACCTCGCGGAGCTCGGTATGAAGGTGGCCGGCAAGCCGCAGCCGCTTCCGCCGGGGCTCGCCACGGTGACGGAACTGCCCGCGGCGAACGTGAAACAAAAGCCGCAGCCGCTCGTCGGCCTCGGCACATCCGGCAAGGGCCGCGTCCTCACGATCGCGTCAAACGAATCGCTTTTTCCGGCGACCTTCGCGGCGGGCGTGGATGGCGATCTCGTGTGGGCCGCTGCTTTCGAGCGGCTCGTGCGGTTCGCCCGCGGTGAGAACCTGCCGCCGGCCACACCGGTGGCCGATGCCGTCTCGACGCCACTGCCGCTGGCCCTCGATCTCTTCACGAGGCAACAAGGCACGGCCCCGCAGTTCGTGACGCAGTCCTCACTCGTCATCGAGCCCAAGGCCGACATGGGCCCGGCCACGCTCCACTGGCGGGTGCTCGACTGGGCGCGGAAGACCGTGAAGCACTCAGCCGAGCCGGTCACGCTCGAAACCGGCACGAAGCTGGAGAAGTCGTTCGAGTTCACGATGACCGACCCCGATCCGCGGGCATTCGTCGCTTGGCTCGAGGCGATCGTGGTCGATGCCGCGGGCAAGCCGCTCGGCCGGGGCACGACGAAGCTTTATCGCTACCGTCCCTACGACATGACCGAGCAGCTGCTCCTCGCGAGCTGGCATCTGGGCGACGTCGCCCGCCCCGGCCTGGCCGACCAGTTCGCCCGCTATCTCCGCGAGAGCGGCTTCAACGCCGAGTTTTCCTTCCGCGACAAGGACGTGGCCGAACGGCACAACTTCCGCTCCTACGACGAGCACCAGGCGGCGACCCGCATGGGCATCCAAACGGCTCCCTTCTCGGCGCCGGTCGAGGGATATGCCGAGCGGTATTTCGAGGAGGGGAGGCGGCGTGGCGGCGCCGCCACGAAGGGCTTCGGCGAGCCGGGCTTCCGCGGGCCGTGGCCATCGGCCGCGCTCAACATGTTCTCGATGGGGGAGGAAACGGGCTACGGCCCGTGGTCGGAGGCGTATCCCTGGCGAAAGGAGCCCGAGGCGCCCGAGGACTGCAACAAGTGGTTCCGCCACTACCTGAAGCAGGCCTACGGTGACGATCTCGCAAAACTCAACGCTGCATGGGGGAAAGGCTTCAAGGACTGGCAGGAGATCAAGGTCTGGCGGAAGTACGCCGAGCCCTACGGCTGGCTCTTCATGCCGCCGCCGAAGGACGTCGAGCCGAACCTCACGCCCTATGTCGACACGCATGCCTTCCACGAATGGTACGTCCGCCAGTACACGGAGAACTACATGCGGGGTTTCGTGGCCGCCAACCCGGTGCCCACGTGGACGATGAGCTACGACTTCACGTTCCTGCAGTTCTGCCCGGCGCCGATGACCAACTTCTGGGGCGCGCTCGCTCCCGAGGGAGTGGCGGCCTGGCACGCCTACATCCGCTCGCGCACGCCCGCGCCCTCGAACCCCTTCCACCTCGACTGGATGTTCTTCGAGGACGAGCCGATGAACAACCAGTTCCTCCAGCTCGGCTTCGCCTCCGGCTGCACCTATCTCTCCACCTGGGGCCACGCGTTCAACGGCGACCTGACGCCGACGCGGACGTCGCTCGCCGTGGCCCGCACGATGAAGCAGGCCGAGCGGCCCGAGGCCGTGCTGCGGAAGATGACGCCGCGGGTCGATCGCGAGGTGGGCATCTTCACGTTCGACAGCCGCTGGGCCCTCGTCCGCGGACGCTACGGCTTCTTCATGGACCGCGACGGGCCCCACGACCTCACGATGGGCAAGGGGTCGCACCAGGCCCCGGGGGCGTCGTATCTGATGCCCCCCGAACTGCCGCTCCATGCCGCCCTCGCCGCCTCCGGCTACGCGCCCAAATACGTCAAGCCCGATGAGTTCGCGGCGTGCAAGGTGCTCTTCGTGCCGTATGTGGAGGCGCTCGATCCGGAGACCGCGGCGAAGCTCCGTCGCTACGTCGAAGGGGGCGGCTCGCTCATCGTGTTTCCGACGCTCGCGGAGTATGACGCGGGAGGCAAGCCGTATCCCACCTGCCCAGGCGCCGACCTCGATGCCCTCATGGGATTCACGTCGGATTCCCAATGGGTGATGGGCCGCTCGCAGGTGGAGTTTCCGGGCCGCAACGCCGCCAAGGAGGCGTTCGCCGAATCATGGATCATCGGCGGCGAAAAGCCCGAGGCCGCGCAGGCGGCCGACCGCGAGCCGCCGCTCTTCTTCGATCTGCCGATCCACATCGGCGGTCACCCCAACCACTACAGCCCGGAGGGGCATCAGAAGCTCACGAACCTCGCCCAGGACACGGTGGTGGTCGGCCACCACCAGGACGGCGAGCCGCTCTTCACGTGGCGCAAGGTCGGCGCCGGCGAGGCGATCTGTTTCAACGTGCTGCTCACGGGCGACAGCATCCTTCCCTTTACCGTCAACGACGCGACCGAGACGTTTCGCGCCGTCATCGACCAGCTCGTCCGCAGGCGCGGCGTCGTGCCCGCGTTCGAGTTCCGCAACCTCCGGGCCTACGACGAGGGAATCAACGACTTCGTGACGATGCAGTACGACCTGCCCGGCACCACGACGCGAGTGCTCGCCCTCTTCGGCGACCACCGCGGCCGCACGGCCCACGCCCGGCTGCGGATCCGCAAGCCCTTCACGGCGGTGCGCGACCTGCTGACGGGCCGGCAGTTGCCCACGCTCCGCGATCCGGTCCGCGACGTCGAGGAGACGGCGGTGGTGGTGGAGCCGGGCCGCTGGCAGCTGCTCGCGCTCACCGCGGCGGCACCTTCCGCGGCGGCGATCAAGGGGCCGGCGACCGCGAAGGTTGGCGACGCCGTGCCGTTCACGGTCGGCGCCGCCCGCCAGGACACGGCCTACGGAAGGATCGAGGTCGTCGGGCCCGACGGCGTTCAGCTTGCGCACCATGCGTCGAGCGTGGCGCTCGCGCCCGGCGAGCCGGTCGCCCTGCGGCTGCGGCTCGACGACCCCGCCGATGAGGGAAAGCCGTGGCGAATCCGATTCATCGACGCGATCACGGCGCAGGCCGCCGAGGCGACGCTCGCGG
>JBIKND010000265.1:0-3746 GCA_044358905.1 Pirellulales bacterium | reverse complement strand
CTGGGGCCGCGGGGTGCGGCCACACCCAGCGGCGTTCAGCCCCCGCCGCTACAGTACGCGGCTCATTGCTTCGGGAGGGGTTGCCCGTGCCCCGGGAGCCGGCGTAGGCGGCCAGCGCAGGCAGGATGCCGGAGCGCAGACGCCTCCGAGTGAGCGGAGGGCGTGATGCCCGCAGCGAACGTCCGGCGATGGGGCACGGGCAACCCCGACCCACGCGGACGCTGCCTCGAGCAGGCAGCCGTGGCTAAAACTCGTAATCGAACCGGATGCCGTAGGCGTCGGTCATGCTGTTGCCGACCCGCGTGTCTTCGAGGAACGCGCGAATGTAGTTGATCTTCATCCGGGTGTACGGATTCAAGTACCAGTTCAATCCCGCCGTGAAGTCCGTCAGGTTGTTGCCCTGGATGTTCTCGTCGTTGAGCACGATGTTCGAGAACCGGGCCGCGATCTCCCAGGCCCCCAGCCCCCACCGGACCCGTCCGCCCTCGCGAACCCGGTAGAACTCGTCAAGCACCTTCATCCGCGTGTGGATGCCCTGCTTCCGATCGTACGGGCGGTGCTCGCCCGTGAGAAACCAGCTCGCCTGGGCCATGTAGCCGTTGAAGAACAGATTGGGACCATCGATCTGGTCGACGATCGCAAAAGCATATTCGGATTGCAGGGAAAACCGCCCCAGAATCAGAGCGAACTCCGGGTCGAAGAGCTGGAAGTTCTTGGCCGGGATGAAGCCGGTGTCCACGAAGATCGGCGCGAAGGGCCCGGGCTGCCCGTTGATGTAGTTGCTGGGCGAGGGCGGTCCCACCGGACCGAAGGTGCTGGCTGGCTGCTGCTTGCGGATTTCCGGTGTGTTGCGAAAGCGGACCTGGTTCTGCGACGTCGCCCGAAAACTGTAGGCCGCCCCGAGGTGCAGATAGAACTCGCCGTCACTCGGCTCGTCCCACCAGGGCAGCATCGTGGCCCGCATCGTCAACGCCTGACCGCTGTCGAACGAGTCGTTGCCGACGTTGTCGGAGTTGGTGCGGAACGTGCCGATCTGCCACGTCGCTCGCTCGCTCTCGGCGTTGCCATACGCCATCACGCCCGTGTTGCGGGCGGGGGCGAAGGTGTCGACGAGCGACCGCTCCATGAAGGTGTTGTTGCGGTTCTGCGTCACCCGCTCGAGCGAGAAGGGCTCGAAGAAGTGGCCGAACCGGACGTTCTGCAGCCAGGGCAGATCGTGGGCCTCGATGTAGTTGTCGAGGTAGCTCGGCTGATTGGCGAGCGCGAAGTCGACCCCCAAGGAGTATTCGAGCTGGTGCCATGTCGTGCCGCGGGCGCCGATGCGGAGACGGCGGAACTGGGCGCCGTCCTGGAGGTCGCCCACGGCGTCGCGGCTGAGCTCGTCCTGGCCAAACCACACCTGGTCGCCCTGCACCTGGCCGTTGAACTTCACCGTTGGCGCATGATCGTCCGACTTCGTGGCGTTCTCCTTACTCCTGGCCTGCCTGGCGTTCGACTTGAGTTCGTCGATCTGCTGCTGCAGCCGGTCGAACTCAGCGGCGATACCATCCGGCCCCAGCTCATCGCCCGGGAGTGACACGACGGCGCCTCCCGGCTCTTCAATGGCCAATGGCACGACGACCGGATCGGGCCGCGGCGCGTCCTCGCCGGAACCCGACGCCACGCCAACCATGATCGCGATCGCAGCGGCAGCGATCGACAATCGCATCCATGGGTGCAGCCGGGTACGAGCCACGCAGAAGCTTCCGAGGCCGGGCGACCCTTTTTGGGAATACGCCTCATCCCTCTTATCGGCACAACCGGCACAGGCGATCCAGTGACCCTAGCCTGCCCAGTCGATGAAGATTGCCGAGCTGGCGATCTTCCGCTGCAAACGGTCGCCAAAGGCCCCGACTAGACGCCTGCGGCTTCCGGCCGATCTTCGCGAAGGTGATCCGGGAGCCACTCCTGCTCCGCCTCGTCGGGAGCGACGCTGCTTGCCGTCCCGCCAGCTCCCGGCGCATGTCCGGCCAGGTACTCCTCCACGTGCTCCTCGCGGGCACTCGTCCCAAAGAAGGAATACATCACGGGCACCAGGATCAGGACGAGAACGGTGGTCATCATCAGCCCGAAGGCCATCGACGTCGCCATCGGCACGAGAAACTGCGCCTGAAAGCTCTTCTCCAGCAGCAGCGGCAGCAGGCCGCCGATCGTGGTGACGCTCGTGAGCATCACCGGACGAAATCGAAGGCACCCTGCTTCGCGGAGCGCCGCCCGCAACGGATGGCCCTCCCGCACCCGGAGGTTGATGAAGTCGATGAGGCAGATCGAGTCGTTGACCACGACGCCGGCGAGGGCCACGAGGCCGAACATGCTGAACAGCGTCAGCGGCATGCCCATCACCGCGTGGCCGAACACCGCCCCCGCGATGCCGAAGGGGATCGCCGCGAGAATGATGAACGGCTGGAAGTACGACTTGAACTCCATCGTCAGGAGCACGAACATCGCGAACAGGGCGACGACGAAACCCGCGCCGAGACTGCGAAGCGACTCGTTCGACTGTTCCTGCTGCCCCTCCCAACGGACCCGAACGAGCGGAAAATCCTTCTGGAACGACGGCATGAGCCGCCGTTCCATATCGGCGATCACCTGGGAGCTGGTGAGGGAGCTCTTGGCCACGTCGATGTCGGCCGTGACGGTGATCGACCGCTTCTGCCCGAGGCGGTTGATCTCCGAGTAGCCGCGGTTGACCGTGACGTCGGCGAGTTCGCCGACCGGCCGCTTCACGCCGTCAGGTCCGGTGACGCGAATCTCCTCCAGCGTCGCCAGCGTCCGCCGCTCGGCCTGCGGGTAGCGGACCATGAGTTTCACCTCGTGCCGCCCCCGCTGCAGCCGCATCACCTCCTCGCCGTAGAACGACGCCCGGATCGTGCCCGCCAGGTCGGCCAGCGACACACCCATCGCCTCGGCCTTGGGTTTGACCTTGATCTGGTACTCCCACTTGCCGGGCCGCGAGTCGTCGTCGATGTCGATCACACCGGGATACTGGGCGAGCCATTCCTTTGACTTTTCCACGGCCGCTTCCAGCTGGCGCACGGCCTCGGGCTCGGCGGATGCCAGCAGCTTGAACTCGATCGTCTTGCCACCGGGACCGATGTTCTCCGTGCCGAAGAGAAGCGACTCGGTGCCGGCGAACTCGCCCGCCAGCCGCCGCCATTCGCTGATGAACTGCTCGCTGGTCACATTGCGATCCTGGCCATCGACGAGCTCTACCGCCACCGCGCCCACGTGGCTGCCGCTCTGCCGGGCATCGGGGCCGATCTCACCCTGCGCCGCCACCTGCCCCACGGCCCGATGGACGAGTTCCACGATCGGCTTGCCGGCCGGCGACAGATCCCGCGACGCGGCCATGGCGGCCTGCTCCAGCCGGGCCGTGGCCTCCTCGGTCATGCTCGCCGGCGTGCCGTCGGGAAACACCACCTTCGCCAGCAGCCGGTTGGCGTCGATCTTGGGAAACAAGAGGAAGGGCGTGACACCGCTGCGGACGATCCCCAGCGCCACGAGAAGGATGCACGCGGCACCGGCAAGCACCGCCAGACGATTGTCGAGGGCGACATCCAAGGCCGGCGCGTAGACATGCTTCACGAACCACTTCAGCCCTCGGTCGCAGGCCCGTTGCAGCCAGGCGACCGCGGGCAGCAGGAGCCGGAGCGGATAGAGGACGATGCCGAAAATCGTGAACACGAGGTTCTTTTCGTGCGCCAGAT
>JBIKND010000100.1:0-13649 GCA_044358905.1 Pirellulales bacterium | reverse complement strand
CGTTCGCTCGCCGCGGCGCCGCGCGGGCCGCGAGGCGATCGGCAGAGTCTCGATGTCGTCGATGGGCGTGGTCTGCGAGAAGTAGCCGATGAAGCCGGGCTGGTCCACGAGGTCGCGATACACCGCCCACGACCGCTCCGCCATTCGCGCCGCGAGCGCCGCCCACTCGGCCGCGGGCGCCGCGCGGCGGACGCTCGACGCCACGAGCGTGGCCCACGTGACCTGCTCGAGGTGCCGGCGGGCGATCTCGGCGTCGTCGTACCGCTCGGCGAGCACCTCGCCCTGCTCGGTAAGCCGGAGGGTGCCGTCGAGCGTTTCGGCGGGCAGCGAGAGGATGCCGCGGGCGGCCGGCCCGCCGCCCCGCCCGAGCGAGCCGCCGCGGCCGTGGAAGAACGTGAGCCTTACGCCGCGGGCGGCGGCTGCGGCGTGGAGCCGCTCCTGGGCGGATTGCAGCCCGCAGCAAGCGGCGAGGTAGCCGCCGTCCTTCGTGCTGTCGGAATAACCGACCATCACGACCTGGCGGTCACCCCGGCCGCGCACGTGTTCGCGGTAGGCGGGCACGTCGAGGATCGCGGCGAGCGTGTCCTGCGCGTGGGCGAGATCGTGGATCTTCTCGAACAGCGGCACCACGGCGACGTCGGCCGCGGCGACGGGGCTACCCGCGGCGCCGGCCCGCCGGCAGGCCTGTCGCCACAGCCAGAGCACGGAGAGCACGTCGGCGGGGCAGCGCGTCAGGCTCACGATCGCGCCGCCGAGGCACTCGCTGCCGAACCGCACGGCCGCGGCGTGCAGCACCTCGAAGAGCTGCAGGGTGTCGAGCGCCAGCGGTCCGAGGCCGGCGGTGGGCACGTCGCCCACCGCACCGAGCGTCTCCACGAGCAGCCGGCCGCACGCCGCGTCGTCGAGCGCACGGTAGTGATCGGCCGAGGGCACGATGTCCGCCGCGGCGAGGATCTCCGCCATGATGTCGCGGTAAGCGCGGGCGTCCTGCCGGACGTCGAGGCGGGTCATGTGCAGTCCGAACGTGCGCACGAGGTCGAGCCATCGGCCGGCCGCCGAGTCTTCGGCCGTGCCGTGATCGCGGGCCAGGCACTCGACGAGCAGCGTCACGTCGGCCTCGAACTCGCCACCGGAGCGATAGGCTTCGGGAGCGCAGGGGGTGGCGAGGTCGTCGCAGGCCGATCGTTCCAGCCGCAAGCGGATCATTCGCAGCCAGCGGCGGTAGGCCTCGTGTGGCGCCAGCGGCTCGAGGGCCCGGGCGAGGTCGGGCCAGCGGGCGGCGAGGTCGCCCAGCCGCGCGTCGAGCGCCGCGGCCCCGGAGGCGGCATGCCGCGAGATCGTGAGCAGGTCGTGGAGGCGGTGGCACCAGGCGACGTGCTGCTCGATCGCCGCGGCCCGGAGCCGGAGCAGCGTGCGTGCGGTGACGTCGGCCGTGACGAACGGATTGCCGTCGCGGTCGCCCCCCATCCAGGAGCCGAACGTGAGAAAAGCCGGAATGCGGAAAGCGGCGCCGGGGAAGCGGGCTGCCAGGCCGCGACGCAGGGCCGCATGCACCTCCGGCACCGCCTCCCAGAGCCGCGGCATGATCGACAGGCCACGCTCGACCTCGTCGGTGACCGTGGGCCGCGTGGGCCGCAGGAACTCGGTCTGCCAGAGCACCGCCAGCTCGCCGGTGATCGCGGCCTCGTGGGCGGCCCGCTCGCGGGGCAGCAGGTCGACGCGGTCGAGCTCCTGGAGGCTCTGCCGCATGCGGCGCAGTTTCGCGCGGATCGACCGCCGCTTGGCTTCGCTCGGGTGGGCGGTGAAGACGAGTTCGACGTGCAGGTCGTCGAGGTGCCGTTGGACGTCGGCGGCCGGCATGCCCAGGTCGGCCAGTTCCGCGACGCCGGCCGCGAGCGACTCGCCGAGCGGGGCCGGATGCCGCGCCTGCTCCCGGTCGCGGAGGACGCGGACCCGCTGCCGGTCCTCGGCGATGTTCACGAGGTCGAAATAGATGCTGAAGGCCCGGGCGATGATCCGGGCCTCGTTCTCGTCGAGCCCCTCGATCCTGGCGGCCAGCAGCCGCTCGGCGTCGTGGGCCCCGGCCCGCCGCTGGCGGGCGAGATTCCGCACCTCCTCGACGAGCGTCAGGGCCTGCGGGCCCTCCAGGTCGCGAATCACGTCGTCGAGCAGGCCGCCGAGAAACCGAACGTCGCGGCGCAGCAGGTCGTCTTCCGGCACGGCAGGCTCGTTTCTAGATCGGATTGACCTTGGTGTAGCACCGGCTCAGGGGCGGCAAAAGTCTTCTCGCTGTGGCCGCAGCGGCCACACGCTCAGCGCCAGAGAAGCGTCGCCGTGGCCGAGGCGGCCACCCCAGCGCCGCTGCCGGGAAGCCCGAAGCGCAAGCTGAGGGAATACGCGTCGCTTCACCGGAAATCACTCCACATTCCCTCGGCTCGCGCCTTGGGCTTCAAGGAACGGGACCGCCAAATCAGACAAACCGGAAACCAATTGCCGGGCACATAAAAGCATGCTGGCGAAACTGGGGTGCGAGATTTGCGAGTTACGCCCAAAAGGATTGTTGAGAGCATACGTCAAGCAAATGACGCGCCGAAGGGATGGCAACCAGCGGCCTGTGCGGGCCGGCTCGGCCCGGGCATACAGCCGGTCCGCCGGGCGGGAGTCACTGACTCGGCGACGGGCAGAGGCTGCCTGCGGAACCGGCAGCCGCCGGTCCTTCCCTCCGGCTGTTACGATGCCGGCCATGAACCGCGAACCATGGCAATTTGGAGTCGCCTCCTGGACGCTGGGCGTCGTTCTGGCGGTGGGTGTCACGTACGCCACCTTGGCGCGGCCCCGGGGGGCCGCCGGTCCCACTGCCGGGCCGGCGACCGACCGCGTTCGCCAGATGCAGGTCGACGCCGAAGCCGCCGGCCACGCGGCCTGGGGCCATTGGGGCGACCAGCCGCAGCGGTATGCCGCCTGGTCGAATCATTCCAACCGACTGATCCCGGTCTATGCGTTCGGCATGAAGCTCGATGCGGTGGGCGGAACGAACTCCATCTACCGCGATGCGGAGCGTCTGCAGGCCCTCTACGGTCGCCTGCCGGAGCGGACGCTCAATCCGCAGGCCGAATACTTCGACCAAACCGACGTCTGCCGGCTCCAGGAGATGGCCGCCGCCGCCGGCAGAAAGCGGATCGTGCTCTTCGTGTTCGACGGCATGGACTGGCACACGACCCGCACGGCTGCGATCGCCACCACCGGCCGCGTGGCCTATGGGGAGGGGCAGGGCACCGGCTTCGCCTTCCAGGACTACCGCGGGACGACCACGGACTTCGGCTTCTGCGTGACCAGCCCCGCCAACGACGGCACCAAGGTGGACGTCGACGCGCAGGCGGTGCGGAATCCCGGCGGGGAGACGCCCGGCGGCTACGATCCCGTGCGGGGTGGGGCCACCCCGTGGGATCCGCGGTGCGACCTCCGCTATCTCATCGGACGCGATCGCGACGAGCCGCACGCCGTGACCGATTCGGCGGCGTCGGCGACGTCGCTGTGCGCGGGCCGCAAGACCTACAACGACGCGATCAACGTCGGGCCGGCCGGCGAGGAACTTGTGCCGATCGCGCGGCGGCTGCAGACGCGAGGCTGGGCCGTGGGGGCGGTGTCGAGCGTGCCGGTGTCGCACGCCACGCCCGCCTGCGCCTACGCCACCAACGTGAGTCGCGACGACTACCAGGACATCTCCCGCGACCAGCTCGGCGAGCGGTCGGTCGCGCATCGCGAGGCCGCGTTGCCCGGCCTCGACGTCCTCATCGGCGGCGGCTGGGGCGTGGCGGGTGACGCGGTCAAGGACAAGGACCAGGGCCGCAACTTCGAGCCCGGCAACAAGTACGTGGCCGACTCGACGCGGCAGGCGATCGACGTCAGGAATGGTGGCCGATACCGCGTCGCGGAGCGAACCGCCGGCCGCCGCGGGGCCGACGTGCTCGCGGAGGCGACCCGCGACGCCATCGCCCGGAAGTTGCGGCTCTTCGGGTTCTTCGGCGCGGGCGAGGGCCACCTGCCGTTCCGCACCGCCGACGGCGACTTCAATCCGGCCGGTACGGCCGACCTCGGCCCCGAGACCGCGGCCTTGCGGAAGAAGTATGGCGGTACGATCTGCTACTCACCGGCCGACGTCGCCGAAAATCCCACGCTCGCCGACATGGCCGTGGCGGCCCTCGACGTGCTCGCCAGCCGCGGCCCGTTCTGGCTGATGGTGGAGGCGGGCGACGTCGACTGGGCGTCGCATGCCAACAACGTCGACACCGCGATCGGCGCCGCGCAGAGCGGCGACGCCGCCTTCCGGGCGGTCGTGGCCTGGATCGAGCGGCACGGCGGCTGGGGCGACACGGTCGTGATCGTCACCAGCGACCACGGCCACCTGTTCGTGCTCACCGACCCGCAGGCCTTCGCGCTGTAGCGGCGGTCTCTGACCGCCGATTTGTATTGATGACCCGGATTTCGGCGGTCGGAGACCGCCGCTACAGGGGGGCGACGAGGGCCTTCATCTCGCGGACGGCCTGCGTGAAGCCCACGAGCACGGCGCGGGCCACGATCGAGTGGCCGATGTTGAGCTCGCCCATGCCCTCGAGCCGCGCGACCGGCACGACGTTGCGATACGTCAGGCCGTGGCCGGCGTTGAGCGCGAGCTTCGCGTGGCGGGCCATGGCGCCGGCCCGGGCCAGTTCCACGAGCTTCTCGTGTCGATCGGCCTCCGTGGCCGCGTTCGCGTAGCACCCCGTGTGCAGTTCCACCGCCTCGACGCCAAGTTCGACGGCGGCATCGATCTGTCGCGGGCAAGGGTCGATGAACAGCGACACCGCGATGCCCGCGCTCTTCATCCGCCACACCGCGTCGGCCGTGGCCGTCTTGTGCGTCACCACGTCGAGGCCGCCCTCGGTGGTCACCTCCTCGCGGCGCTCGGGCACGAGCGTCACCTGGCAGGGCCGAACCTGGCAGGCGATGTCAATCATTGCGGCGGCGATGGCACACTCCAGGTTGAGCTTCACCTGCACCGTCCGTCGCAGCACCTCGAGGTCGCGGTCCTGGATGTGCCGGCGGTCCTCGCGGAGATGGACCGTGATCGCGTCGGCGCCGCCGAGTTCGGCGAGCGCGGCCGCCCAGACGGGGTCGGGCTCGACGGTCCGCCGGGCCTGGCGGATCGTGGCCACGTGGTCGATGTTGACGCCGAGGGTCGCCATGGGGATGAGTCGCCGGAGCCGCGACCGTTCACCGGCCGCGGCTCCAGCGTCGCCTGCCCCTATTTCCGCTGCAAGAGGACCACGGCATTTCCGCGGGGTGTGCGGACCTTGAGGACCACACCCTCCGCGGCCGTCTCCTTTTCGATGGCCGCTGCGAAGTCGGCGATCGTCTTTACCTCGGTGCGGCCCACGGCCCGGACGAGCACGCCCGGGCCGATCCCCGCCTCGGCGGCCAGGCCGTCGGAGTCGACCCGGTCCACGAGCACGCCGGTGAAGCCCTCGTAGGCGTCGTCGGCGACGGACGCCTTGTCGCGGACCTCGATCCCGAACTCCTTGGAGAAGTACGTCTCCTCACCGGCCTCGGCTCGCGGCCCGCGGCCCGGCCCCGCCTGGGCGAGGTCGGAGGGCAGCGGCTTCACCGCGACGGAGAGCGTGACCTGCTTGCCGTCGCGAAACACCGTGAGCTTGTGGGGCTTGCCGATCGCCGACCGCTCGACGATCTCCTGGAGGGCGCGGGTGCCCTCCACCGGCTGGTCGTCGAAGGCCGTGATCACGTCGAGCTCCTGCACGCCCGCCTCGGCGGCCGGCGAGCCGGGCACGACGTCGTTGACGAGGACGCCCTTGCGATCCTTGGCGCCGAGCTTGGCCGCCATCTTGGCGTCGAGCGGCCCCATCTGCACGCCGATGAAGGCCCGCTCGACCTTCCCCTTGGCGATCAGCTGGCCGCTGACCCACTTGGCGAGGTTCACCGGAATCGCGAACCCGATGCCTTGATAGCCGCCGCTGTTGGAGGCGATGGCGGTGTTGATGCCCACCACCTCGCCGGCGAGGTTGATGAGCGGTCCGCCCGAGTTGCCCGGATTGATGGCGGCGTCGGTCTGGAGGAACTGGGCCCGGCGGATGCCACCGAGTTCCCGCCCCTTGCCGCTGATGATGCCGGCGCTGACGGTCGTCTCCAGCTCGAAGGGCGTGCCGATGGCGATCACCCAGTCGCCGATGGCGAGCTTGTCGGAGTCGCCGAGCTTGGCGGTCGGCAGGTCTTTGGCGTCGGCGAGGCGGATCACCGCCAGGTCGCTCTCGGGGTCGGTCTTGATCTCCTTGGCCTTGAACTCGCGGCCGTCGGTCAGCTCGACCACGACCTCGTCGGCCCCTTCGACCACATGGTTGTTGGTGAGCACGATGCCGGATGGGTCGACGATCACCCCCGAGCCGACGCCCGAACGGCGCGGCGTCGAGCCCCCCTCGGGCATGTTGAACTCGAAACCCTCGGGAAGGCCGTCGGGAAACATGTTCTCGAACGGCGTGCCCTTGAGGGGATTGTCGCCGCGGCCCCGCTGGCCGCGGGCCGCGGGCTGGCGAGCCTTGACCTCGCTGCGGACGACGACGACGGTGGGCGTCGTCGCCTCGGCAGCCTCGCGGAACGCGCGGGACAAGGCGGTGGCGTGGGCCAAGGCGTCGGCCGACGGCTGGTCGGCACGGCTCTCGCTGGGCCGGCAGGCGACGGCCACGGCCAAGGCGGCGGCGGTCGCCATGCAGAGCCAGCACGAGAGATTGCAGCGCGAGAAACGGAGGGGATGAGTCATGGTCAGGTTCCACCTTTCTGGGACAAGTCGCTCGAATCGTATACAGGCCCCGCGACGTGCAAACACCCCCGGCCGGACCCGGGGGCCGGCGGGGTGGTCACGACGCATGGAACTGTTTACGGACGACGCCGGGGGGTTGTTCGCGCGGGGGCGGTCGTTCGCTCCGACGGCCGTCGGCCGCGTTGACAGATCCCGTAAAAGCCGCCTATCCTGCGGGAAAAGCAGAGGTTTTCGCCGCATGGCCAAAAGAGAACGCCGTGAGCCGCCGGAGGCGTCGATCGACGTGGCGGATTGCCAGCGGCGAATCGGCTACCAGTTTCGGGATCCGACCCTGCTCGTCGCGGCTCTGACCCATGCCTCCGGAGCCCAGCACCGGCTGGGCTCGAACGAGCGGCTGGAGTTCCTCGGGGACGCGATCCTCGGGTTCCTGGTGTGCGAGACGCTCTACCGGGCCTTTCCCGAGTCGCTGGAGGGCGACCTGACGCGGATCAAGTCGGTGGTCGTGAGCCGCGAGACGTGCGGCCGGATCAGCGACCGGCTGGGGCTGATCGACTTCCTGATCGTCGGCAAGGGGCTGTCGGTGAACCGTCCGGTGCCCACGTCGGTGCTCTCCGATCTCTTCGAGTCGCTCGTCGCCGCGATCTACCTCGACGGCGGGCTCGACGCCGTCCGTCCCCTCGTGGACCGGTTCCTGCTGCCGGAGATCGCGGAGGTGGCCTCGGGTGCCCAGGGCTCGAACCACAAGTCGCTGCTGCAGCAGTGGGCGCAGCGGGATTTCGGGATCACGCCGACCTACGAGGTGATCGAGGAGACCGGTCCCGATCACAGCAAGAGCTTTCACGTCTCGGCCCAGATCGGCGACCGGCGGTATGCCCCCGCCTGGGGCCGCAACAAGAAGGAGGCGGAGCAACGGGCCGCCTGCAACGCACTCGGTGAGCTCCGCTCGGCCGCCGAAGGCGGCGACGGGTGACGCGATCCCGTCGGGCCCGGCGAATGCTCACGCCTTTTCGTGGCTGGCGACGCTGATTTCGCCTGCGGTTTCGGGGGCGTTCATCGCGTACCGGGTCACCTCCTCGATGTGCAGCATGAGCTCGCAGTCGCTGAACACGCGAACGAGGTAGCGGGGCACGCTCGTGCCGTGGCTCAAGGCCGCGAACGGCTCGTCGAGGATGCTGACGAGCGCCTCGTTGCGGCCGTCGCCGTCGACGTCGCCGATCAGGAAGGACACGTTCCCCGGAATGGGCGCCCAGGAGGGCTCCTGCAGCTTCGCCCTGTTTTCGCACTGCCGCAGTTTCGGGAGCACTTCGGCGTGCCATCCCGATCGCTCCTCCGGCCTGCAGAGCAGGCGAATCGACGTGACGTTGGGGTTGTCGAGGAGCGGCCGCAAGGTCGAGTCGAAGACCTCCTGGCGGCGGAACATCCGGCAGCAGACGTTGAACCAGCGCACGTCGCCGTAGAGAGACGTGACGAAGGTCGAGTAGGCCTGCCGCATCTTCTTCGGCCCGATGAGCTGGATCTCGGACGGCTTCACGGCATCGGATACGTCCACGACATGCCGCTTGATGAGGTCGAGCTTGTCGAACATGCGGATTTCGCGGGCCTCGCCGCGCAGGTCGCGGGTCAGCAACAGGGCGCAGAGGAGGAGGACGATGCCCAGCCCCACGGTCTCCGACACGAGGCCCAGGAAACTCAGGAACATCGCGACGAGGGCCGCGATGATGCCCGCGATCACGTCCCAGTCGATGCGGAGCAGACGGCGAAAACCCACGGCGGCACTCCTCGGCGAATCGATGGACGCTGTCAGGCGGATGCGGCCGGCTCGAGGGGCGCGCCGCCGGCTCCAGGCGGCGTCGCGAGGACGACCGCCGCCGGAGCCGGCATGCCGAGCAGTTCGCCCTGGAAGCAATCGACGCCGTCGCAGACGAGCCGCTGCCATTGCTCCGGGCTGCGCGTGTATTCCGCCACGGTCATGACGCCCCGGGCGCGGCACACGTTGACCACGGTGCGGACGAACTCGCGCTGCAGGGGATCGTCGTCGACGTAGCCGGTCACCAATTCGTCGAGCTTGACGATGGCCAGCGGAAACCGCGCGAGATCCTGCAGTCGGCAGATCCCGCTGCCGAAGTCATCCGCGGCGACCGCCACCCCGGCCGCCGCGAGGGCCTCCAGCCGCGACCGCACGCCGGCCGCCGGCATCGCCAGGACGTGCGGCGGGATTTCGAGGATCATCCGCGCGGGGCCGTTCGGGATGGCGCGGAGCGGATCGAGATACGACGCGGGAAACGCGTCCGACACGAAGCTCTCGAGGCTCACGTTCACCGAGATTTTCCCGTCGGGATGCGCCGCGAGGAGTTCGACGACCCGCTGCAGCATCATCCGGTCGAAGCGCTCGAGGAGGCCTTGCGCCCGGCCCAGGGCGAAGAAGTCGGGCCGCGAGATCACGCGGCCGCACCCGTTGCCGAACCGGGCGAGGGCCTCGTGAAAAACGACGTGGCCGCCCGGTTCGGCCGCCACCGGCTGCAGCCACACCTCCCAGGCGCCGACGTCCATGGCCGCCGCCAGGTCGCGTGCCACCGCGGTGGCGGCCGGTGCTTGGGCGACGATCGCGCGATCGCCCCCGGCCGCCCGCGCCTCGGTGGCGGCGGCGTCGGCGAGACGGAGGGCGAGGTCGTAGTCCTTGCGGGACGCGGCCGCGATCCCGATCGAGGCCCGGATGTGAAACCCGGCCGAGAAGCCGGGCACGTCGATCTCATCGACGCCCCGGATCAAATGCTCCGCCGCGTGGAGGCCCGCGTCGATGCCGCACCCGGGCAGGCAGGCGAGGAAGGTGTCTCCCATCACGCGGCTGCAGACTGCCGGGTAGGAGAGGACGCCGCTCATGATCGAGGCGACGCGGACGAGCACCGCGTCCGTCGCCTCGTGGCCGATGTACTCGCTGATCGCCGAGAAGTTGTCGAGTTTCAGGACCAGAAGGACGGGGCCGCGGCCCTCCGGATCCGACCGCGCGAGCGACTCGAGCGTGCTGGCCACGGCCCAGCGGGTCAGCAGCCCGGTGATCGGGTCACGATTGTTGACGTGCCGCCCGACGATCGGGCCCCCGGAGAGCAGCGGCTGCACGACCACGGCGTAGTGGCCCGCCTCCACGCATCGCATCGCCGCCGACGCAGCATGGCTGCCGCCGCGCATGTCCAGGATGCGGAGCGGGGCGAAGCGGATCTCGCCGGCCTGCATTCGCCCGAGGGCCTGCGCGAACGGGGCCCGATCGGCCGCGGCGATGAGGTGCAAGAGGGAGTCGCCGGGACCGACATGGCGACCATTGACCATCAATCCTTCGTTCCGTGCGACGGAGGTGACGCATCCCGCATCGTCTACCTCGAGCAGGACGGGCCCGATTGGCTGATCGGCGTTGCTTTCCAGCATGGCCGCGCGGCCGACGGCCTCCAGGGCGTGCCAGCAGATGTCTTCCAGCGGCAGGCCGCCGGAGATGGAGTCGACCCAGCCCGCCTCGGATACCGAACCGGTGGGCTCGATGGCACGGTGCCTGGCGTCCGCGGCCGTGGTCGCGGGGGCGACGAGGACGATCGGCGTCCGGGGAAACTCGCTCCACGTCTCGGCGATCGCCGCGCGGGAGTCGGGCGGGTCGGTGACGACCACCAACACGGCCCGGTGGCCGCGTGCCACACGGCGCGCCTCGGACGCATCCCGGGCCTGGCTGACATCCAACGGATACAGGTCGAGCGCGGCGACGAGGTCGGGACCGACGCCCGGCCCGCAGATCCGGACGACGACGTGCGGGAGGGCGATTTCCACGAGACACCTCGGCCCTGGGCCTGCAGACAACACCGATTGGGCGGGAACTCTACGCTCGGGCCGGATCCCGGAGGCAAGGGCTCGCAGCGCGCGGGCGGGCGAGTCGCCGGGGACGGAAGGTGGCCCATGCATACCCGCGGTGAGACACGTCGGCAAAACGCCGCCCGGCCTCGTGGACGCGGTTTCCCGCTGCGTGCCGCGCATAGGCTTGCCCATGCCTTGGACATCCGCTTCCGCCGTGCTCGCCATGCCATCCGGCGACATGCCAGGGTGGCTCTGGCTCGTGGTGGCGATCATTCCGGACGTTCTGCTCGTCACCACCCTGGTCGGGCTCTGGCTGCACCACGTCGGCAGCCGCCGGCACGTGCGGCGGGAGGCGGATGGGCCGCGGGGCGAGGCCACTGCCGAGCCGCAGGCCGCCGATGTGGACGTCGCCCGGCGGCTCCGGATCGTCGCGGAGAACGCCTCCGACGTCGTGATGGAGACCGACAACGACGGCGTCGTCCGCTGGATCACGACCTCGGTCCTGCAGCGGATCGGCCGCCGGCCCGAGGACCTCGTCGGCACCCCGTACGCCCACCTCGTGCACCCCGACGAGCGTGACACCGTGCGCTCGATGGAACGCCAGGTGCAGGAGGGCATGGCCACCGACGCCGAGGTGCGGCTGCGGTCGGCCGACGGCAGCTACCGCTGGTTTTCCCTGTCGCTCCGCCCGATCTTCGACGACCGCCACCAGGTCGTCCGCCGCGTGGGCGGCTGGCGCGACATCCACGGCGAGGTGCAGGCCCGGGCGGTCGCAGCCACCGAACGGCAGCGGCTCCATGCCCAGATGGCCAGCATGATCAACCCGCTGATGCTCGGGGAACCGGTCCGCGACCCGGCGGGCCGCGTGGTGGACTTCGTCGTCGCCGACGCGAACCCGCCGGCCTGCGCCTTCTTCAAGTCCGAGCGAGAACGCGTTCAAGGCCGTCGCTTTCTCGAACTCATGCCCCACATGGTCACCACCGGCCTGATCGCCCGCTTCGCCGCAGCCGCCGATACCGGGCGGCCGCTGGCGCTCGACGACTTTCCGCTCCCCATGCCGGACGGATCGGTCCATTGGCTGGACGTGCGCGCGGTGCGTGCCGACGGGTGGATCAGCTTCGTCTGGAGCGACAATACCGAGAAGCGGGCGGCGCTCGCGAGGATCGCCGCCTCGGAGGAGCAGTTTCGGCTGCTGGCGGAAAACTCTCTCGACGTGGTCGTGCGGATCGACGCGAACGACAAGGTCGTCTGGGTGTCGCCGTCGGTCACGAGCGTTCTCGGCTGGAGCGGGACCGAGTTTGTCGGCCGCAGCGGCCTCGACTTTCTCGCCACCGAGGAGGCGCGGCAGCAGTACCGTCGTGACAAGGCGCGGGTGTTCGCGGGCGAGGGAGCCGTCTCCCGCTCCCAAATTCACACGAAGACCGGCGAGGTCCACTGGATGGAAGCCCACTCGAGCCCCTTCCGCATGCCGAACGGGCGCATCGACGGCCTGATCGCGGCGTTGCGGATCATCGACGCCGAGGTCCTGGCCGAGCAGGCCCTCGACCGTCGGGCCCGCATCGACGACCTCACGGGCCTGCTGAACCGCAAGGAACTGATGGACAGGCTCGACGAACTGGTCGCCCGCGGGGCCCACGAAGTGGCCGTGCTGTGGTGCGACATCGACCGCTTCAAGGAGACCAACGACGTCCACGGCCATGCCGCCGGCGACGCCGTGCTCGAGGCCCTGGGGGCGAGGATCCGCGGCTGCCTCCCGACGCCCGACGACCTCGGCGGCCGGATCGGCGGCGACGAACTGATGGTCGCGCTCCGCGGTGTGCACGACATCGACGAGGCCGTGCTGGTGGCCGAGCGGCTGCGGTGCGCGGCCGCCGCGCCGATCCCGTTCGCGGGGGACGCGATCGTGGCCACGCTCAGCATCGGCGCGACGCTCGCCCTGCCGGACGAGGGCCTCGACGCCATCCTGGCCCGCGCCGACGACGCGATGTACGAGGCGAAGGCGCAGGGGCGCAACCGGGTCGTGGCGATCGGCGCTCCGGCGCGGGTGGCCTCGGAGGCGGCTCACAATTGATCATCGCTCGTTGTTTCCAAAAAGCCCCGGGCGGAAGCCCGGGGATCCCCCGGCTCCCGGCTTTTGATGTGGGGAGTCTGCTTCTGCTGCTGTGATTCCCATCGCGGCCCGGTATTCGGCAACGAATGCGTGCTGCTACGGTGTGCAGACTGCCAGTCTGCACCTACAGGGCTGCTGGTGTAGCCGCAGAGTGGCACTCTGCGGAATCCTCGCTGCCACGGCCACACGCCCGCCGCGCAAACTCTTGTTGCTGAGCCTCGGGCCGCCGCAACCCGGTCAGGGCGCCAGGTAGGCGATCGGCTCGGCGGGCTTCAGTTGGTCGTTGATGTCGCCGGAAAGCTGGAACGCTTCCTCGCCCTCCAATGCGACCGCGCGGATGCCCGAGCCGGGGGCGAAGTCGAGCTTCGTCAGGTCCACGCCCACGACGTAGGGGCTGAGCGCGCTCTCGAAGTAGTAGACGCGCCGGCCGTGGTCGAGCACCGTGCGCCAGTAGGTCGGGGCGATGTTCGGATGCTGGGGATCGGGGGCGCCCCAGGGCACCGACACGTTTCGCATCACGCTCATCACGCCGGCCACCTGCTTGCGGGGATCGGTCTCCGCGTCGCCGAGCCGCTTCAGGTAGTAGCTGGCCCGCACGAACCGGTCTTCCGACTGGTGCGACCCGGGCAGCATCTTGGCGCCGTCCATCCGTTCCCAGTAGCGGTTGAGCGTCAGCTGCTGTTCGAACACGGGGCTGTTGGTCATCACCTGGTGGGCGCGGGCATGGTGGATGACCGGTTTGCCGGCGATGTACTCGATGATCGCCGAGTCACCCGCGGCGTCGGTGACGGAGAGGTGGATCGTCGGGTGCCCCGCGTCGCCGGGGCCGAAGGTGGTGGGCACGATATAGATCGGGTTTTTCTCGAACTCCGCGACGACCTCCGCCACCGTCGCGTG
>JBIKND010000008.1:0-42251 GCA_044358905.1 Pirellulales bacterium | reverse complement strand
CTCTCGGAGGCGTCTGCGCTCCGCCATCCATGGCTCCGCTGGCCGCCTACGCCGGCTCCTGTGGCAGGGGCACCCCCGAGCTGAATGACTCGGTTTGCGACCCGGCACGACGGTCAGAGACCGCCGCTACAGAGTGCGATGGTCGATTTTGCACGCAGCGGCCGCAGGCCACGGCCGCCTGGAGGGCGGCCGCCCGGCCGGCTGGTCGCACCTTGGCTGCGACCACGCCGGCCCAAGCCTGCGGGGGCCATGGATGGCGCTCGTTTTCGCGCCGGCGCATCCCTTCGGGCCTGCTTCGGCTTACGCGAGGCTCGCCTGGAGGGCGAGCCATCGCAGGTCGAGGCACACCTTGGCTGTGCCTCCGACCTGCCAAGCCTGCGGGGGCCATGGATGGCCCCGCAGGCGTAAAACTAGTCAAGGAAGCCCGAGAGCTCTTCGCTGCGGGCGGGAGCCTGCAGCTTGCGGACGGCCTTGGCCTCGATCTGCCGGATCCGCTCGCGGGTCACCTTGAAGATGTGGCCCACCTCTTCGAGCGTGTAGCTGTAGCCGTCGCCGAGACCGTAGCGAAGCTTGATGATCTCGCGCTCGCGGTACGAGAGGCTCTTGAGCACCTTGGCGATGCGGTTGCGGAGCATCTCCTGGGCGGCGCCCACGGCGGGATTCTCGGCACCGGTGTCGGGGAGCAGGTCGCCGAAGTGGCTGTCCTCGCTGTTGCCCACCGGGCGGTCGAGGCTGATCGGATAACGGCTCATCGCCGTCACCCGTCGGGTCTCGTCGATCGGCGTGCCGGCACGGGCGGCGATCTCCTCGATCGTCGGCTCGCGGCCGTATTCCTGGAGCAACTGGCGGGCCACGTTCCGCACCCGGCTCATGGTCTCGACCATGTGGACGGGAATGCGGATCGTGCGGCTCTGGTCGGCCACGGCACGGGTGATCGCCTGCCGAATCCACCACGTGGCGTAGGTGCAGAACTTGAAGCCGCGGCGATACTCGAACTTGTCCACCGCCCGCATCAGACCCGCGTTGCCTTCCTGGATCAGGTCGAGGAAGGAGAGGCCGCGGTTGCGGTACTTCTTGGCGATCGACACGACGAGCCGCAGGTTGCCCTCGGAGAGGCCGCGCTTCGCCTGCTGATACTTGGCGAAGATGCCGCGGATCTCGTCCACCCGGCGCTTCAGGCTGCGGGGCGTCTCCTGGCAGGCCTTGAGGATGGCGCGATATTCCTCGACCAACTTCTGCCGGCTGGACGGCGGCTGCTTCGACTTCTTGTGGGCGTCGATCTTCGCCTTCAGCTCCCGAATGCGAACGACGAACTTCTCCAGCTGCGGGATCATGGCCTCGATCCGCTGCGTCCGCAGCCCGAGTTCCTCGACCAGACGCACGCAGCGCCGGCGGCGCCGGCCCAACCGGGCCCAGGCCTCGCGACGCTCGGCCATCCGCCGCTTCTTCGACAGGGCGATCCGGTAGTCGGCCTTGTTCTGCTTGAGCAGGACGTCGAGCGTCTTCAGATTATGGGGCAGGCGGCCGAGGATCTGATCCTTCTCCAGCCGGTCGGTCACCGAGACCTGGACCGTACGGTCGAAGGGGAGTTCGCCGCGATGCACCCGCGAGAGGACGCGGTACGACTGCTGGCAGACGTATTCGCACTCCAGCAGCTTGGCCCGGAACTGTGCGCGGGTGGTCTCGATCTGCCGCGCCAGATGGATTTCCTGCGCCCGGGTGAGGAGCGGGATTTCGCCCATCTGCGTGAGGTACATGCGGACCGGATCGTCCGACCAGTTCTCGACCTGCTCGGTGAGCACTTCCTCGGCTTCGCCGGACGCGTCGACCTCCGCCTCGGCCTCGATGTCGCCCTCGGCGAGGACGGGCGCTTCGGTGTCGTCGGCGAGAAGTTCCGCATCCGCCTCTTCGGCGTCGACGACCTTCTCGGTCAGTTCCTCGACCTCCTGGGGATTGGAGACAACGTCGTCTTCGAGTTCGTCGAGCAGCGAGTCGTACAAGGCTGGGCTCCTTATGAATCCTTCCAGGAACGGATCAACGGGCGACGTCGTGTCGGACCGCGGGGCACCGGATGCTCCGTTGCATCATTCGTAGTGCCGACAGTGTGATTCAAGAGGCGGGCAAGTCCAGACCGGGGCGGACGGCTGCATCACCGGCACCGCGGCCGTTTTCTGCCGGGGCTCGCGCGTCTGCGGCCGAAGGCTGTCAAGGGCGAGCGGCCGGCTCTGCGACGTGGGCTGCGGGGGACTGGGCAAGCCGGGCAAAGGATAGCGGTTTTTGGCCGGCATTGCGAGTGGTTCCGAGGGGCTCAAGATTATGTCGCTGTGCCTGCCGGGAGGCCAACTTTTTTTTGCGGCAAAACCGGTTTTTGACCAGTTCCCGGAGTCCGAATGGTAAAAGAATCCGACCGGAGAATTTCTGCGGCCCCGGTGTCCGCCGTGTGCGTCGGATTCACGGAGTGCCGGACCGCGGATGTCGGGAACGCCTGACGATCTGTCCATGAAAAACCGCGACGAAACAAGGGCCGCGAAGACCTACCTGCTCGCCTGCGGGTGTGCCGAGACTGTGTCCGTCAGCGCGGGCCAGGCCGGCGGCGAGGTGGCCTGCCCGCGGTGCGGTGCCGTGCTCACGGTGCCGCGGCTCGGCGAACTGGCCCGCCTGCCGACGGCGGCCCCCGAGCTGGAGGGTCGCGGCGGCTCGTGGACGACCGCGCACGGCTGTGTGCTGGGGGGCAGCCTGGCGGCGTTGCTGGCGGTCGCCGCGGCGTCGTATCTCAGCATGGCGCCGCAACCGCCCGTCGAGGCGGCCATGATCCGCGCCGGCGTCGCCGCGGCATCGACCACCGACATCTACAAAGCCTGGCAGGCGCTGGCCCGATCGGGCGTGTCGCGGCCGACCATGGCGGACGAAGACCGGATCGTGCAGGTGGCCCGTTCCGCGCGGGCGGTGGCCGGGGTGCTGTGGACCGTGGCCGCCATCGGCGCGGCCGTCGCGATCGGCGGTGGGATGGCCCTGGCGCGGGGCAGAGATCCCAAGCCATGAAGGCGGCGTTCATCACCGAGACCGGTCCGCCCGACGTGATCCGTCACGGCGACCTGCCTGATCCGGTGCCCGGACCACGGGAGGCGCTCGTGCGGGTGCGGGCATGCGCGATCAATCCGATCGACACCTACATCCGCTCCGGTGCGGTCGCCATGCAGTTGCCGTCGCCCTTCGTCGTAGGGTGCGACCTGGCCGGCGAGGTCGTGGCCGTCGGTGCCGAGGTCGCCTCGTTGCGGCCGGGGATGCGCGTCTGGGGATCCAATCAGGGACTGCTCGGCCGGCAGGGTACGTTCGCCGAGTTGGCCGCCGTCGACGAGCGGTGGCTCTACCCCACGCCCGCGGGCGTCGCCGATCGCGAGGCCGCCGCCGCGGCGCTCGTTTCGATCACCGCCCACCTGGGGCTCGTGGGCCATGCGTCGCTCCGCGCCCGGGAGACGCTGTTCGTCAACGGCGGCTCGGGAGGCGTGGGCACCGCCGTCGTGCAGATCGCGCGGGCCCTCGGTGCCCGCGTGCTGGCGACGGCGGGCACCGAGGCGAAGCGCGCGGCCCTGCTGCGGCTCGGTGCCGAGGCCGTCTTCGACTACCGGCGCGACGATCTCGTGACGGCCGTGCGTGCGGCGGCGCCGCAGGGCGTGAACATCTACTGGGAGACGCAGCGGGAGCCCGCCTTCGACCAGGCCGTGGCGATGCTCGCCGAGCGGGGCCGGATGGTGATCATGGCCGGCCGCGACGCCCGACCGCCGTTTCCAGTGGGACCGTTCTACGTGAAGGGCTTGAGCCTGCACGGGTTTGCGATGTTCAAGGCCGACAGTCACGAGCAGGCGGCGGCGGCCGCCGACATCAATCGGTGGCTGGCCGGCGGGAAACTCCGGGTGCCGATTGACCGTGTGCTGCCCCTGGCGGCGACGGCGGAGGGACACGCCCTTCAGGAGGCCAACACGATCTCCCGGTCGGGCACGTTGGCGGGCAAGATCGTGGTGGAGCCCTGACCCTCCGCCCGCCGGCCGGGATGCGGCGGCGGCTGGATTACGGCTGATAGCGGGGGTCGTCGGTGGCGACTGCCTCGTCGTAGCGTTCGTCTGTTTCGCGGGGTTGCCGGGCGCCTCCGGTCATCGCGTCGAAGCCCGCCGCGAGCTTCGGGAACATCGCGCCCAGACCGCGCGGGGCGGCGGGCGTGGCTTGACGGGTGCTGGGCGGTGCCGCCTGTCGCCGTGGCGGCTGCACTTGCTGCTGGGGGCGAGTTTGCGGGGCGGGCTGCGGCTGCACCGCCGGACGTGCCTGCTGGGCCGACCGCTGCTGGCCCGTCGGCTTCGGCCGGGTTTGGGCCGTGGCGTTTTGGCGGACGGGCGGCAGACTTTCCACGTCCGGCCGCTGGACTGCCGGTGGTTGCTGCGCGGCTGCCGGTGGCTCGGCGAAGCCCGCGTCGGCCTGCAGGGCAATCCGCTCGGGGACCACCAGATAACGGGTGATGCCGTCGCGCGACTTGCGGGGCGCGGACGCGGTCGGCGCCGTCAAGGCCGGCGCATCGTCGGCCACGGGATCGGTGAGGGCCGGCTCGACGCCCGCGGGAGTGGCGGCAACGACCGGAGTTGTGACCGACTTGGCCGTCACCACCGATTCGATGCCGACACCCTCGGGCGGCGGTGTGTCGGCTGGCGTCGGCTCGCCGGGCACCGGATCGGCGAGCGTCGGCTCGCCGATTACGGCGACGGGAAGCGACTCCGCATCACCGGCATCGACTGCCTGCTCGGCGGGTTCCACGATCTGTTCCGTGGCGACCGGCACCGGTTCCACGACCGCCGGGATGGCGACCACGGGCACCGGTTCCGCGGCGGGGCCGACCGCGGCACTGCTGGGAGGAGCAGCGACGGCGACCGTGGCCGGCGGGTCTACGTCGGAGGACGTGGGCTGCAGCGGCGCGACGACAGCCGGCTGGGCTGCCGCGACCGGGCGCTGTGGCTCCGATGTCGTTGCCGGCGCCGGTTCCGCGTTCGCTGGTGCCGGCGTCCACAGGTCGGCCTCAACCGTCCTGGCGACGGGCGTCGCCGGGGTGGGCGGCGCGAACGTGGTGTCGGTCGGCAATGGGTCGGTCTGGGCCGTCTGGCCGGACCGCATGAGTTGCACCGAGAGCAGGGGCTGGCCTTCGCGCAGCGGATGCCGGAGGACGCAGCCCTCGAACGAGTCCTCGGCCCGCAGCGCCGTCGTGGGCAGCATCGCCTTCGGCCAGTCGCGGAGCGCCACGTCCCAGATCGTCACGGGCGATCCTTGCGGCAGCGACCGCAGGGCCACGAAGATCGGCTCGCTCTCGACCTGCGGCTTCTTTTGCGACAGGTGCACGTCGAGCGCCTGGTTGATGCCCACGGCCGCCGCCGCGCCGGCGACGAACGCCGCCAGGAACACGGTGAGAGCCTTGGGACGGTGCCGCTTGGGCTGCGGTGCGGTGGACGGCGCTTGGTGCATGGATCGATCCCCGGCCTGCGTGTGGTCCGCCCGAAAGCGACGGCACCACGGAGAGAATCGGCACATCCGACCGGCCGCGTCCGCCGCGGTCGAGGTTCCGGGAACCGTTTGCCGCGCCCCCGCAGATTCCCGCACGCGCAGTCACCCGCCGGCCGGCACGCCTTCGCCAGATTGCCCGGACGCTCGCCACATGGGCCAACGGTGAAGGTCGGGGCTGCCCGTGCCCCGTCGCCGGACGTTCGCTCCGCCCATCCTGGGCCTCCACTCTCTCGGAGGACCGTCAGGACGTCAGCGGATCTCGAGGACGTCGGAGTCGTCGCCGTCGGCGGTCGAGGTCGCGGTGGCGAACATCGGATCGACGGCCGGCCCCAGGGGTCGAATCGCCAGCAGCCGCATCGTCGAGCGGTTGCCGCCGTGGTCGCGGAGCAGCGCGTCGCCGAGCGTCGCCCCCTGCTCGCCGGCGCAGCCCACGAGGAGCAGCGCTCCTTCGCGCAGCTCGACGCCCAGCGCCAGATCGTCCCGGCGATGTCGGCGCTGCCCGGCCTCCATGCGAAACATGCCGTCCTCGCCGACCCACGACCGCTCCAGCGGCCCGTGCTTGATCTCCGGCACGAGGTCGATCCGCACGCGGCCGTCCGCCGCGGGCCGGACCTTCAACTCGAACAGGCCCGTGGCGTCGCGGTATGTGCCGCCGCGCACCTGCCCGTCTCCCGCCTCCAGGAGGACGAGATCCTCGACGCCGGTCGCCGCGATGACCTCGCTGCGGCGACCGGGCAGGAGTCGCAGCAGCCGGTGCGTGAGCGGCGACTCGGCCGCGACCATGTCGGACGCCACCGTCGGCGCGGACCGGTCGGGCAGAATCCGCTCCGCGAGGTGCGGCGGCAGGTCACCGGTCACGATGCCGACGCGCAGGCCGTTGGCAGCCAGCCGGCGCCGCACCGTGTCGTCGAAGGCCTGCTCGTCGACCTCGTTCCACAGCTCTTCTCGAAAGGCGGTGTCGTGTTCGTCGAACCGCGCGAAGATCAGTTCGACGGGAATCGTCCGGGGGGCGGGCTTGCTCGCCGCGGTGTCGGCGCCGACCAGCGGCGGCCCGGCGTCGCGCGGTGCGGTCAGCGACTGGCAGCCCGTCGCGCACGCGAGCAGGCAGAGGTATGCCCACGGTGCCAGCGACCTGCGCGAAGCTTGGCGTATCGACCGGTCGGCCAAGTGGACAAAGGCCATGGAGGGCTCGCGCATGGGACGAACCGCCGGGCTTCGGGACGGGGCGGAGATTCAAGGGTCCCGGGGCCGCCGCGTCAACATGGGTTCTTGACGTGAGAAACACCCATTCCAGGGCTGGGAACCGCATGTGGTCGTCGCGTTGCGACGGCAGCCCATGAACTGGCTTTCAGTCGCTCAATCGGCTCAACCAGACACGGCCTTCACGGCATTCACGAACATCGCCAGCCCCGCGCCGGTGGCAGCGGGATCGAGCCGGCCCGCCCAGGCGGGGTGCTGCGTCGCATCGATGAATCGCTCGGGGTGCGGCATGAGTCCGAGCACGCGACCACTCGCGTCGCAGGCTCCGGCCACGTCCCCCTCGGCGCCGTTGGGGTTCGAGACACAGCCATCGGCGCCGGCGGCGTAGCGAAGCACGAGCTGGCCGGCCGCATCGAGAGCGGCGAAGTCGGCGGGCGAGCGGGCCACGAATCGGCCCTCGCCATGGGCCACGGGCAGTTCGAACCGGCCGAGCCCTTGGAGGAAGACGCAGTTGCCGGGGATCGCCTGGAGGCTCACCCAGCGGTCCACGAACTGGCCGGAGCGGTTGTGGGCCAGCGAAGCCAGCGGCGCGCCGGTCGCGGCATCGGCGAGCAGCAGGCCCGTCTGCAGGAGCACCTGGAAGCCGTTGCAGATGCCGAGCACCAGGCCGCCGCGATCGCGGAAGCGCAGCAGGGCGTCGGCCAGCCGGGTGCGGATCTCGAGGGCGAAGATGCGGCCGCTGGCGATGTCGTCGCCGTAGGAAAAGCCCCCGGGGATGCAGAGGATCTGGAAGTCGTCGGCCGCCGCCGGCTTCTCGGCGAGTGCCCGCACATGCATCCGCCGGGCGAGGCCGCCGGCACGTTCGAAGGCGAACGCCGTTTCATGGTCGCAGTTGGTGCCGGGGGCACGCAGGACGAGGGCGCGGGGTGCGAGCATGTCAGGTCTCCTCTCCTCGCCAGGCGCGGGCCAGGCGGTCGACGGCGATTCGCTCCACGCCGCCACCACAGCCGGCGATCTCCAATTCGGGCGTCGTCGTGACCGCGCCGATCCAGGCCCATGGCACCGCGGCCATCGCCTCGGCGAACGCCTCCGCGCGCTCGGGCCGCACCTCGCAGACGAAGCGGCCCGGCGTTTCGCCGAACGCGATCGCCAGGTCGTGGCCGGCTGCGTCGGGCGTGCACGGCACCACCGCCAGGTCGAGCCGGGCGCCGGCCCGGCCGGCGATCGCCATCTCGGCCACGGCCACGGCCAGGCCGCCATCGGAACAGTCGTGACAGGACTGCACGAGCCCCGCCCGACCGGCGGCGGCGACCGCGCGGCATGCGGCCCGACATGCGGCCACGTCGACCGTCGGCAGGCGGCCGCCCATGACGTGGCCGGCCAAAGCCAGCTGGCTGCCCTGCACGTCGGCCCCGGTCCGGCCGACGATCGCCAGCCGATTGCCAGCGGCCTTCAGGTCGGGCGTCAACGCCCGGCGGACGTCGTCCACCTGACCCAGTGCCGTGGCGAGGAGCGTCGGCGGGATCGAGATCTCGCGGGCGACGCCCGTCGCGTCGGTCCAGGCAAAGACGTTGTTGAGGCTGTCCTTGCCGCTCACGAACGGGGCCGCGAAGGCGACGGCCGTGTCATGGCAGGCGCGGCAGGCTTCGACGAGCGTGCCGAGCGACTCCTCGCGCCGCGTGTCGCCCCAGCAGAAGTTGTCGAGCAGGGCGATGCGGTCCGGGTCGGCGCCGGCGGCCACCGCGTTGCAGATCGCCTCGACGATGCCGCCGGCGGCCATCTGGTAGGGATCCACCCGGCCCAGCCGGTGTCGCAGCCCGACCCCGAGCACGAGGCCGCGGTCGCGGCCCAGCACGCCGCGGACCACCGTGCCGTCGGCAGGGCCGGCACCGGGGCCGAGCAGCGGCTTGACCACCGAACAGCCCTGCACCTCGTGGTCGTATTGGCGGATGATCCATTCCTTGCTGGCCACGTCGGGCAGGGCCAGCAGCTCGACGAGGCAGCCGGCGACGCCGTCGGCCGTGGCCCGCCATGCGGCGGGCGGGTCGGCGGCCCGCGTGAACGACGACTTCAGCCGCTGCTTCGGCCGGCCCTCGTGGAGGAAGTGGCACTCCAGTTCGCCGGCCACGTGCTCGTGCCAGCGAAGGACAAGGCGGCCCGCGCCGGTGAACGTGCCGATCGCCGTCGCCTCCACGCCCTCGGCCGCGGCGACCGCCGCGAGCGCGGGCCAGGCTTCCGGCGCGACGGCGAGCACCATCCGCTCCTGCGCTTCGGAAATCCAGACCTCCGTCGCCGACAGGCCGTCGTACTTGAGCGGCACCGAGTCGAGTTGGACGTCGGCGCCGAGCACGGCGCCCATCTCGCCGACGGCGCTCGACAAGCCGCCGGCGCCGCAGTCGGTGATCGCGTGGAACAGCTGCTGCCGGGAGGCCTCGAGCACGAAGTCGGTGAGCATCTTCTCGTTGATCGCGTGGCCGATCTGCACCGCGCCCCCCGACTGGCTCTCGCTCGCGCTCGACAGCTCGATGCTCGAGAAGGTGGCGCCGTGGATGCCGTCGCGGCCGGTGCGGCCGCCGGCCACCACCACCAGGTCGCCGGGCTGCACGGCCGCCTCCGCGTGGCCGCGCGGCATGATGCCGACGGTGCCGCAGAACACGAGCGGGTTGCCGATGTAACCGGGATCGTAGGCGACGGCACCGGCGATCGTGGGGATGCCCATGCGGTTGCCGTAGTCGCGGACGCCGGCCACGACGCCGGACAGCAGCCGGCGCGGATGGATCACGCCCGGCGGCAGGTCGGCGGCCGGCGTGTCGGTGGGCGCCACGCAGAACACGTCGAGGTTCGCGATCGGCTTGGCGCCGAGGCCCGTGCCGAGCACGTCGCGGATCACGCCCCCCAGCCCCGTGGCGGCACCGCCGTAGGGCTCGATCGCGGAGGGGTGGTTGTGCGTCTCCACCTTCACGCACACGTCGTGGTCGCCGTCGAACCGGACCACGCCCGAGTTGTCCTTGAACACGCTCACGCACCAGTCGCCCGCGCCCAGCGTCGCCCGGATCGAACGCGTGGCCGCGAACACCGTTTCCTTCAGGAGGTTGTCGTAGGAGGCCGGCCCTGCCGGGCCGACGTGGTCGACGGCGCTGCCGAGCGTCTTGTGGCAGCAGTGCTCGCTCCAGGTCTGGGCGATCGTTTCCAACTCGATCTCGCGGGGCGGGCGGCCGAGGCCGCGGAAGTGGTCGCGAACCGCGTGCAACTCCCGCACGGTGAGCGCCAGGCACTTTTCGCGGCTCAGGGCGGCGAGGGCCGCGTCGTCGAGGCCCTCCAGAGCGATCGTCGCTTCGTGGAAGGTCCACGGCCGGCCGCCGGCGAGCGTGCGCAGGGGCAGCGGGCCGATGACGACGTCGTGAATCGCCTCGCTGGCGAGCAGTTTCCAGGCCAGCCGCTCGGCGTCGGCGGCGGGCAGCCGCGGCAGCCAATACTTCCGCACGCTGCGGACGGCGGCGGGCCGCAGGCCGAGGAGCGCGAAGGCCTCGCGGGCGGTCTGGGCGGAGGGGTCGGTGACGCCGGGCCGGGGCAGGACGTGCACGACGGTCGGCAGGTGGTCCGGGCCGGCGACGAGCGCCGCGGCGCCAGCCTCCGCGGCGGTGAACGACTCCACGACCGGATCGACGAGCACCTGCGCCGCCAGTTTCTCCACGTCGGCCCGCGACAGGTCGCCTTCGATGAGCCAGCCCGCGGCCGTCCGCGCCTGCGTGCAGCCGGCGATGCCGAGTTCGGCCGCTCCGGCGACGACGGCGCGGGCGGCGTGGTCGCCATCGGTATCCCGCGGATGGACGTCAACTTCCCACAGCATCGCGAACTTCCTTGGCACGGTTGAGGAGCGTGGCGAGCCGGCGGCGGTCGCCGGCTTCGATGGCCGCAAGCATCTTCTCGGCGGCTCCGGCGACGCGGCGCAGGGCGTCGGCCACGGGGCCCGGATTGTCGAGGATGATATCGGCCCAGAGATCGGGGTCGCCCGCCGCGATCCGTGTGGTGTCGCGCCAGCCGCCCGCCGTGAACCGGCCCAGCGCCGGCGGCGTCGCGGCGGCCACCGCGGCTGCGATCAGGTGCGGCGCGTGGCTGGTGAAGGCGAGGATCCGGTCGTGCTCCTTGGGCGGCATGACGAACACCGTGGCGCCGAGGGCCGCCCAGAAGCTGCCCACGTCCTCGACGTCGGCCGATGGGGTGCGGGTCGCCGGCGTGACGATCGCGACCCGGCCCGCGAACAGCCCGTCATCTGCGGCGGCCGGTCCGCGGCGGTGGCTGCCGGCGAGTGGGTGGGCGCCTACGAACCGACCGCGCCGGGATCGTCGTTTCCGCTCCCACGCGGCGACGATGGTGGCCTTCGTGCTCCCGGCGTCGGTGATCAGCGTGCCGGGCTCGACCGCGGCGTCGATCTCCTCGAGGAGCTCCGGGATCGCTGCCACGCCGGTAGCGACGACGACGAGGTCGGCTGCGGCGACCGCCGCGGCCAGGTCGCGGGAGGTTTCGGTCACGGCGCCGTGTCGTCGGGCCTCGTCGAGCGAGGCGGCGGATCGGCCGACGCCGATGATCCGTTCCGCCAGCCGTCGGGCCTTCAGGGCCTTGCCCACCGAGCCGCCGATCAGTCCCACGCCTACGATCGCGACGGAATGCCAGTGGGCTTTCATGAGCGGAGTAGACGAAGCAGCGGAAGAATGGCCGGTTTTTACCAGATGGGACAGGGGTGTGTTAGTGTCGGAAGGGCTTGTGCCGAAAAACCGGATGCACGGCGAGCCGAGGCGGTGCGACGCGGCACTGACGGGGACGAGCGATGGGCGGCACGTGGCGGATGTCCGATCGACTGCTGGCCGACGTGCTCGGGCGGCTGGCGACCGCGCTGGCGGCGGGCATCGACGTGCGCCGCGCGTGGGCGGCGGAATCGTCGCGCGTGCCGCGCCGCTGGCGGCCGGCGATGGACGCCGTCGCCGCCGGAATCGCCGTCGGCGACGGCCTGGCGACGGCCATGCAGCGTGCCGGCGACGCGTTTCCGCCGCTGGTGCGCGCGCTCGTCGCGGTGGGCGACGCGGGCGGACGCGACGCCGAGGCGCTGCGCGACGTGGCCGCGGCACTCGAGCAGGGCATCCGCGGGCGGCGCGCGCTGCGCACCGCGCTCGCCGGGCCCGCGCTCCGGCTGGTGATGGCCCTGGCCGCGATGGGCGTGCTGATCCTCGTCAACGGTGCGATCACCGACCTCGACGGCCGGCCCGTGGACATCCTCGGGCTCGGCCTCTCCGGCAAGGCGGGGGCGATCCGCTTCATCGTCGGTGTCGTGACGGCGTTGGGGCTGGCCGCACTCGCCTGGCCGCTCGTGGCCCGCAGCTGGGCCGATCGTGGGATCGTGCGGGCCTGCGCCGCGCGGATCCCCCTCCTCGGGCCCGCCGTGCGCAGCGCCGAGGCGGCGGCATGGTGCAAGGCGGCGGGACTGGCGAGCCACGCCGGGCTCGACGCGGGCCGCCTGGTCGGGCTGGCGTCGTCCGCGGCCCCGGGCTTGCGGATCGTCCCGGATCGCGTCACGGAGCGGCTCCGCGAAGGCGCGACGCTCGAGGAGGCGCTCGCCGCCGAGGGCCGGCTGCCACGGGTGGTGCTCGAGGCCGTGGCGGTCGGGGAAATGACGGGCACGACGGCGGAGGCGCTCGACCGTCTCGCCGGTCGCCTCGACGAGGAGTCGCGGGCCGGATTCGCCGCCGCCGTGGGAGCGGTCGGGTTTATCGCCTGGGCCGCGGTGGCCGGTCTTGTGGCCCTGGTCGTGTTCCGGGTCGCTTCCTTTTACGTAGGCATCCTCAACCAGGCGATGACCCTGTGAATCGCCCGTGCCGGCTCAAGGCGACATGGCCGCCCGGGACGATAAGAATAGAGGGCGTCTCGGGAAAGGAACCGCCGTGCGGCATGTCGTTTCGATGGTCGCGATCACCTGGCTGGCCGCGGCGGCGTTCGCCGCCGATCCGGCCGCGGCCCCGCGCAGCCCCCAGGAGGTGATGGGCGAGCGCGGCTTCGTGCGGCATCGCGGTGCCTGGCGCACGGTGCAGGAGATCGAACTCCTCGAGCGGGCCGAGGCGGCGAACCTGGCCCGCAAGGAGTGGGTCGCCCGTCTCGAGAGGCTGCGGCGGCAGCTCGATCAACCGGCCACGGCGGATCGCGCCGCCGAGGAGATCCGGGGCATCGCCGATCCGGCCGCGGTGCCGGCGGTCGTGGCGGCGCTCGCCAAGGAGCCGGTGGCGCGGGTTCGCGGCTGGTACGTGGAGGCGCTCGCGCGGATCCGCTCCCCCGACGCGATGATGGCGCTGGTCGGCACGGCGCTCGACCACGCCGATGAAGACACGCGCATCGTTGCCGTCGAGCGGCTGGTGGTCGTCGGGCCGCACGCCGCGGTGCCGGCGCTCGTCGCGGCCCTGCACGGTCCCGACAACGCCCGCATCAATCGGGCGGCCGAGGCGCTCGGCCGGCTTGGCGTGCCCTCGGCGGTCGCGCCGCTCATCGACGCCCTGCAGACGCAGCACGTGGTCGTGCAGGGAGACGGCACGGGCGAGGGCTCGATGACCGCCGCCTTCACGCCGGCCGGCGGCGGGCTTTCCATGGGGGGCGGCCCGAAGAAGGTGACGGTCATCGCCAAGAACGACGGCGTGCTCGAAGCGCTGATCGCGCTGACGGGCAAGAACTTCGCATGGGACGGCGTTGCCTGGCGCACGTGGCTGGCCAACCAGCAGTCTCCCCCCGCCGACTACGACCCGCGCCGCGGCGGATGACGCGCGTCAGGCGGCGCGGTCGGCGGCGGTGAAAGCTTCAGGGCGGCGGCGCTTCGGGAACCAGTCGGCGCCGAGCACGAGCATCGCCACGCGGTTTTCGAGATTGGGGCGGAACACCACGAGCAACAGCACCGGCAGGTACCACGCCATGTAGAGCCCGCCGTTGTGGGCTTTCCAGAACTGGCTGCCGAGCAGGACCGCGGCCGTGCAGCTCATCAGCGTGCCCAGATTCTTCGGCGCCGGCCAGATCGCCAGGGTCGCGATCAGGGCGATGAACGCCGCCAGCACCGGCAGTCGGAAGACGGCGTCGTAGCCGGGCAGGGCCCAGAACCCCTCGAGCGAGACCTTGTTGGGCAGAATCCAGCCGAACATCTGCCGCAGTTGTCCCACGAACACGGCGGCGTCGGGCGAGGTGAACCACAGCCCGATGACGAGCACGGCGAGTGCGGCGGTCACGCCCAGCGCGAAACGCCGCGCCCCCCGCTCCCAGTAGAAACTGCACCACAGCGGCAGGAGAAAGACGGGGTAGTAGATCGCTCCGATCGCCAGGCCGATCAGCGCCCCGGCAATGAACGGGCGGCGGTAGGTTGCGACGGCCCACACCATCAGGGCGCCGGGCAACGCATGATCGACGCGACCGGTCATCGTGGCGGTGTAGGGCAGGAGCAGGTAGAGCACGGCGGCCGCGATGCCCATCCGGGCGCTCTCGAAGTGCCACCAGCCGATCAGCACCATGCCCGTGACGATCGCCAGTTGCGAGACGATCGCCATCACGCGCGCGGTCGTCTCGTGCACCAGGCGGCGGCCCGTCCCGCCGGGCTCGTCGACGCCGGCCGGGTCGGGTGTGAACAGTCGTTGTGTGGAGATCTGGGGGAGGAGGAAGAGCAGCGGATAGCCGGGCCCCTGGCGGGCGAGCTGGTCGGCGTCGACCATCCCCTCCCGGGCCTGGAGTTTCTCCGCGGCCGCCGCGACGGCCACGTCGTCGGCCTGCGGCCGCTTCGTGATCACGTTGGCCAGCAGGAACACCAGCAGCGCGATGCCGAGGAACACCAGCCCGCCGGTCGTGAGATTCGGCTCCAGGAGCGGACGGCGGACCATCACCGAGTCGAAGAGCATCCGCGCCAGGAACAGGCCGGTCACCACGAACAGCCAGACGAAGCCGATCTCCTGGGAGTCGGCGTTGCCGCGTCGCAGGCCGTGCTCGACGGCGAGCAGCCCGGGCGCCAGGAGGATGAGAGCCACGAGGTCGAGATTCCGCACGCTGAGGACGCGGTTGAACTTGAAGAACAGCGCGATCGACAGCAGCGACGCCAGGTAGAACCACGACGTGGGGTTCACGCCGTAGTAATGGAAGAGGATGTCGCTCATGGGCGGGCGGGCACGGGGACGGTGGAGAACACCCGTTCACACAGGGTACGCCCCCGCCGCCACGTTGCAAACTCGCTCATCGAAAGGGCCAGATCAGCGGTGCGAGGGCGACCGTGAGGGCCATGACGAGGAGGTTGAGCGGGCCGCCGAACCGCATGTAGTCGCTGAACTTGTAGCCGCCCGGGCCGTAGATCATGAGGTTCGTCTGGTAGCCCATCGGGGTGGCGAATCCACAGCTGGCGGCCACCGTCACGGCCATCACGAACGGCAGCGGGTTGACGTCGAGGTCGGCCGCCGTCTGCCAGGCGATGGGGAAGGTGAGCACCGCCGCGGCGTTGTTGCTCATCAGTTCCGTGAACAGCATCGTGACCACGTAGATCGCGGCCAGGACGAGGTGCGGGTGATCGCCCGCGGCGGCGATCGTCGACTCGGCGACGGCGGCGGCGAGGCCCGTCTTCTCCATCGCCCGGGCGATCCCGAAGCTTGCGGCGATCAAGAGCAGCGACTCCCACTCGATGCTCCGGCGCGCCTCCGTGGACGAGATGCAGCGCGTGGCGACCACGCCGCAGGCGGCCACCAGGGCCGCGGCCACCATCGGCACGAGGTCGAGGGCCGCAGCGAGGACCATCGCGGCCAGGATCGTGCAGGCGATCCAGGCGCGGTCGTGCCGCGGGGCCACGGCGTCGCTGACCTCGCTGACGAGGTAGAAGTGGCGGCTCGACCGCTGGCGATCGAGAAACGCGGGGCCCGCCTCGAGCAGGAGCGTGTCGCCCGCCTCGAGCGTGATGTCGCCGATCTTCATCTGCAGCCGCTCGCCGTTCCGGGCGACGGCGATCACGACGGCGCCGTAGGTGGAGCGGAACCGGCCCTCACGGATCGTGCGGCCCACCAGCGGGCAGGTGTTCGACACCACCGCCTCCACCAGGCGCCGCTCGCTGCGCGGGTCGTCGAGCTTGAAGACCTGGTCGGTGGCCGGCCGCAGGCCGCGGATCTTTTGCAGTTCGACGACCGAGTCGATCACGCCCACGAACACCAGCCGGTCGCCGGCCTCGAGACGCTCGGTCGGCTCGACGGCCGCCAGGACGTGGCCGCCGCGGTCGATCTCCATCAGGAACAGGTTGTCGAGATGCCGCAGGCCGGCTTCCTCGATGGAGCGGCCCACCAGCGGGCTGCCCGGCTCGACGAGCATCTCCAGGGAGTACTGCCGTGGGTCGTCGCTCTGGCTCATCGGCGGGCGGCGGTCCTTGAGCAGCCAGCGGCTGGCCAGGAGCAGGTAGGCGAACCCGGCCACGAGCAAGGCCAGCCCGAGCGGCGTGATGTCGAACATTCCCAGCGGCGTGCCGCGCTTGTCCTCCACCAGCCCGCTGACGACGACGTTGGTGCTGGTGCCGATGAGGGTGCACAGGCCGCCGAGCACGACGGCGTCGTTCATCGGCATGAGCAGCTTCGAGACCGAGAGCCGGTGCTTCTTCGCCCAGTCGCGGATGGCGGGCACCATGAGCGCGACGACGGGCGTGTTGTTCATGAAGGCCGACAGCAGGGCCGGACCGACCATCGTGCGGACCTGGGCGGCGGCCAGCGACCGGGGCCGGCCCAGGGCCCGGTCCACCAGCGCCGCCAGGGCACCGGTCCGCTCCACCGCCGCCGCCACCACGAACAGCGCAGCGACGGTGATCATGCCCTCGTTGCTCATTCCCTTGAGGGCCTCGACCGGCGTGATGACGCCCGCGGCCAGCAGGAGCACGACGCCGCCGATCATCACCATGTCGGGCGCCCGCTGCACGAAGAGCAGCAGGGTCAGCGTCACGAACACCACGAGTCCCGTGAGGGCCGCCTGCCAGTTGGCCCGCAGGGTGTCGATGAGTGGGAGCGGGTCCATGCGTGGCTCGGAGGCGCGGTCGTGGCGGAGGCCACGTTCCTGGAAGCCTGGAATTTCCCCGCAAATCCGTGCGGCCGCAAGGTCAAAAATGCCTGCGCGTGACGCTCCTCCAGTCGCGTGCTAGCCTGCCGTCCGCTCGCCCACTGCTCATGGAGGCCCGACGCATGATCGATGAACTCTTGGAAGGCAACGCCGACTTCGTGTCCGGGGAGTTTCGCCCGAACGCGACCTATTACCAGGCGATCGCGGCCCGCCAGCGGCCCAAGGTGCTGTGGATCGGCTGCTCCGACTCGCGCGTCAGCGAGCACCAGATGACCGGCTCGAAGCCGGGCACGATGTTCGTGCACCGCAACGTCGCCAACATCGTGGCCTTCAACGACGTCAACGTCTCGGCGATCCTCGAGTACGGCGTGGTGCACCTGAAGATCGAGGACATCATCGTCTGCGGCCACACCCGCTGCGGCGGCATCGCCGCCATCGAGGACGGCGTCCACGAGAACTACATCGCCGACTGGCTGTGCATCGCCACCGGCGCCAAGGAGGCGGCCAATCGGATCGCCAAGGAGCGCAAGCTCTCCCGTGAGGAGAAACTCGCCGTGCTCACGGAGGAGAACGTCAAGCTCCAGATCAAGCACCTCAAGAATCTGGCGCTGATCCGTAATATGCACGCCAAGGGATCGGTGCCACGCATCCACGGCTGGCTCTACCGGGTGGAGACGGGGACGATCGACGTCCTGGTCGACGGCCGCGAGCCTGGCCGGAAGCGTCCGGCCGCGAAGGCGAAGAAGCGTCGGTAGCGGTTGCGGGGCGTCGCCATGACAGACCATCTGGAGCGAGGTCCGGCCGACGAGCGGTTCGCCGCGTACTACGCGTCGCGGCCGCCCTGGGACATCGGCCGGCCGCAGGCCGCCTTCGTGGCCGCCGCCGACGGGATTCGCGGCCGCGTGCTCGACGTCGGCTGCGGCACGGGCGACCTGGCGATCTGGCTGGCAGAGCACGGCCGCACCGTGACCGGCGTCGACTTTCTCGCCGCGCCGCTGGAGCAGGCGCGGTCGAAGGCCACCGCGCGGGGCGTGGCGGTGAACTTCCTGCCGATGGATGCCCTGGCGGTGGGAGAGATTCCGGAGCGGTTCGACGCCGTCACCGACTGCGGTCTGTTCCACACCTTCGACGACGCGGGACGGGCGGCCTATGTGGCGGCGTTGGCCAGGCTGCTCGAGCCGGGGGCCCGCCTCTTCATTCTCTGCATGGCCGAGTCCGAACCCGGCACGCACGGGCCGCGTAGGGTCACGACCGCGGAGATCCGGGAGGCGTTTCGCGCCGGCTGGGCCGTGGAGTCGATCGCGCCGGCCGTGTTCGAGGTGGTGCCCGGGATTCCCGGGGCCGAGTTCAGCCCCGGTGGCGCCCGGGCCTGGTTCGCCACGGTCCGGCGGACGGCGTGAGCAGCCCGCCGGCGCACCGGTTCATTGAAAGCCCCCGGGGACGCAGGCTAAACTTTTTCCGTCGGGGCAAGCGGCACTTCAACGAAACAGGTCTTCCGTGCCTCGCACGCTGCATTGGACGCTTGCCGGCCTTCGGGCTCGGGCCGTGTGTCCCACGCCCTGCGGCGGCCTCGCTGCTGCCCGTTCAGCCAGGGCACGCCAGCGATGCGCCGCCGCCGCGACTCTGCTCGCGGTGCTGGCCGCCAGCCTCGCCATGCCGCGGACCGCGTCGGCGGTGATCATCGACACGCTCACCGGCACCGGCAACACGACCGCCCCCGCCGACGATCCCGGCTGGGCGAACGTCGGGGTGCGCGGCATCGGCACGGCTGTCTATATGGGCAACGATTGGGTGCTGACCGCGGCCCACGTGGGCGGGGGCAGCATCGTCCTCAACGGCGGCACCTACGCCATGCTGGCCGGCTCCGGCACGCGACTCACCAATGGCGGCGCGCCTGGCAAGACCACGCTCACCGATCTCTACATGTTCAAACTGGCCTCGACCCCGGTCGGGCTCGCCGGCGTTCCGATCGCGGCGGCCGCGACGGGATCGGGGGCGGCGGTGACGATGATCGGCTCGGGCCGGGATCGTGGAGCCTTCACGCAGTGGAGCGTGAACACGGGCACGAGCCCCTGGGTCTGGACCGAGGTGACCTCGGGCGGAAACACAGCCGGCTACAAGACGCTCTCGACCCGCACGATGCGGTGGGGAACCAACACCATCAGCGCCGCCGACGTGTGGTTGGACGCCGGCTACGGCGACGCCAAGATGCTCGGCACGACCTTCACGTATTCGGGCGTTTACTCCTCCGAGTCCCAGGCTGCGTATGGCGATTCCGGCGGCGGCGTGTTCCACAAGAACGGCTCCTCGTGGGAACTCTCCGGGATGATCCTCACCGTAGCCGGCTATTCCGGGCAGCCCGATCCCGGGGCCAACGCCGTGTACGGGAATGTGACGTACGCCGCCGACCTGTCCTTCTATCGCCCGCAGATCATGGCGATCGTGCCGGAGCCGCAGGCGATCGTGCTCGCCGTGACCGCGGTGGGCGGCCTGCTCATCGCACGGTCGCTGCGGCGCCGGCCGGCGGCGGAGTCGCCCACTCGACCGTGACGGCCAAGTCGGTTAGAGCCCATTTTGTTTTGCTGTAGCGACGAGTTGGTAGTTTGCGAAGGGCAGGCGAAGGGGTCGGCGAACGCTCGACGAGCGTGTGGCCGCCGCGGCCACAGCGAGGAGACTTTTGCCGCCCCTGAGCCGGTGCTACACGTATCCCGAGTACGCTCTAGTCGGTTCCGATGCGCCTCTTTCCCTCCGACCGCTACCCGCTGCCGCTGCCGGAGGGGCACCGCTTCCCGGCGGCGAAGTATCGCTTGCTCCGGGAGCGGCTCGAGGCCCACGCGGCGGCCGGGGTGACGTTCGAGTTCATCGAGCCGCATGCCGCCACCGACGACGAGCTGCTCCGGGTGCACGATCGGGCGTACGTCGGCCGGGTGCTCTCCGGCACGCTGTCGCGCGACGAGATCCGCCGCATCGGCTTTCCGTGGAGTCCGCAGCTCGTGGAGCGGTCGCTGCGGAGCACCGGTGCCGCCGTGGACGCCGCCGCAGCGGCCATCGAGGATGGCGTGGCGGCGAGCCTCGCCGGCGGCACGCACCACGCCGGCACCGACTTCGGCGAGGGCTACTGCGTGTTCAACGACACGGCCGTCGCCGCGCGGGAGATGCAGGCGCGGGGCACCGCGCGGCGCGTCCTGATCCTCGACTGCGACGTCCACCAGGGCAACGGCACGGCGCAGATCTTCGCCGCCGACCCGAGCGTGTTCACGATGTCGATCCACGGCGCCAAGAACTTCCCGCTCCGGAAGCATCCGGGCGCGCTCGACGTGCCGCTGGCCGACGGTACGGGCGACGACGAGTATCTGCGGGCCCTCGCGCCGGCGATCGAGGAGTCGTTCGCCCGCGCCGGGGCGGATCTGGTGCTCTACATCGCCGGCGCCGATCCCTACGCCGGCGACCGGCTCGGACGGCTGGCGGTCACGAAGGCGGGGCTGGCGGAGCGGGATCGCCTCGTGCTCGCGGCGGCGCGGCGGGCGGGCACGCCCCTGGCGATCGTCCTCGGCGGCGGCTACTGTGCCGACCTCGACGCAATCGTGGACATCCACGCCACGACGATGCTCCTGGCGGCGGGCGCCGTGCCAATGCAGAGCCGGGAGGAAGGCCGCCGGTGAACGAATGGCTGATGCTGGCGATCGTGATCGTGATCTGTGGCGTCCTGGCCGGGCTGCTCGTCTGGGCTGGCTCGGATGATGACGACGTGGGTGGGCGTTAAGCCGCCCGGGAGTGGCGGCCGTCGGGCGGGTCGGTGACGGGCAGCCGCCGACTGGCGGGCGTGTCGGGGAGGGCGGCCCGCTCGCGGGCGTAGAAGTCCCGCAGTCGCCGCGTGTCGAGACCCAGTGCACGCCGCAGTTCGCCGAGCGGGCGGTCGAGCAGGGCGGGGCCCACGGCGCGGTGGATATCGCGCACGCCCGTCGTCCGCCCCGCCTCGAGCCCGAGGTCGTAGGCCACGAGGAGCCGTGATGGGATCCGGTACGGCTCCGGATAGACGTGGGCCACGACGTTTTTGAAGAACCAGCGTTCCAGACTCGAAACGGCCTTCGTGCTCCCCATCGTGAAGCCGATCACGAACGCCTCGTCCTGGCCGAGCAGCCCGCGGCCGAGCAGCACGTGGATCATGTCGTGACTGGCGAGATCGACGGCGCCGTGGAGCCGCAGCCAGCCCTGCGGGTTTTCAAAGAGCCGCACGACCCAGGGGATGGCCTGTGGCGGCGCGGCCGGTAGCGTGGCGAGCACCTGCCGCAGCGTCAGGTCGTCGTTGTCGAGACCGGGAAACCACTGCCGCCAGTTGCGGTTCTGCGTGTCGCCGCCGATGATCGGCGGTGTCGTGCCGGTCGGCTCGTGCGTCATCATGGCTGCACCTCCAGGCTGCCGTGACCATCCAATCCTACGCCTCGGCAACCCCCGGTTTTTCAGGTTCGGCCGTTCCGCGGACCATGGTTGTCCGCGGCGGATGGGACACTCTCCGTGCGTCGTCCCGGATTCGGATTCATGACACCCAGCTGCCGGTGGAAAAAGCCCTCCATGGCCTTTTTCCACTTGATCGACCGCAGGAAACGCCAAGGGTTTTCTGGGTCGACGGCCATCGCATCCTGCTCGGGCAGACTTTTTTCATCGTTGGCGAGGAGGTAACCCATGAAGGATCTACATCGCAACCGGCTGCACGGCTACGAGGCGGGCTGGCTCGCGCTGCTGCTGCAGATGGGCGTGGCGAGCGAGGCGGAACTGCGCGAGGCCCAGGGCCGGGTGGCCCGCGCCGCGATCGAGCGGATGGAGGCCCAGAAAGCCCGCCGCCGCGAGGAGCGCCGCCGCAAGCGGCGCGAGTAGCGCTGCGGGAGGGCGTCCACGACCGCTTTCAACCTGCGGCCGCCCGCTGGAAAATACTCCCGACAGGGATCGAACCTGTAACCTTCAGCTCCGGAGGCTGACGCTCTATCCAATTGAGCTACGGGAGCGGATGCCGGATCGCGGTCTGCCGACTTTTGGAGTCTACCAGCGGGGCGGGGCGGGCAACAGGACGGGCCCGGCGAGCCCCGGCCGCCGCCGTTCCGCCAGGGTGTCCGTCACGCCGACCGCTTGAGCGGGGCGGGGGACACCTGCCGACGCGGCCGAGCCAGCCGCTCGTGGGCCTCGTCGATCCGCAGCGTCCGCTCGTCGGCCGCGTCGTCGGCGGCCAGGCGGAGCGCCGCGAGCTGCCGCGCACGCCCGGCATGGCCGCCGAACTGCAGCAGCCCCACGAGCCTCCCCACGAGCATCGGCACCGTGCCGAAGGGGGCCGATGCCAATGCATGCCGCAGGGTTTCGCAGCCGTGCGCCACGAGTGCCGGCAGCACGGCGCCCGCGGTCAGCGACCGCCAGAAGAGCCGCTCCGCCTGCAGGCCGGCGGTGAAGGGTGTGGGTCGCGACCGCATCGGGCCGCCAATGACCAGCGAGTCGGGCTCGAGCACCACATCACCGCCACAGCACGCCAGCGCCGCGGCCATGTCGGCGTCGGCGAGCCAGTCGCCGCACTCCGTGGAAAATCCCGCCGTGGCCGCGAGCAGGTCGGCCGACCAGAATCCGGCTTCGAGCAACGGCGTCGACGGCCGCGGCGTGCGCGATGCATCGAAGGTCGCCGCGGTGCGGGACGTGCCACTGACCGGAATCTGCCGGCCTCCACGGGTGGTGCGGATGCCCGCCGCGACGACGCGGTCGTCGTCGGCCACGACCAGCGGCACGACCGCCGCCACGCCGCCGCGGGCGAAGTGCGCCATCGGTCCGTCCGTCCAGCCGTCGGTGGCCCGCCAGCCGGCGGCGAGCACGTGCACGACCCGTCCGGTCGAAGCTGCAATGCCGATGTTCGTGCATGCGGTGAGGCTCGAGCCGTGCGGCGCCCGCACGAAGCGGACCTCCTCGCCGATGCTCCAGGGATCGGCGTAGTCGCACCCCAGAGCCACCACCACCTCGGCGTCGGTCGGTCGATTCTCGAGGACGCTGACGAGCGTTTCCTCGAGGGCTTGCACGTCGGCCGGAGCCGGCACGACGATCGACAGTTCAGGCGCCGTCGGCGCGCGACTCGGCATGGACATGGCAATCCCCGCTTTCGATCCCCGCCGCCCCCGGCGCGGACCTTCCCCCCGGACCCACTTCGATCATCCCGATCGCCGCGCCACTCAGGCGGCGGCCCGCTGCGGCTGCAGTTCCGTGAACAGGTTCACGGTGTGCAGCATCTCGCCCTCGGCGTCGTAGAACTGCAGCACGCCGACGTCGATCAGCCACATGGCGAACATCTCGGCCACGCGGTAGCACCGGGCGACGCAGCGACCGCGGTCGATGCGGATGTTCTCCTGGACGTCGGCCACGTCGTCGGCGTCGGCACCGAGGTGCAGGAAATGGCGGGAGACCAGGCCACGCACGTCCGCGGCGTTCATGTGCAAGCGCATGAGGGACAACCTCCTGTTGCGGTCTGTCGAGCGACTTCCTGTCGATCGGGCCGAGAACCTTACTCGGGAGCAGCCGGCGGCGAAAGGCTGGTTTTGCCGGGGTGTTCTGCCTTCCCGGGCCGGATTCGGGCCCACCACCACTGCAAGACATCGGCTCGGGCGATCAGCGGCGATCACCAACGGATCGCCCCGCTGCCCATCCCGCACGACCCGTCGGGTCTACCCAGACTCCCGCATCGTGCGGCGGCGGGCGTCCATCCGCGCCTCGTTCATGGCAGGCGGTGCGTCCAGCCGGCGTCCGCGTAGCGGTCGCGCACGAGCCGGGCCACGCGGTCGCGGGGCCAGGCGGTCTCGCAGCGCACCGCCCCGAAGGCGGCCCGCACGACGGCCGCCAGTCGCGTCGCGCCGAGGCCGAGGTTGGCGACGAACGCGGCGTGGGGACGGCCGGAGCGGTAGTCGGGCTCGCGGGGTGGATGCCGGAGCACGCGGCCGATGAGTTCGAGGTCGAAGGCGTCGAGGAGCGTGCCGTGGTAGAGCACGCCGTGCCGGCGCACCCGCAGGGCGTTGCCCGAGATCTTCAGGGCGCCGCTCTCGTGGCCGATCGCCAGGTCGCTCGACCCGCGGCGGACGACGTCGTGGCCCGCAGCCCGGAGGGCGGTGGCCAGCGGGTCGAGCATCGCGGCGTGGATGGCGTCGATCGGCGGCGGCCCGTCGGGGTGATGGGTGACGACCGACCACATCAGGCAGCCCGGCCCGAGCACCACCGACAGCCCGCCGCTGGGGCGACGCAGCACGCGCACCCCGTGGGCCGCACAGGCCTCGAGATCCAGCTCTTCCGCGGCCCGGCTCGACGAACCGAGCACGACGGCATGCTCGGCGGCCATCCATGCCCGCGCCACCGTGCCGGTGCGGATGCCCTCGTGGGCTTCTTCGAGGAGCGCCTCATCGAGCGCGAGTTGTTCCGCGACACCCCCCGGCTCCGCCTCCAGCCAGGTGGCCGCCGGGGCCGCGGCGGCGTCGGAATCATTCGGCGCCGGACCAGGGGGTGGGCTTCGTTGACGCACAGGGTGGGCTTCCTAGACTTTGAGCACGCCAAGGGCAGAGTGCATCCGGGGCGTGCCGCCGCTGTTCAGGATACCGCCCGTCCATGGTCGACACGCCGCGCCGCACCCTCACGCCGGACGATTCGCTGCCGCCGGTGGAGCCGCCCAGTGCCGCCTTCCTGGTGCAGTTGTTCCTGGTGCCGGCGATCATCGTCGCCATCATCGTCGGGGTCTGGCTCGCCTTCCACTGGCTCGCACAGCTCGGCAACGATCCCGAGGGCTACGTCAAAACGCTGCGCCGCAACAACGAGGGCCGCTGGCAGGCGGCCCTCAACTTCGCCAACGACCTGCGTGGCCCCGGCGGCCAGGCGCTCAAGGGCGACACCGGGCTGGCGCAGGAACTCGGCAGCATTCTCGCCGACGAGGTCGCGTCCGGCCGGCCGAAGGCCGCGGGGCACGCCGGCGAGCAGTCGAAGACGCTCTGCAACTATCTCTGCCGCGCCCTGGGTGAGTTCGCCGTGCCGGAGGCGGCGGGGCCGCTCGTCGCGCGGGCGGCCGACGCCGCCGATCCCGAAACGGCGCAGGCCGCCGTCGAGGCGCTGGCGGTCCTGGCCGACAACCTCGCCACTGCCGGCCGGGCCTTCACCGACCCCGCTGCGGTGACGGCCGTGCTGTTGGCCGCCGCCGGCAGCGACGATGCCGCCGTGCGCTCGCGAGCCGCCTATGCGTTGGGCGTGGTCGGTGGCTCGGGAGCGACCGGCCGGCTGGCGGAGCTGCTCGGCGACGCCGCGGACAACGTGCGGTTCAACGCCGCGGTGGGGCTGGCGCGGCAGCACGATCCTGCCGCCTGGGACACGCTCTCCGAGATGCTCTCCCTGCCCGACGTCGAGGTGCCGGCCGGCGACGACGCCAAGCAGTCGGAACGCTACAAGCGGGCGATCGTGGCCCTCAACGCGCTCAAGGCCGTGGGCCTGCTCGTAGACGCCACGCGGGCGCCGCCTCCCGCAGCCGTGGCCGCGCGGGTCACGGCCCTGCGCAAGGATCCCGTGCCCGACGTGCGCACCGCCGCCACGGCGCTGGCCGCCAAGCTCGACCGCATTTCCGGTTCGCCTTCTTCATCCCCCCTGGAGCAATGACCGCCATGGCCGTTACCACGAAGCAAACGATCGACCTGCTCCTCGAGAGCTACGCCATGGAACTGGAGACCGTGCTCAACTACCTCGCCAACAGCGTCAACCTCGACGGCGTGCGGGCCGAAGAGATCAAGAAGTCGCTCGGGGCCGACGTGCCCGGTGAGATCGCCCACGCCCAGCAGCTCGCCAACCGCATCAAGCAGCTCGGCGGCCAGATCCCCGGCTCCAAGTCGATCGGGGCGATGCTCGGCAAGCAGATCCAGCCGGTCACTGACACGACCGACGTCGTCGGCGTGATCAAGAGCGTGATCGCGGCCGAGGAGACCGCCTGCGCGCAATACAAGAAGATCATCAAGGCCGTCGAGGGCGAGGACTACGTCACCCAGGACCTCTGCATTCGGCTGCTGGCCGACGAGGAAGAGCACCTCGTGCAGTTCAAGGGCTTCCTCAAGGAATACGCGACGGGCTGAACAGGCCGCACGCGGTTGCCAGACTGTGGAACACGTCTGCCCGAGCAGGATGCGCAGGCCATCGACCCGGGAAGCCCTCGGCGTTTCCCGCGGTCGATCAAGTGGAAAAAGGTCATGGATGACTTTTTCCACGGACCGTTGACTCGTGCTACGGCGACTCGACGAGAAGGCCGGGAACGGCGGCAAAGTGGGCGTCGTACGCGACGATCCGGCCGCCATTTTCGAGCGCTGCCGCCGCGATCCAGATGTCGTTCGTGGGGATCGGCGTGCCTTGGCGTTTGAGTGCCGACACGAGCGCGGCGTAACGCTGGCTCACGTTGTCGGTGGTGTCGATGACGACGACGCCGGGCTGGCGGCGAAAGGCCGTCAGCACGCCGCGGTTCTCCTCCTCCCGGCGGCCAACTTGAAAACCGGCGTGCAGTTCACCGAGCACCGTGACCGGCAGGAGCACCTCATCGGCCTCCTCGAGCCGCTCCCGCAGGCGATCGCTGCCGCGCATCAGCCGGCTGTAGCCCGTCGTGTCGAGGCACAGGCGGATCACCGCCAGACCTCCTCATCGACGGCCTCGAAGACCGCGGTCGCGCGGTCGAAGGCCGTGGCGTCCTGATCGGTCCACTGGCCGCCGATGGCGGAGAGATCGCGGCGCCGCCCCGCCGTCGGCCTGCCGCCGGTGGCGGCTTCGAGGATGCGGACGACCGTGCGGTTGAGGCTCAATCCGGATTGCTCGGCGATCAGCCGGAGACGTTCGGACACGGCATCGGGAAGGTTGCGGACGGTGAGCTGCGACATGCAGGCATTATGCATGCGGAAAGTGCAGGCATCAAGGCTGGCGGTGTCACCGCCCTGATCTGTGTGCCCACGCCATTTCTCAAAGGACAAAAGTTTTTCGGGGGAGAGCGTCCTTCTTTCTGGGTGACGGTTCCGGAGCCGTCACGGACCTCCTCCGGGACGCTCGGGCCATGGATTCCGCCGCACGGATCGGCTGTGAAGACGCCTTCCAGCGGGTCGTGGAGGCCGACCGCCAGGACCGGTGGCAGACCCGGGCCGCGTTCGCCTATCCCGCGCTCGTCTGCCTGCTCGCGGCGATCGGCATCTGGTGGCTCGGCAGCTCGGGTTTCCCGCACGAGGGATTGATCGTGTCGCCCGCCGGGCCCGCCGCGGCCGATCGCGGCATACCCACCGGGCGGTTTGTGCGGTCGATCGGCTGGCCGGCCGCTGGCGGCTGCGTCGCGCTTGCGGCCGCCGCCGCGGCGTGGTTGCGCACGCGCAACCGGCCGCGGCAGTCGGGGCGTCACGAGGCGCTGGTCTGCGAGGTGCGGGCCGCGGCCACGGCGGCCGGCCTTTCGTCGGCGGACGAGGAGCGGATCGTGGGTGAGGTCTGTGGGGCCGTCTCCGGCCCCCCGCCGCTGGCCGCGCTTGCCCGGTCGGTTCCCGATCCGCTCGAGCGAGCCGAGGCCCTGCGGGCGACCGCTGATTTCTACTGGCTGCTCGACGAACGGTGTCGCCGCCAGCGGCGGTGGCTGTTGCCGATCTGCGGCATCATCGCCGCCGGATTCCTCGTGCTGCTCTACGGCGTCGCCATGTTCGGCCCGCTCGCCGAGTTCATGAACGCGATCGCCACGCGGCCCCCCGTCGGCCCCGGGAGCGGCACGCCATGATGCCCGACTCGCTCGTCCGCCGGCACGTCACAGAGGCGCTCGCCCGCCACGCTTCCGCCGCGGCCTTGATCCGCGCCGTCGCGGCCGAACTGGGCCCGCGCGCGGGCCGGCCGTGGCTGGCGATGGCCGACGCGCTTGCCCGCGGCGACGTGGCCGCCGGCACCGCGGCCGCGGCTCGCGATCCGGCCTGTTGGGTTCCGCTGTTCTCGACCCCGGCGGGCGACCCGCGGCTCTGGGGCCGGATCGTCGCGGCGGCCGGCAAGCCGCGCGGCAGCCCGGAGCCGGCCTGGGTCATGTTGCTCGCCGCGCTCGGCATGGTCGGCCTGCCGTTGGCCGTCCTCTTCGGCTTCTCGTTCCTGGTCGTGCCCATGTTCGAGGAGATCTACGACGACTTCGGCAGTGAACTGCCCTCGAGTACCCAGTGGGCGCTCGCGATCGCCCACTTCATGCAAACGATCTGGAAGCCGCTCGTGCTCACGGGCCTGCTCGTGGCCGTTGGCTGGGCGCTCGCGCGGTGGTGGATCCGGCGGGGAGCGAACGTGGCGGCCGCCTTCACGCGGCATCTCGCCCGGCTCGTGGAGGGGGGCGTGCCGCAGGACGAGTCGCTCGAACTCGCCACGCGGGCGGTGCAGGTCTCGCCGGTGAGCCCGGCCCGGCCACGGCGGCCGCTGACGCACGCCGCGGTCGCGGCGCTCGCCTACGACCCGCCGGTGGCCGGCGGCCTCCTCGATGCCGTGGCCGAGTGCCATGCGCTGCGGGCCGTCGGCGGCACGGGCACGGCCGGCAACGTGTTCGGGACCGTGGCGTACGTGGGCGTCGCCGTGATCGTGGCGTTTTACATCGTCGCGCTATTCATGCCGCTGATCCGGGTGATCCAGTTCGTCAGTTGATCGACCTCTCGAGGAAGACCACGTGTTTCGCCTGCCCACCCCCCGAGCCATCTGGAGAAGCCTGCCCGGCCGCTGGGCGAGCCGCGCCGAGTCGGCGCAGGCGGCCGCGCTCCTGGCGGCCTGCCGTGCGCTCGACGTGGCTCCGTCAGCGATGCTCGAGGCCTGGGCGCAGGACAGCCGCGGCCGCCAGGGCAGGCGGCTCACGAAGGCCGCCCGCTATCTCCAGGCCGGCGGTTCCGTCGCGGGCGTGCCCGACCACGTGCCCGGACTGCTGTGCGACGACCATGCCGTGGCGGTTCGCTTCGGCGGGATGACCGGGCTGCTCACGCCCGCCGTGCGGGTCGCGCTCGCTGCCGAAACCGGCGTCGAGGCCGAGGCCCGGCTGCGCACCCGAAGCCTCATGCGGTTCGCGACGGTGTGGAGCATCCTCGCGCTGCTCGTCACGATCTTCCTGGTGACCAAGCTCGCGCCGCAGTTCAAGAAGATCGTTGAAGATTTCGATGCGTCGCTGTCTCCGGTCACGCAGCGCTGGATCGACACCTGCTCGTGGGCGGCGGGCTTCACGTGGCTCCTCGTGCCGCTCGCGGTGCTCGGGCTCGTGCTGCGCTTCTCGCCGGCCGTGCGGCGGGAGTTCGCCCGCCCGTTCACTCGCCGCCGCCGCACGGCCGCCGCCCTCGACACGCTCGCGGTCGCAGCCGCCGCCGGCCAGCCGCTCCACGCCGCCGCGGCCGCGCTCGCCGCCAGCCAGACCGACGGCCGGCTCGCGGTGCGGCTCGGTCGGGCGGCGATCGATGGGTCGGCGGGCAAGACGCTCGCCGCCGCGGGACTGCTTACCGCCGCCGAAGGGCGTGAGTTCGACGCCGCGGCCGGTGACCCGGCCACGCTCGAGCGGATCGCCGCCCGCCGCCGCGACGCCCTGCGGCGGCGGAGCGCCGCCTGGCAGGGGGCGATCTCGCTCGGGCTGCTCGCCGTGGCCGGGGCGTTCGTGTTCTGGACGGCGCTGGCCATCTTGATGCCGCTCATCGATTGGATCGAGCAACTCGCGGGAGTCAGGCCATGACCGGCATCGCGAGGCGGACTCGATCGTTCGGAGACGTCGCGCCCGGGAATCCCGCCGCAACGCGGCACGGCTTCTCGGCCGTGGAGACGATGGCGGCCCTGGCGTTGCTCGCCGTGGTCATGGCCTCGACGATGCCGCTTTTCGTCCGTCACGGCCGGCTGCTCGCCGACTCGCGGCAGGAGCGGATCGCGATCGAGGAACTCGCCAACCAGGCCGCCCGGCTCGTCGCCCTGCCTGCCGACGATCGCGACGCGGCGCTTGCCGCCCTCGCCCCGTCGGCGGTCGCCGCGCGGCGGCTGCCCGGCGCGCGGCTGACGGCGACTCGCGGCCCGTCGCCGCTCGGCGACCGCGTGGTACTGCACCTCGCCTGGGATGCGACGGGCCGCCGCGAGCATCCGCTGTCGCTCGCGGTCTGGCTGCCGGCCGCGCCGGGAGGTGCCCGATGAACCGTGCGTGTGACCAGCGCGGCCGCCGCGGCGTGACGCTCTTTGAACTATTGCTCACGATCACGGCCACGACGGTGATCATGGGTGTCGCGGGCTCGCTGTTGCACCGGTCGCTCAGGCTCGAAGCGGCGTCGCGCGGGGTGATGCAGGCCGAACGCACGGCGCTCGTGCTCGCGCGGCGGTTCCGCGAGGACGTCCGCACGGCCCGCGGCGTCGCCGGCACGACCGACGGCCTGCCCGATGGGATCGTGCTGCGGGTGCAGCCGGCCGCGGAGGGCGAGATCGTCTACCGCGCCGTCGCCGGCAGCCTCGTCCGCGAAGAGACGCTCCCCGCGGGCCGCGTTGCCCGCGAGGCCTTTGCATTTCCCGCGGCGGTGCGGTTTCAGGCGGCTCGCGAAGCGGGCGTCGTGACGCTGATGGGTACGGGCGGCGGTGAGCCCGGAGAAGGGCCGCCCATCGACATCGAGGCCGTGGCAGCACTCGGCGTGGCGGGCCGTGGTGAGGAGGAGCAGCCATGAGCCATGATCGGATGCGTGAAGGCGGATCATCGCCGGCCCGGCGCGGGTCGGTGATGTTCGTGACGCTCGCCACGCTGGCGGTCGTGGGGATGATCGCGGCGGCTATGGTCCGCGGGGCGATGATTGCGCGGAAGGGCCTGCGGGCCGAGCATGCCCTGCGACAGGTGGAAACCCTGCTCGACGCCGCCGAGGCCCGCGTCAGGGCCCGGCTGGCGACCGGTGAGCCCGCCGCCGAGACGCTTGACCTCGCCGCCGCCGACGTCGCCGGCACGACCGCCGCGCAGGTCGTCGTGACGGCCGAGCCGGCCGGTGCGGACGCCTGGCGGGTGCGGATCGTCGCCGCGACGCCGCCTGACGGGCCCGCAGCCATCCGCCGCTCCCGCGACACGCTCATTCGGTCCCGATCGTCCAACACTTCCGATACCAAGGAGACCAGCCCATGACCCGCCTCGTTCCCGCTCCCCGCCGGGAGTCACGGCCTGCCCGCCGGGCCGGGCCCGCCGCGTTCACGCTCGTCGAGTTGCTCGTGGTGATCGCGATCATCGCCACGCTCATCGGCCTGCTGCTGCCGGCCGTGCAGAGTTGTCGCGAGGCGGCCCGCCGGGCGTCGTGTTCGAACAACGTCCTCCAGCTCGGCCTCGCGCTGCACAACTACGAGTTCCACCGGGAAACGTTTCCCGCCGGCGTGACCGATGCCGCCGGCCCCATCAAAAGCCGGCCCGAAGGAAAACACGTCAGCTGGATCGTTCGCATCCTGCCGTATCTCGAGGAAAAAGCCCTTGCCGCGCACTTCAAGGACGCCGATGGTGCCTACGCAGCCGGCAACGCGCCCGTGGTGGCGACCGTGATCCCCACGCTCATCTGCCCGTCGTCCAGCGCGAACAACACCGAGACCTGGCCGGTCCCCGTCGCCGCGGGCGACGAGCCCCGCGAGCGGAAGGTGGCGGTATCGAACTACGCCGGCTGCCACCACGACGTCGAGGCCCCGATCGCGGCCGACAACCACGGCATGCTGTTTCTCGATAGCGCCGTGCGGTTCAAGGACATCGAGGACGGCAGTTCCCGCACGTTGCTCATCGCCGAGAGGGTGTCGCCGCCGCGGCGACCGGAGGATCTGTATGGTGCCCGCGATGACCTCGGTTGGGCTTCCGGCACGCGGTCCACACTGCGGAACACGTCGTCGGTCATGGCTTTCGCGTATGGGTACGGGGTCAACGTGGATCCAGCCGCGCTTGCAGCGAAGGTCGCCGACCCACTCTTCGTCGGCGGCCTCGGCAGTTTTCATGCCGGATCCATCGCCGTCGCGGGCATGGCCGACGGCGCGATCAAGCAGTTGACGGCCGACATCGACCCCGACGTACTGCGGCAGCTCGGGCACCGGGCCGACGGCGAGATTCCGAAGAGTTTGGAATGGTGACGCGGGTCGATGATAGGCTGATGGGGTGACTCGCGGCCGGCTCCGGCCGCGGCCATCATCGGCGGAGACGTGACGCATGGGCACCGTGCAAGACGAACGCCGCACGCCTGAGCAGGCAGCCGCGGGCCGCGAGCCGCTCGCCCGCGACGAGTTCGACGCCCTGGCGGTCGAGCACCGCGCGGGGGCGCTGCGGTTCGCGATCGGCTTCCTCCACGACCGCCACCTCGCCGAGGACATGGTGCAGGAGGGGCTGCGGCGGCTCTACGCGGCCCGCGACCGCTATCCGCTCCGCACGCTCTTCGGCCCCTATCTCGTGAAGACCGTGGCCCGGGCGTGCCTCGATCTCCGCCGCAGCCGGACGGCCGAGCGCCGCCGGATCGCCGCGCTGCCGCCCCGCGTCGCGGCGCCGGCCTCGGTGCCATTGGAGCGGAGCGAGACGGCCGCGCAGGTGGCGGCGGCCGTGGCGGCGCTGCCCGACCGCGAGCGAGCCTGCTTCCTGCTCGCCGTCTGCGAGGGTGTGAGCTACGACGACACCGCGGAGGCCCTCGGGCTGTCGTTCGCGCAGGTCAACAACGCCATCCATCACGCCCGCCGCGCGCTCCGCGTGAGCCTCGGGTCGCTGGTGGCCGACGAAGCGAGGCATCCATGAGCGCCACTGACGACGACCGGATCGCGCGGATCAGCGGCTGGCTGTCGGGCGAACTCGACCCGGCCGCGGCCCGCGCCGTGGACCGCGAGGTGCGGCGCGATCCCGCCGCGCAGCGGATCGCCGCCGGCTTCCGGCGGGTCGATGCCCTGGCGCGGGATTGGTACGACGCCCTGCCCGTGGGGCCGGAGATCCACGCGGCCGCGCCGCTCCAGACCGTCCGGCCACGCGGCGTCCCCCGGCTCTCGTTCGCGGCCCTGGCGGGAGCCGTGTTGCTGGCGTGCGTGTGGCGGATCGACGCGGCGGCGGCGTGTGCGTGGCTGTGCGACGTGACGGCCGCCACCATCCGTGGTGCTGAGGCGGCGCGGTTCGAGCCCGCTGCTTACTGGAGCCTGCGGCCCATGGCGCTCGAGTGGGCCATGCCCGGCAACGGCGACGATCGCGTTCAGGACCGTGCTGGTAGCGACGACGTGGGCCCGGTGCCGCGGCCGCTCACGCGCTCATGAACTCGTCGAGCGCCTCGCGGAGCATCTCCGTGTCGGCTTCGTGGCCTGTGAGGGCGTGAAAGTCGATCGCCGTGCGGGTGGCGTGTACCTCGATGCCGTCCACGACGCAGGCGCCAGCGGCCGCCGCCTGCGCGGCGAGCGTGGTCGGCTGGGCGGCGAGGCCGTGCTCCGCGAGCACGAGATCGGGCCGCAAGCCGGTGAGCCGGACGTCGCCCGCGGCGGCGTCGAGCGTGTGGACGACGATCGCCGTCTCGGCGGGCAGTTCGAGCGTGGCGTTCCAGTCGAGCCGCGTGGCGGCCGCCGTGGCCAGGCCCGCGAGCGCCTCGACGAGGGCGTCGGCCCGCGCGGCGTCAGGATCGCCGACGGAGATACCCGCGATGCCGGCCAGCGCCAGTTCGAGCGCCGCCGCGCGGCCCGCCGGGCCGGCGCCGAGCACGACCGCCCGGCAGCCCGCGGGCTCGATGTGGCCGCGCAGCGCCTCCACGATGCCGCGGCCCTCGGTCATGTGGCCGGCCATCCCGCCGGCGTCGTCGGGGGTCACGAGACTGACGGCGCCGGAAAACGCGGCGGCAGGGCTGGTCGTGGCCACCAGAGGGAGGGCGGCGACCGGCAATGCTCCGCCGAGCAGGCCGCCGCGGAGGCCGAGGGCTGCTATTCCGGCGAGCGCCTCTGCGAGCCGCTCCGGCGGCACCTCGAACGTGAGGAAGCGCCAGTCGAGACCGGCCGTCTCGATCGCCCGCTCGAAGAGGTACTGCGCCGGATTGCCCGCCGCGGGTGCCGCCAAGAGGGCGATCACTTCCTGAAGCGCCGGACTGGTCATGCGGGGGATGTCCGGCAGGGCGGTCGGGCGACGGAATCGCGACGTCAGACGGTCACGTGGGTCGCGGCCTGGAACCGAGGATCGGTGCGGATCGGGTCGAAGTCGCGTTCGGTCCCGGTCAGGTCGCGGTAGCGGTCGTCGATGGCGATGGCCTGGGTGAGGTTCTCAATCGCGGCCGGCACATCGCCCGCCAGCGAGTGGTAACAGGCGAGGTTGTACAGCACGATCGCCTGTCGCGGCGACGCATCCCGCCCGCGCTCGAGCATGCGGATCGCCTCATCGAGCCGGTCCAGCCGCTTCAGGCACCAGCCCAGGCCGAGCCAGGCCTCGAGCCGGCCGGTCGCACCCTCCGCGGCCCGGGTGAGCGGGGCGAGCGCACGCTCCCACTCTCCCAGGGCCCGGAGGGCCTCGCCTTCCAGAAGGCTGGCGTCGGGATGGCTGCGGGCCTCGGCCGGAAGTTCCGCGAGGGTGTCCAAGGCGCGCTGCAGCAAGCGGCGGGCGGAGGGGGGCACGGGGCCCTCGCCGTCCGCGAGCAACTCGCCCAGTTCCACGTAGCCGGCGGCGTGGCGGAGGATCATCTGGCGACGCACCCGGGGGAAGGCGGTCTCGGCGGTCATGGCAGTGCAGGCTCCTGCGCGGCTGTCGGGCCGGATTACCGATCCGCACCGGACGGGGCACAGTCAGGAAAGTTTAGCCCGCCTGCCGCCGCCGCCCAATCCGGTCTGCCGCCCCGACAGCGCTGCTCTTTCTACGGCATCCGGCCCCGAAAGGGTCGCACGCCCCGGGACCATGAGGACCCGATTTTTTCACACCGAAGTCTTCCGTGGGGCGGGAGTGCCCCGACCACGCCTCCGGACGTTCTCTCCAGCCCTCCGGGCAATGTTGTTCGGCACGGCATCTCCTTCATTTTGATTGAAGCCCCCGGCGGAAGCCGGGGGACTCCGGGTTCCGAGACGTCCCGCCCCGAATGCAGAACGGTCGCGCCCAACACCCCGGAGTCCCCGGGCTTCCGCCCGGGGCTTGTTGGGCTTGGCCTCCGTTCACTGCATGGACGCTGCGATTCTCATAGCCCATGCTTTTTTGGCCCCTCTGCACGAAAAATCGCCGCCGGCGCCACTCTTTCAGGTGAGGGGCGGCACGCACCGCCCCGCACCGCCCCGCACCGTCCCGGAGCCTCGACCATGCGCTTGACCCTCCGCACCCTCCTGGCCTGGCTCGACAGCATCCTGCCGCCGGGCGAGCAGCAGTCGCTCGGGGAAAAGGTCGCGGCCAGCCCGGTCGCCCCGCAACTGATCGCGCGGATCCGCGACGTGGTCGAGCGGCCCGTGCTGGCCGCGCCGCGTCCCGATGGCCGCGGGATCGCCGACGACGCCAACTCCGTCGCGGAATACCTCGACAACACGCTGCCCGCCGACCGGTTGGAGACCTTGGAGCGGATCTGCATCGAGTCGGATGTGCACCTGGCGGAAGTGGCGGCCTGCCACGGCATGCTCGCCGAGATCGCCCGGGATCCGGACGTGGCCGGACCGCTCGATCCGGCCGACCGCCGACGGCTGCTGGAGGCGATCCGCCACCAGATCCAGGCGCCCCATGGTGATGTGGAACACGAGGCCGCCGTGTCCCTGGCCCGTAGATTGCGGGCGGCGCTCGTGGCCGGTGGCAACGGCGAGCCGTGCGACACGGTGCTCGGCAGCCCGCCCATCGTGGGGCCGCGGACGGCGAGCGGCCCGCGCCGGCGGGCACCCATGGCCGCGTGGCTTTCGGCGCTGGTGGCCGTGCTGCTCCTGGCGGCCTTGGGCGGGTTTCTGGTGTGGTCGTTGGGTCGGGATCGGGGCCGCAAGCTCGCCGCCCGGCCCGCGGTGCCGCCGGCCGCCGTCGGGGAGGAGGCAGACGCTGCGGCGCCTCAGCCGCCTGCCGCGCCGGTCGCGGCCCCGGTCACTTCGCCCGTGGATGAGGTCGCGGTGGCGCCGCCCGCAGCGGCCGCACCACCCGCCGCGCTGGCGGGCCCGGTCGAACCGGAGCCCACGGTGGCTGATGCCGCTGACACGAATCCGGCGCCGGCCACGCCGCGGGAAGAAATGCCCGCCGCAGACGCCGCGATCGCTGCGGTGCCACCGGCCCCGCTCGTCGAGCCACCGCGGGTGCCGCAGGGCGACGCGCTGGCGATCGCCGCGCCGACGCCGTCGGTCGAACGCCCCGCCCCTGCTGCGCCGCTCGCCGGTGACCCGCCGCCCGCGGCCACCGACGCGCTGGACGACGACGCGGGATTCGTCAGCGGCGCGGCGCTGCTGCTCCACAAGGCCGCGGCGGAGCCGGCCGTGCACGGCCACTCGGGCTGGGCCGCGTTGCCGCAGAACAGTCCGCTCGCCCCGCGGGAAGATCTGATCGCGCCGCCGTTCTGCCGCCCCGAAGTGAGCGTCGGTGGCGTCGCGATCCGCCTCGAGCCCAACACGCGGGCGACGCTCACGCACGACGCCGACGGCGCGCCGCGGCTGGAGGTCGTCTTTGGTCGTGCCATCGTGCGCTCGAGCGCGGCCGAGGCGCGGCTGGGCATCACGGCCGGGGGCTTGGTGGGGGTCGTGACCGACGGCCTGCGGGCGCCGTTGGGCGTGGAGGTGACGCTCGAGCATGCGGCCGGCGCCGACCCCGCGACGACGCCGGCGCGGGTGAGGGCCGTGGTCGCCACGACCAGTTCGGACATCGCCTGGCGACAGTCGCAGGCCGACGGCACCGAAGCCGTGCAGCCGCTGCAGGGCATCGCGGCGCAGGGGGCGCTGGAGAAGGACAGCCGGCTCGCCTGGGACAGCCTCGATCCCGGCGGCGTCGCCGTGCAGGCCCGGCGTGAACTTCCCGAGTGGCTCGCCGGGCCGGCGCGGCCGGATCGGCTCGAGCAGGCGGCCGCCGACACGCTCGGTACCAAGGCGGGCGCCGACCCGATTGAGAAGGGGCTGCGGGAACTCACCGACGACCGGCGGGCGGAGAACCGCGTCGCCGCGGTCGCCACGCTCGCGCTGTTGGGCGACTACGACGAACTCGTGGCGTTGCTCTCGGCCGAGTCGGTGGCCCGCAAGTTGGAGGACCGCCAGTGGAGCCGGCTGGTCGACATGACCGTGCCGCTGGCGCTCGCCCGGGGGGCCAATGCGGCGGCCCGGTTGGGGCAGGCGTTCGAGGCACGCGGACCGGCCGGCAAGGGGGCGGAGCTGTTTGCCATCGCCCGCGGCTTCGACGACGCCATGCTCGCGGACGGCGGCGACGCCCGGCTCGTCGCGGCCCTCGACGCGCCCGAACTCGTGACCCGCCGGTTCGCGATTCGCGGGTTGCTCGAAGCGGTACAGCCCACCGAGGCCGACCGCGCCCGTTATCGCCCCGATCGCTCGCAGGAACTCCGCCGCGAGAGCGTCGCCTGGTGGCGCAAGCAGCTCACCGACGGCCGCATCCGTCGACCCGCGGGTGGTGGGCCACGGTGATTCCGCGCCCGAACGCGGCGAATACGCCCGAGGTTTGTGGCTGGCTGCGGGCGGGTGATATGCTGCGGAGGCAGGATTACGGGCCTCAGGTCCGGGTCCTGCCGGTCCCAGCCTGCCGGCCGGGGGCCGCTTCACCATGCTTCGCACCTCGCAGCACACCACTGCCCAGCACTGAGGGGGTTTCCCAGCGTGCAGATCAACGTTTCCGCCCGACACGGCAGCCTCAGCCCCGCCTCGCAGTCGAAGATCGCCTCCAAAGTCTCGCGGCTGAAACGGTATTTCGACCGGCTCACCGCCCTGGACGTGACCGTCGATCTGCACAACGCCGCCTTGCCGGTCGTGGAGATCATCGCCAAGGCGGAGCACTTCCACGACCTCGTCAGCCACGAGCACGCGGCTCAGTTGTGGCGGGGCGTGGACGGCGCGGTGCAGAAGATGGAGCAGCAGCTCCGCAAGCACAAGGAAAAGGTCCGCGACCACAAGCACGTGCAGTCGCACCGCCACGCCTGACCTTCACCACCGACACGCACCTCCGCGGAAAACGGCACGCAGCATGAAGTTCTCCGATTTTGTCGCCACCGATGCGATTCGTTCGCGCGTCGCGGCCTCCACCAAGGAGGGCGTGATCCGCGAGATGGCGCAGGCCCTCGTCGAAGCGGGGCGGATCGCCGCCGGCGACCTGGAGAGCATCGTCAAGGCGATCATGAAGCGCGAGGATCTCGGCAGCACCGGGATCGGCCGGGGCGTGGCCGTGCCCCACACGAAGCATCCGAGCGTCAGCCGTCTGGTGGGCACGGTGGCGGTGAGCCCCGAGGGGATCGAGTTCGAGAGCCTCGACGGCGAGCCCGTGCACCTGTTTTTCCTGCTGGTGTCGCCGCCGGACCGGCCCGGCGACCACCTGCGGGCGCTGGAAAACATCTCGCGGCAGCTCCGCGACGATGGGTTTTGCAAGATGCTCAAGGCGGCCAAGGGGCCGGTCGAGATCCAGGCGTTGCTGGAAGAAGCCGATAGTCACGGCGTGGCGTCGTGAGGAAGCGATGAGTCAAGAAGCCGTGAGCCAAGAGACGCTGTCGCGGGAGGTGGTGGTCGCCAACAGCCAGGGTCTGCACGCCCGGCCGGCCGACATGCTCGCCCGCGAGGCGCGGAAGTGGCAGTCACGGATCGAACTGGTGGCCGAAGCCCAGCGGGCGGACGGCAAGAGCATCCTCGAGGTGCTGACGCTCGCCGCCGAGGCGGGCACGCGGCTGGTGGTGGAGGCGACCGGTCCCGACGCGCGACAGGCGCTCGAGGCCATCGGCAGCCTCTTCGAGCGCAGGTTCAACGAACAAGACGATCAGGAATCCTGACCGACGGTGATCGGGCAGGGGCCGACCACGGCCCCCGATCGCGGCGGTCGATGAACGACGACACAACACGAGGAGCCGCTTCCCGCCGTCTGGCGCGGGCCCCGGGATTCGCATCGCACGCATCTGCCGCACCGGCTCGCCGGTCGCGGCATCGGTCGTCGCGATCTCCCGGCCGGCCGTCGCAGCCTGCGGACGGAAGGCGCCCGCCATGCTGAAACTCCAGGGAATCGCCGTCTCGCCCGGCGTCACGATCGGCGAGGCGCTCGTCCTCGACGCCGAGGGGTTCCGGATCCCGCGGCGGTTCGTGGAGCGGAGCGCCGTCGACACGGAGTTGGCCCGGTTGGCCGCCGCCGTCGCCGAGGCGACCAGCGAGATCGAGCGGAACCGCGACGCGATCCGCTCCGAACTGGGCGACCAGTACGCGGCCATCTTCGAGGCCCACCTGGCGATGCTGCACGACGAGCGGCTGCAGCAGGAGCTGACCAGCGCCGTCCGCGACCGCAACTGGTGGCCGGAGTATGCCGTGAGCCGCACGCTCCGGCGTTATGCCAAGGCGTTTCAGAACCTCGACAACCACATCGCCCAACGGGCCCACGACATCTACGACGTGGAGAAGAGCCTGCTGCGGGCGCTCCTCGGCCAGCGCCGCGAGACTCTGGCCTCGATCTCCCAGCCGGTCGTCGTGCTGGCCCACAACCTCACCCCCAGCGAGACGGCCAACCTCGACCGCCGGCTCGTGAAGGGCTTCGCCACCGAACTCGGCGGTCCCGGGAGCCACACGGCGATCGTGGCCGAGGGGCTGGAGATCCCGGCCGTGGTCGGCATCGGGCCGTTCCTGGCCGACGTCTCCGGCGGCGAGCCGGTGATCCTCGACGGCAACCAGGGGGTGGTGATCCTCCAGCCCGATGAGGAGACGATCGCCCGCTACCGGCAGGAGCTCGAGGCCGCCAAGAGCGTCGCCGCGCGGCTCGGCGAGCTCCGTGACCTGCCCGCCGAGACGACCGACGGCGTCCGCGTGCAGATCACCGGCAACATCGAGTTTCCCGACGAGGCCGAGCAATGCCTGGCCCGCGGGTGCGACGGCATCGGCCTGTATCGCACGGAGTTTCTCTATCTCACGAGCAAGCGCGAGCCGACCGAGGAGGATCACTTCGCGGCGTATCGCTCGGTGGTCGAGGCGATGGGCGGCCGGCCCGTGGTGATCCGCACGCTCGATCTCGGAGCCGACAAGATGCTCACCGAGACGCGGCCGGAGGAGGAGCGGAATCCCTGCCTCGGTCTGCGGAGCATCCGCCTCTCGCTGCGGCAGCTGCCGATCTTCCGCACCCAGCTGCGGGCCGTCCTCCGGGCCAGTGCCATCGGCGACGTGCGCGTGATGTTTCCGCTGATCTCCACGATCGTGGAATTGCGGCAGGCGCGGATGGTGCTCGCCGACGTGATGGAGGACCTCGCCGAGCACGGCATCGCGTTCAACCCGAAGATGCCGGTGGGGATGATGGTGGAGACGCCGGCCGCCGTGATGATGCTCGACGTGTTCATCAAGGAGGTGGATTTCGTCTCCATCGGCACCAACGACCTGATCCAGTACACGCTGGCGGTCGACCGGGGCAACAAGGAGGTTGCGGAACTGTACAACGCCTGCGATCCGGCGGTCCTGCGGCTGTTGCGCCGCTCGCTGGACGTGGCGCGGGAGGCCGGCGTGCCGGCCAATGTGTGCGGTCAGATGAGCGGCAGCGTGATGTTCACGCAGCTGCTTCTGGGATTGGGGCTGCGGCAGCTCAGCGTGCCGGCCAGCGCCATCCCGGAGGTGAAGCAGGTGTGCCGAAGCGTTTCGGTCGCCGACTGCCGCGTGATCGCCGAGAAGGCGCTGGCGATGGACGGCGCGCGGGAGGTGAAGGCCTACCTGCGCGACCAGATGCGTCGCCTGCTCGCCCAGACGGTCGCCTAGCGCGGCCCGAAACCAGGAAAGGGATGATACGGATGAAACAGGAAATGCTGATCAACGTTTCGCAGCCGGAGGAGTGCCGGATCGCGATCATGGAGGACGGGCTGCTGGAGGAGCTCTACGTCGAGCGGACCAGCCAGGACAACCTCGTGGGCAACATCTACAAGGGGCGGATCGTCAACATCGAGCCCTCGATCCAGGCCGCGTTCGTCGACTTCGGCGTCGGCCGCAACGGCTTCCTCCACATCAGCGACGTGGAGCCGCAGTACTACCGCCAGGGCGGGCTCGACCCCGACAAGGCGTTCGACGTGGAGCCTCCCGTCCGCGGCGGCGAGACGGCCGCCCGGGGCGGCGAGACGGCCGATGCCGACGGGGGCGGCCGCACGGCGACCCGGCGCAAGCCGCGGATCGGCGACCGGCCGCGGGTCAAGCCGCCGATCCAGGACATCCTCCGCCGTGGCGACGAGGTGCTCGTGCAGGTGATCAAGGAGGGCTTCGGCACCAAGGGGCCGACGCTCTCCACCTACATCTCGATCCCCGGCCGCTACCTCGTGCTCATGCCGCCGCTGGGCCGCGTGGGCATCTCCAAGAAGATCGACGACGAGCGCGACCGCCGCATCCTCCGCGACATCATGCTCGACCTCCAGCCGCCGAAGGGCGTGGGCTTCGTGGTCCGCACCGCCGGCACCGAGCGAACGAAGTCGGAGATGGCCCGCGACATGGCCTACCTGCTCAATCTCTGGAAGAGCATCGTGCGGCGGATGCGGAAGTACTCCGCGCCGATCGACATCTACCAGGAGAGCGACATGATCATCCGCACGATCCGTGACATGTTCACGGCCGACGTGGGGCGGATCCTGATCGACGACCAGGCGGCCTACGAGCGGGCCCGGGAGTTTCTCGAGCTCGTGATGCCCGCCTACGCCGATCGGCTGCAGCTCTACGAGGGCAAGGAGCCGCTCTTCCACCGCTACGGCCTGGAGGAAGAGATCGGGAAGATGTACCAGCGGAAGGTGCCGCTCAAGGGAGGCGGGTCGATCGTCATCGACCAGACCGAGGCCCTGGTGGCGATCGACGTCAACTCGGGCTCCTTCCGCACGGAGAAGAGCGCCGAGGAGAACGCCTACCAGATGAACCTGATCGCGGCCAAGGAGATCGCCCGGCAGCTGCGGCTCCGCGACCTCGGCGGCGTGATCGTCAACGACTTCATCGACATGCGGAAGGAGAAGTATCGCCGCGGGGTCGAGAAGGCGCTGCACGACGCCATGAAGCGCGACCGGGCGCGGACGAAGATCCTGCGGACGAGCCCCTTCGGCCTGATCGAGATGACCCGGCAGCGGATCCGGCCCTCGCTGCGGAAGAGCATCTTCCGCGACTGCCCGACGTGCAGCGGCACGGGCACGGTGAAGACGGCCGAGAGCATGGCGATCGAGGTCATGCGGACGCTCCAGCTGTCGGCGACCCGCGACGACGTGGCCCGGCTCAACGTCACGGTGCACGACGAGGTGGCGACCTGGATCAACAACCGCAAGCGGCGGGAGATCACCCAGTTCGAGGACGAGACCCACATCCAGCTGCACGTCGAC
>JBIKND010000099.1:0-13723 GCA_044358905.1 Pirellulales bacterium | reverse complement strand
CCGCGCGACCGCTGCCGCCGCCGATGTTGGCCGCGCTCGGCGGCGGGATCGGCCTGCTCTCGGGACTGACGGGCGTGGGGGGCGGCGTGTTCCTCACGCCGGTGCTGCTCGCGCTGCACGCGGCGCCGGTGAAACAGGTGGCCGGCGTGACGGCGCCCTTCATCCTCGTCAACTCGCTGGCCGGCCTGGCGGGTGGGATCGCCGCCGGCGGCAGGCTGCCGCCGGTCAGCCTGCCGGTCGTGGCCGTGGCGGCCCTCGGCGGCCTCGTCGGTTCCCAGCTTGGCGCGTTTCGCCTGCCGGTGCCGATGCTGCGGCTGCTGATGGCGGCCGTGCTCGCGGTGGCGAGCGTCAAACTGCTCGGGCAGGCGTTCGGCGGGCCGTGACGGGCGTGGTCAGTGGGCCGCGGATTTCGAGAACAGGTTCAAGACGACCACGCCGGCCACGATCAGCCCCATGCCGAGGATCGCCGCGGCGTCGAGCTTCTGGCCCATGAACAGCCAGCCGATCGCCGCCACGAGCGTCACGCCCGCGCCCGACCAGACCGCATAGGCGACCCCCACGGGAAGCGTGTCGAGCGTGCGCGAGAGGAAGAAGAAGGCCAGGCCGTAGCCCACCACGACGGCCAGGCTCGGCAGCGGCTTCGTGAAGCCCGCGGACGCCTTCAAAAAACTCGTGCCCACCACCTCGGCCACGATCGCGATCGCCAGATAGATCCAGTGCACCTGAACACGCAACTCCTGCGGCAGCCGATCTTTAGTTTGGGAACGTGAATGCCGGCGGGCCCTTCTCGGCGGGCAGTTTCACCCAAGCAGCATCGGCCGGTCAACCGAAGGCTGAACTCAGCGAAGGTCCATCGCGTGGAGCGTGCGGACGGCGCCGGGCACCAGGTCGAGGACGCCGAGAACGGCCGCGTGCCGATCTGGGGTGGCGTAGGCCGCCGCATAGTCGTCGGCCTGCGCGGCGACGTCGGCGAACGAGCAGGGGCGATACTCGAACGGAAAGGCGGCGAAGTCGTTCGTGCCACAGGCCTGGCGCAGCCGGGCGGCGTACGACGCCGGGAGCGGCGGCAGGTGGCGAGCGGGGCCTGCGAGCCAGTTGCGGAGTTGCGGCAACCCGCCGCCGAGATCCTTGAGAAACCCCCCGTCCTGAAAGTGCAGGAGCCCGAGCCGGCCGTCTTCGGCCACGGAGAGCAGAGGGACCACCGGGGCGAGTAGCGGAAAGTGCAGGTTCGGAAACGCGCGGCAGCGGTGGTACGACTCGGCGATGCGGATCAGGGTAGGGAGTTCGCCGACGTTCTCGAACGGCACGTCCCGGACGTCCATCCACTCCAGCCACGGCTTCGACGGGTCCACCGTGTCGTTGGCGACATCGATGTAGAGGTTCCCGAACTGCATGGCGTTCTGGAAGTAGCGATCCTTGAGGATCACGAAGACTTTCTTGAGTACGAGCCCCGCGGCCGTCAGGCGGTGCGCCGCGGGATGTCGCAGAAGGCGGTCGAAGACACGGTCCCGGATCACGGCACAGAACCCGACGGGATACGACGGCGGCGCGGCGGATCGGGCGATCCAGGCATCGGTCTCCCGCCGCAGTCGGCCCAGCGTGTCGAGGATGCCGGGAAGGGCGGGTCGCAGGAGCGAAGCGGTCAGGGGCTCCTGGCCGGCGTGCCAGGCCATGTCCTGCGAGCGCGCCAGATGGACGAGTTGCTGCAGCGGCGTCATGCCGTTTGTCCACGATCGGGGGCCGCACGCAGACAGCGTCACGCGGGGGCGGACTCCTTTCGCCGCCGAAGCCGATTTCGGAGCAGCCGACCGCCGAGGCAGGCAACGACGCCGAGTCCTCCAAGGATCACCGCGGCCGGCTCCGGGACCACCGTGATCGGGGTGTTCGGCGTGGTTTCCCAGCCGGCGGCGACGGTGAGCGAGCCGTTCCACGGGGTGATGTTGGTCGGGAAGCTGAACTGCAGCCAGCCGTAGTGGACGAGCGAGTCGGTTCCGGTGAGGCGGACACCGGTGGCAAACGAACCGAGAGCCGCCGGGGAGGTTGAGAAACTGTTCTCCGCCAGCGCCGTGGATGTCAGGAACGTGAGGCTGCTATCGACCTGGGACCCGCCGGCAAGAACCTGGGAGTAGTAGAACTGATTGAAGCCATCGAGCGTCGACGATGCCGTCGAGGCATTCGAGGCACCGTTGATCCCCACAATCCGCAGAACCTGCGTGTTGTTGAAAAAGAACGCGAAGTCAGCGACGCCGCTGCCATCGATGTCGATCGTCGCCCCGTTGGTGATGGGCACGTTCACCACGGTGGAGGAAAGCACCGGCGCCGCCGCCGCCCGCGACGCGGCGGACCAGGCCGCCACGGCGGCGAGACTGCCGAGCGCCGCGGTCTGTCCGCGCGGCGTCGTCCTGTCGGGAGCACCCGCGGCATGATGCTGGCGAGACTCTGACATGGGCATGTCGCGTTTCCTGCGAGGCGATGGCTGGGCAAGTCGGGGCCGACCCCGGAAGCCCACCAGTCTAGCACGGCCACAAACCCGGAGCCATGGCCGGCTCGCCTAGGGTGGACTAGGCCCGCGTTCCCAGGCCGAGGACGTCGCGGCAGTGGCGGATGCTGCGGGCGAGCTCGTCGAGCTGATATCGGCGCTCGGCCGCCGCCGCGTCGCCGGCCGCCGGCGGCCGGTAGGGATCGATTGGCCGCCCCTGCCTGGCCAGTGCGAGGAAGCCCGCGAAGTCCTCCGCGCGGGCGTCGGGATAGGCCCGCCAGAACGCCGGCTCGTAGATCGAAAACGGCTTGGCGAAGCCGGAGATCGTCTCGATGTGCACCGTCACGCCCGGGCAGCGTTTCTCGAACAGGTCGAAGAAGGCGGGGAGATCCGTGCAGCCCTCGCCCATCGCGGTCCACTGGGCAGCGACACCCTCCGGCGTCTCCCAGAGCATCGTGTCGCGGAGGCTCGTCGTAACGACGAACGGCGCCAGCCGGTCGAGGGCGGCCACCGGATCCTCGAGCGTCCAGCAGGCGTTGCCCGAGTCGAAGTTCACGCCCACGAACTCCGGCCCCGCCTCCTCCACCAGCCGCAGGAGTTCCCGCGACTGCATGTCACCGGCATGGTTCTCGACCGCGATCTTCACGCCGGCGTCGATGGCTCGCGACTTCACGGCCCGCAGCACCGCGACGGTGTCGGCGATCCGGGCAGCGATGCCGCCGGGCGTGAGCCGGTCGGCGTGGCTGCCGAGGATCACGCGGCAGGCCTGCGAGCCGAGGGCCTTGGCCATGCGGATGCCGAGCGCCAGATGCTCCTCGGCCGTGCCCCAATCCTTTTTGAACGTCGTGGACGTCGGGCAGATGCTCCACGAGCCGATCGCGATGGCCACACCGCGGTCGGTTGCATAGCGGCGGATTTCGCCGAGGGCCGCGTCGTCGTGCCGGCCTGCGAAGGGGCCGAAGTCGGTGATGAACACCGAGTCGCAGCCGAGTTCGACGGCGTGATCGACCAGCTGCCGGGCGTTCCACTTCATGGCCCGCACGGCGAAGTTGTCGTAGCCCAGCGCGATCCCACGGCGCCGCACGGCGGCGGTCGCGGGGGCCGCTGCGAGGCCGGCCGCGAGCGCGGCCGCCGCGCCAAGAAACGAGCGTCGTGTCGTGCCCATCGCCATGCAGATCCTGTCTCGAGCGTCGCTCACCACGGTCGGTTCCTGGCGGGTGCGGCCCGTCAGAGTTTCGGCTTCGCCGGCGTGACCGGCGGCAGGAAGTTCGCCGCGCCCCGCGGCTTCACCTTGCGGACGAAGACCTTGTCGCCACAGGCGGCGATGAGATGGTCGAACTCCGGACCGCCGAAGCAGAGGTTGGCGCACTTCCCGTTGGGCGTGGGGATGATGCAGTTGACGCGGCCGAGCTGGTCGCAGACCTGAATCCCCATCCGCGTCGCCACCCACAGCCGCCCGTCGCGATCGACCCGCATCCCGTCGGCGCCGGCGTCGTCGGCCGTGTCGGGCACGTGGAGGTGGAAATATCGCTGCTTGTTGGTGAGCGATCCGTCGGCCTGGATCGTGAAGCTCCACACCCAGTGGCTGCGGGAGTCGGCCACGTAGAGCAGCGTCTGGTCGGGGGAGAGGCACAGCCCGTTGGAGAACTTCAGCCCCTCGTCCACCACCGTGTCGGTGCCGGCGGCGTCGATACAGTGGATACGGCTCGGCGTCTTGCCGTCCCAGCCGGGTTCGGTCGCGTAGATGCGGCCGGCCGCCGTGACCACGACATCGTTGCCCCGCCAGCCCTTCGCAAGGACTGTCGGCCGCTTCTCCGCATCCCACGCGAGCAGCGCCTGGTCGGCGGCGCTGGCGGCCACGAGCCGGCCGTCCGGTGCGAAGGCCTGGCCGTCGCCCTTGTGTGAATCGTCGAGCCAGACCTCGGGCTTCCAGTCGGGTGTCAGGCGGTACGTTTTGCCGGCGCCGACGTCGTTGAAGAACACCTCGCCCCGGGCGTTGGCCGCCGGGCCCTCGGTGAACCGGTAGCCCTCGCCGACGAGCCGCCAGTCCTCACCCGGGAGGAGAATCTCCTGCAGTTGCGGGCTTCCCTGCCCCTTCGCGACGGGCTTCGGCCAGTCGCTCCACAGCCACTCCATCGCCTCGGGAAACACCTCCGTCGGCCGGGTGCTGTCGTGCTTGCCTTCGCTCCAGGCGTGTCGCACCTCGTAGCCGGCGAACGACAGGCTGCGCTCGAGTGCCTGGTTCGCCATCCACCAGTCGCCGGCGTAGATGTTCAAGTCGTTCGAGCCGTCCTCGAGGAAGATGCGGAGCGGTTTCGGCTCGACCTGGCGGACGAGCGTGGCGTAGGCGTGGCCGCCGCGCAGGCCGACGTAGGTGCCGATCCCACTGAAGACCCGCGAAAACGCGTCGGGCCGCTCCCAGGCGGCGGTGAAGGCGGCGATCGCGCCGCTGGAGATGCCGCCGATCGAGCGGTCGTTGCCGTGCTTCGAGAGCACGATCCGCCGGCCGTCGGCGGTCGAGAGCTTCTCGACCGCGGGCAGGAGTTCGTCGAGCAGGAACCGGGCGTAGTCGGGGCCGAGGCCGTCGTACTCGAAGCTGCGGTTGAAGCGATCGAGGGCCCCTTCGCGGGCAGCCGGCACGCGGCCGGGCTTCACGAATACGCCGATCGTCACCGGCATCCGCCCCTCGTGGATCAGCCGATCGAAGACCTGCGGGGCATTGAAATGGATGCCGTCCTGGTTGACGTGCACGCAGGCGGGGGTGCGGCCATCGTACTGGGCCGGCACATAGACCTGCACCTCGCGGACGGTGCCGGGAAAGATCGTGCTCGCGGCGAACTCGAAGGCCAGCACCTCGCCGGTCGGCATGCCTGGCACCGGTGGGCCGGAGGCCCGCGGCCCGGGCTTCTCGATCCGGTAGAGAGCGTGTTCGGTTCGCAGGAAGAGCGCCCGCCCGACCGCCGCCGGTGTGGCGAAGATGGCGCCGTCGAGCTCGTTGGTGGCGAGCACCTCGGCCTGTCGGCCGGGCCGGAGGACGTACGTCTTGCCCTCCCGGCTGCCGACGTAGATCCGGCCGTCGGCGAACAATGGCGACGACGAGAAGTTGCCCGCCAGCCGCTCGGCCCACACGGACTGGCCCGTCCGCGCGTCGAGGCACGTGGCGATGCCCTTGTCGCTGACCATGTAGAGTTCGTCGCTGACGACCAAGGGCGAGGGCATCGTGGTCACGGCCTTCTTTTCGCGCCACGCGATCTCGGGCGCCGCCGTGCCGTCGCCGAGCCGCAACGCCAACAATTCCGGCTGCATGAAACTCGTGCTCATGAAGAGCAGGCCGTGGGCGAAGACGGGCCGTGGCACGATCGAGAACCCGAGCTCGCCGTAGGCCCGCTTCCACAGTTCCTTCCCCGTCGCGGGGTCGTAACCGTAGATCCAGTCGGCGGCGGGTGAGACCACGACGTCGCGGCCCCCGAGCGACAGGACCAGTGGCGTGCCGTAGGCCTTCTTGAGCTGGGGATCGTCGCGGAGCGTGCCGCTGCGGGGCGTCTGCCAGGCGATCGTGCCGGTCGCGGCGTCGAAAGCGGCGATCGACTGCGTGTCGCTGCCGTCGACGTGGACGATAAGCCGGTCTTTCCAGAGCACGGGCGTGCTGCTCGGTCCATTCTCGTGGTTGAGTCGCAGTTCACGGCTCGTCCACACGACCCGCGCGGTCTCGGTGTCGAGACAGGCCGTGCCGAAGTCGCCGAAGTGGCAGTAGAGCCGGTCGCCGGCGAGCACCGGAGACGGCGAGGCATAGGAGTTGAGGGCGTGGATCGGCTGCGGATCGGCCACGCTGAAGAGTTCGACGTCGTGGACGAGCCGTCCCGACTGCATGTCCACGCCGAGGGCCCGGAGGCTCACCGGCCCCGAGACGTTGAGCGGCTGGTGGCCGGTGTTGTCCTCCAGTCGCCGCTTCCGCTCCTCGGCGCCGACGGGCTGCTCCACGGCCGTGGTCATCCACGCCATCCCGCCGCCGATGACCGGGGACGACCAGCCACGGCCCGGCAGCGGGGTCTTCCAGCGGACGTGTTCCTGCTCGCTCCAAGTGACGGGCAGGTCGTGTGCCTCGACGGCGTGTCCCTGGCCATCCGGCCCGCGCCACTGGGGCCACGGGTCGGCGGCGGCTGCGAGGTGGGCCGCGACGGCGACGCACGCCGCGTTCACCAGGCTGGCAGCCGTGCGGAAATCGGTGCGGCCCTGGGCCATGAAGCGCTCCTCGCGAGCCGGGAGGATACCAGACCCCCGCAGGGCATCGTCGAATCCGGCCGCCCGAGGCCTCGGGGGTTGGCTTGCGACGGCGATGACGATCGTGACGCCGGCCGGGGCGGACGCCGCAGTCGCCGCCGGCGCGTCCGGCGCCGCTGGCAGTCGATCGTGGCCTACGGTTGCGGCACGTGGATCATGCCGGAGAAGCAGCTGTGCTGATGTTCGATCGGATCGCGGTGGGGCTGGTGACGGCCTGGTTCCTGGGGGGGCTGTGGCTCGTCGTCCAGGCGCTGCGCGTGCCCGGCCGCCCGGCTGCAGAACGCGACGGCATGCCGGAATGAACCCGGTTTCCGGGCTGCAGACGGCCGCAAGGCCATCTTGGGACCGCCGGCCCCTTCTGCTACCCTCCCCGCCCCTCCGGGAGGCCATAGCCATGCCGTCGCGTGCCGTTTTCATGTCCCTCGTCCGGGCGCCGATCATCGTCGCGCTGGCGGCCGCCGCCGTCTCCGCGGCGCCGGCCGACGGCGACGCCCGTGCCTTCGAACTGCGCGTCGAGAGCGAGCTGTTCGCCGACGGTGCCGCCGAACCGGTGGCCCGTAGCCTCACGCTCTTTCGCGAGGGCGTGGCGTGGGATTTCCTGGAGCTGTCGGCACCGAACGGGGATGACGACGGCGGCATGCGGCTCGCCGAGATCGTGCTCCACGACCCGGCCCGGGAGCGGGTGGTCGTGATCGACCCGCACCGCGACGTGAAGACGACGGTGGAGACGATCCGCCTGGAACGGCTGAGCGTGTCGCTGGCGAAGTGGGCGCGGAGCGCCGACGATCGGCTCGTGCGCTGGGCCGGTGGCCCCGACTTTGGCGACGGCATCACCGAGAAGGAAGACGCGCTGGAACTGGTCGGTCCGCGGGTCCGCTATGCCGTGGCCTACGGTGCGGCGCCATCGAACGAGGCGGCCGCCACCTATCGGCGATTCGCCGACACGGCGATCCTCCTCAAGGCGCTCCTGCAACCGGGCGGCATTCCTCCCTTCCCGCGGCTGGCTCTCAACCGGCGGATCGAGGCCGCCGGCGCGATACCCGCCGAGGTGTCGCTGGAGATCGACCCGAAGCTGGCGCTGGTCGCCGGCCGGCCGAGCCGCCTGAAGTGCGTTCACAAGTCGCATCCGCGACTGCTCGCCGGTGACGTCGCCCGGATCGAAGAAGCCGAGGCGCACGTGGCTTCGGCCACGGCGGTCGACGTTGCCGCCTTCGTCGCCGATGGCGCGGAGCCGGCCGCAGCGAAGCACTGACTTTACGTGGAAAAAGTCATCCATGACCCACTGGCCGCGAAGCGGCCGGCCAGGCGAGCCCACTTGATCGACCGCAGGAAACGCCAAGGGTTTCCTGGATCGATGGCCTACGCATCCTGCGCGGGCAGACTTGTTCCACAGTCTGCTAGTGCGAACGGGCGATGTTTCCCGGGATCGTGAACCCCCTGTCACGCGGCGCGGAGCCGCACTCGTCCGCGCCGATGCCGTGCGACCGGCATAACAGGCGCTTCCCGCGCCGCTTCGCGCGGCGGCAAGAAAGTCTTCCTGACCGGACGATGTTTCCCTTGGCTCAAAGCTTTCCCAATCCGTCGTCTCGCGACGCACGGGCCGCTCGAGGAGGCGGCGACGGGAGGGGGGCGGTCGCTCGGGGGCGGCCGGGCCGACGGTGCGTGCTCGCGACGAAGCCCGCGGCGCTCACGTTGACATATGTACAGTTTCCCCGCTACATTCATTCCACACCCTATCATCCATCAGGAACGGAGGCTTTCGATGCTGGTGCTTTCCCGGAAACAGAACGAACGGATTCGGGTCGGGGACTCGGTGGTCGTGACCGTGGTCCGCGTCAGTGGCGACAAGGTGCGGATCGGGATCGAGGCGCCGGCGAACGTGCGGGTGCTGCGGGACGAGCTCGATGCGGAAAGCCTCGGCGCCGTTGCGCTCGAGCCTACGGCGGAACTGCCGATCCCGCGGCTGTTCGGGTTCGTGGGTTGATGCGTGGCAGAGACCGGCGGCAACAGACCTGAGCGGACGATCGGCGAGCCGTCGCAGCCACCCTCCCGCCGGCGGCTGCGGCGGTTCGGGCTGTGCGGTGGGGCGGCGTTGGCCTGTGCCGTCGCGGTGGCCGGCGGGCTGCTGCGGCACGAGCCCGCGTTCTACCGGAGTCGGATAGCGGCGGCTCTCGACGGGGAGCCGCCGCCTGGGCAGTCGGCCCTGGGGCGGCGGCTGGTGACGAAGATCTCGGCCCTGCACGCCGACTTCGTGCGGTCCGGCCCCTGGGGAGCGGCCATCGCGGAGGCGGAGGTCAACGCCTGGCTGGCCACGGATCTGCAGCGCAATCATGCGAAGCTGCTGCCACCGGGCATGTCGAGCCCCCGGGTGGCGATCGGGCCGCGGCGATTGCGGGTCGGCGCGCGGGTCGGCGGTGCGACGCTCGGGAGTGTGGCCTCGCTCGATCTCGAGGTCGTGCTGCGCGACGTGAACCAGCTCGGCATCGTCGTCACCGATGTCCGCCTCGGCGGGCTGCCGCTGCCCCGCGGGCCGGTGACCCACGAGATCGCGCGGCGCATCGACGCCCTCGGCATGGCCACCGAACGGCGCCGGCTGGACGGCCGCACGGTGCTTGTGGTCTACATTCCCTCGACCCACGACGCCGGTGCGACGAGCCACTGGCTCGAGTCGCTCGCCCTCGAGGACGGCGCGGTGCTCGTGGGGGGTGTCACGCGGGACGCGGCGCCGCGTGCGGGATCACGGTGAACGGCCGCGACGGCAGGAGGAGCACGCAGATGGCACGACTGAGATTCCTGGGGGCCGCGGGCGTCGTCTCGGGCTCGCGGCACCTCGTGGAGACGGGTGGTCGGCGGTTGCTCGTCGACTGCGGCCTGTTCCAGGGAGAGAAGGAACTGCGGGAGCGGAACTGGGAACGGTTTCCCGTGCCTCCCGATTCGATCGACGCCGTCGTGCTCACCCACGGCCACATCGACCACTCGGGCTGGCTGCCGCGGCTGGCTCGGGACGGCTTCCGGGGTCGGATCTGGACGTCGCCTGCGACGGTCGATCTCCTCGGCATCCTCCTCTACGACTCCGCCAAGTGCCAGGCGGAGGACGCCCTGTACGCCAACCGCAAGGGCTACGCGAAGCACCGGCCGGCGCTGCCGCTCTACGAGGAGCGCGACGTCGACCAAGCGCTGCGGCTCCTCCAGGCCGTGCCGCGCGAGGAGTGGTTCGAGCCCGCCGCCGGCTTCCGCTGCCGCTTCCACGAGGCGGGGCACATGCTCGGCAGCTCGTTTCTGGAGATGGAGGTGGCGGCCGATGCGCCGGGCCGCACGGCGCCCCACCGCGTCGTGTTCTCCGGCGACGTGGGCCGCTTCGACGCGCCGCTCTACAAGGATCCCGTCGCGCCCCCGGCCTGCGATTACCTGGTCTGCGAAAGCACCTACGGAGACCGCGACCACACGCCGAGCCGGCCGCTCGACGAGCTCGAGGCGGCCACCAAGGAGGCGATCGCCCGTGGCGGCATGATGCTCGTGGCCTCGTTCGCCATCGGCCGGGCCCAGCAGTTGGTCTACCTGCTGCGGACGCTGATGGCGGCCGGCCGCCTGCCGGAGGTGCCGGTGTGGGTCGATTCGCCGATGGCGGTCGATGCGATGGAAGTGTTTCGCAAACACGGCGGGGAGCACGATTTCAGCGAGGCGAAGATGCAGGGCGTGGCCGAGTCGCTCGCCAGCCCGTTCGTGCGAATGGCGAAAAACGCCGCGGAATCCAAGGCGATCAACGCCCACGAAGGTCCGGGCATCGTGATCGCATCGAGCGGTATGATGAATGGTGGCCGGATTCTCCATCACCTCGCCCGCCGGCTCCCCGACCCGCGAACCACCGTGCTCGTGGCCGGCTTCCAGGCGATCGGCACCCGCGGCCGGGCCCTGATCGACGGCGCGCGGTTCCTCAAGATTCACGGCCGCGAGATCCCCGTGAAGGCAGCGGTGCGGCGGGTCGACGCGCTTTCGGGCCACGCCGACCGCCGCGAGATCGACCGCTGGCTGGGCGCCATGCCGGCGCCGCGGCGGACGTTTCTCGTCCACGGCGAACCCCCGGCGGCCCAGGGCATGGCCGCCTTTCTGGCGGAGCGGCGGGGCTGGCAGGTGCAGGTGCCGGCAATCGGCGATACCTTCGAACTGGAATCCTGACGGCATCCGGCCTGGAGCGACATAGCAACAAGGAGTGATCGATGGCGAAGAAGGCGAAGGCGGACCGTGCTTCCAATCCGGCCGCGGCGAAGGCGTGCAGCCTCCTGCCCGACACCGTGCTCGGGAACGACGTGGCACTCGTCGCCGAGAACATGGAGCGGATCCTGAGTTCGCCGAGCTACAGCCTCGCGCAGGAGGATCCGGCCCTGCTGCAGCGGGTCGAGATGCGGGGCGTGCGGATGCTGCTCGAGCTCGGGAAACCGGAACTGGCCCTGCAGGCCGACAACATCGAGTCGACGGTGATCGTCTTCGGCGGCACGCAGATCGTGGAGCGCCCAGCGGCCGAGCGGCGGTTATTCGAGGCCCGTCGGGCCGCCCAGGCCGCGCCCGGCAATCGGCGCCTGAATCGGGAGATCGAACGCAGCACCCGGCTGCTCGATTTCTGCCGCTACTACGACGACGCCCGGGAGTTCGCCCGCATCGTGTCGATCGACAACCAGTGCGACGACAAGCGGGACTACGTCGTCGTCACCGGCGGCGGGCCGGGAATCATGGAGGCCGCCAATCGCGGCGCCTTCGACGTGGGCTGCAAGTCGATCGGCCTGAACATCAAGCTGCCTGCCGAGCAGCAGCCCAACCCGTTCATCACGCCCGAGCTCTGCTTCCAGTTCAAGTATTTCGCCCTTCGGAAGTTCCACTTCATCCTCCGGGCCGCGGCGGTGGTGCTGTTCCCCGGCGGCTTCGGCACGCTCGACGAGATGTTCGAGACGCTCACGCTCCGGCAGACGCATCGCATGCAGCCGGTGCCGATCATTCTCTACGGCCGCGAGTATTGGTCGAAGGTCGTCGACTTCCAGCACCTCGCCGACTGTGGCGTGATCGCCGACCATCACCTCGACCTGTTCACCTACGCCGAGACGCCGGCCGAGGCGTGGCAGCAGATCCTCGACTTCCACGCCCGCACGCCCGCGGCGGTGGAATAGCGGCGGGGCCGGCATGGAGTCTGCACCGCACATGCTCGGGGCCGGCCCTGCTGGCCGCACCGCCTTGGTGATCGGCGGTACGGGGCGGATCGGGCGGGCCGTCGTGGCGGCGGTCGCCGCCCGCGGTTGCGACGTGGCGGTGCACTGCCATGCGGCGCTGCCCGCCGCCCGGGAACTGGCCGCCGCGATCGGCGGTCGCAGTCTCGCCGTGACGGCCGATCTCCGCGAGGAGGGCGCGGTCCGGGCCCTGGTGCACAGGGTGGTCGATCACTTCGGCCGGCTCGACGTCGTCGTGTTGTGCTCCCGCCGCCGCGTGCCGACGCCGCTCGACGAAGTGACGGTGGCCGATCTGCGGACACACTTCGAGGTCAACGTGACCGGCGGCTTCGTCGTCGCTCAGGAGGCCGGTGCGGTGATGACGCACCAGCCCGACGGCGGCGCGATCGTGTTCGTGGGTGGGGCGGAAGCCGAGCCGGCCCGCCCCGACGACACGCCGTATCTGGCGAGCGACGCGGCGATTCCCGGCCTGGTTCGCGGGCTGCACGCGGAGTTCGTCGCCCGCAACCCGCGGGTCCGGGTGTCGTACGTCGCGGCGGGAGACCAGGACGCGGCTGCGATCGCGGCTCGGGTCGCCACCCAACTCGACGCGGGCTAGCAGGATGCGATGGCGATCGACCCGGGAAACCCTTGGCGTTTCCTGCGGTCGATCAAGTGGCCAAAGGCCACGGGGGCGTTGTCCATGGACAGCAAGCACTGGATCAGGCGTCGGTGAGGCGGAGCGTGAAGGTCGTGCCGACGCCCGGCGTGCTCTCCACCGACACCGTGCCGCCGTGGGCCTGCACGATGTGCTTGACGATCGCCAGGCCCAGGCCGGTGCCACCCTGCTGGCGGCTGCGGGCCTTGTCCACCCGGTAGAACCGCTCGAAGAGCCGCGGCAGGTGCTCGGCCGCGATCCCGCAGCCCTCGTCGCGGATGCGAATCGTCGTGCTTTGGTCGCGGGCGGCCGCCAGCCATACCGACTTGCCCGGTTCGCTGTACTTGATGGCGTTGTCGACGAGGTTGATGATCGCCTGTTCGAGGAGCGGGCCGTTCACGGTGGCGGCGAGGTCGGGCGGGCAGTCGACGACGAGGCGGATCGACCGGTCGGCCGCCCGCGGCCGGCAGTCCTCGGCCGCGGTCGTGAGGATCGTCAGGAGCGGCCACGGCTCGACCGGCAGCGTGCCGGCCCCTTCCCGCTGCTCGATCCGCGACAGCGCGAGGAGATCCTCGATGATCGCCGCCAGCCGGTCCGCCTGCCGGGCGACGATCTCCAGGAAGCGGCGGTTGTCGACCGGGTCGTCCGCCGCGCCGTCGAGGAGCGTTTCCACGAAACCCTTGATCGAGGCGACGGGTGTCTTGAGCTCGTGTGACACGTTGGCGACGAAGTCACGACGGACGTTTTCCAGCCGCTGCACGTCGGTGACGTCGTTGAGCACGATCACCGCGCCTCCATCGCCGGAAGTGTCGCGCAGGGCCGTGCCGCGGAGGCGGATGGTGCGATCGCGCACCCCGTGGATCACGAGATCGTCCTCGACCGGTTCCCGGCAGTCGATCGCCAGCAGGGCGAACCGGCGCAGGTCGGGATTGCGAATCACCTCCTGCAGCGGGCGGCCGATGATTCGCTCGAGATCGACGTCAAGCAGGTCGGCGGCCGCCCGGTTGATCCCCAGCACCCGCTGCCGGGCGTCGATCGCCAGCACGCCCTCGATCATGCTGCCGAGGACGGCCTGCTGCTGCGTGCCCTGTCGGCCGATCGTCAGGCCGC
>JBIKND010000264.1:0-3794 GCA_044358905.1 Pirellulales bacterium | reverse complement strand
CTTATCAACCCGGGTTGGCACGACGCCGGCTAGGGGGCGGCAAAAGTCTCCTCGCTGTGGCCGCGGCGGCCACACGCTCGTCGAGCGTTCGCCGACCCCCTCGCCTTCCCTCTCGCTGCTGAATTCACCATGGCGTCGCCGGAAGCGACGCCGTCGGCGGAGGGAACCCTCGGCGTTCCCTCTGCCCGACCAAGCGAAACGGGGCCATGGATGGCCCGTTTCGCGTTATCCTTTGACTTCGAACTCGGCGTCGATCGTGTCATCGGGCCCCTTGCCCGCCTGGGCGGCGCCGGCCTCGGGGGCGGTGCCCCCGCGCTGGGCTGTCGCCGATGCCTCGTAGAGCACCTTCGACAGGGCGTGGGCCGCCTGCTCGAGCGCGTCGTGCGCCGAGGTGATCGCGTCCACGTCCTCGCCCTTGCTCATCTCGCGCGCCTTGGCCACCGCCGCTTCGAGCGGGGCCTTGTCCGACGCGGAGAGCTTGGCGTCGTTCTCCTTGATCAGCTTCTCGGTCTGGAAGCAGAGCGCCTCCGCCTTGTTGCGGGCTTCGGCCAGGCGGTACTTCCGCTTGTCCTCCTCGGCGTGGCTCTCGGCGTCCTTCCGCATCCGCTCGATCTCGCTCTCGTTCAGTCCGCTCGACTGCTCGATGCGAACCGTCTGCTCCTTGTTGGAGCCGAGATCCTTGGCGCTCACCGACAGGATGCCGTTGGCGTCGATGTCGAACTTGACCTCGATCTGCGGCGTGCCGCGGGGCGCTGGCGGAATGCCTTCCAGGTTGAACTGCCCGAGCAGCCGGTTGTCGCGGGCCATGGGCCGCTCGCCCTGAAACACGCTCACCGTCACGGCCGTCTGACTGTCGGCGGCCGTGCTGAACACCTGCTTCCGCTCGGTCGGAATCGTCGTGTTCCGCTCGACGAGTTTCGTGAAGATGCCGCCTTCGGTCTCGATGCCCAAGCTGAGCGGCGTGACGTCGAGCAGGAGCACCTCCTGCACGTCGCCACCGAGCACGCCCCCCTGGATCGCCGCGCCCAACGCCACGACCTCGTCGGGGTTCACGCCCTTGTGGGGCTCCTTGCTGAACAGCTTCTTGACGAGCTCCTGAACCTTCGGAATCCGGGTCGAGCCGCCGACCAGCACCACCTCGTCGATGTCCTTCGGGTCGAGCTTGGCGTCCTTCAGGGCCTGAAGCACGGGGCCACGGCACCGCTCCACGAGCCCGTCGCACATCTGCTCGAACTGCGCCCGCGTGATCGCCATCTGCAGGTGCTTCGGCCCCGTGGCGTCGGCCGTGATGAACGGCAGGTTGATGTCGCTGCTCTGGGCGCTCGACAACTCCTTCTTCGCCTTCTCGCAGGCCTCTTGGAGCCGCTGCATCGCCATCGGGTCCTTGCGGAGGTCGATCCCCTGCTCCCGCTGAAACTGGTCGGCGACGTGGTTGATCAACGTCTGGTCGAAGTCGTCGCCACCGAGGTGCGTGTCACCGTTGGTGCTCACCACCTGGAACACGCCGTCCTTCGAAACGTCGAGCACCGACACGTCGAACGTGCCGCCACCGAGATCGAACACGACGATCTTCTCGTCCTTCTTCTTCTCCAGGCCGTAGGCGAGGGCCGCCGCAGTCGGCTCGTTGACGATCCGCATCACCTCGAGGCCGGCGATCTGGCCGGCGTCCTTGGTGGCCTGACGCTGGGCGTCGTTGAAGTAGGCCGGGACGGTGATCACCGCCTTGTTGACCTTGTGGCCGAGGTAGGCCTCGGCGGCCTCTTTGAGCGAGCGGAGCACCTTCGCCGAAATTTCCGGCGGCGTGAACTCTTTGTCGCCGGCGCGCACCTTGACATAGTCGTCGGGCCCGCCCATGACCTCGTAGGGAACGATCTTCTCCTCGGAGGCCACTTCGTTGTGCCGGCGGCCCATGAACCGCTTGATCGAGTAGATCGTGCGCTTCGGGTTGGTGACGGCCTGCCGGCGGGCGATATCGCCCACGAGCGTCTCGCCCTTGTCGTTGAAGGCGACCACGCTCGGCGTGAGGCGATTGCCCTCCTTGTTCGCGATCACCTTCGGCTCCTTGCCCTCCATCACCGCGACGACGGAGTTCGTCGTGCCGAGGTCGATGCCGATGATCTTTTCGCCCTGCTTCGTTGCCATGATTGCTGGTTTCCTCTCGGTCGTCGCGGTGGCGGCCCGTGGCCGGGACCGAACGTCATTTTTGGCCCGTCGCGAGTCGCCGTCCCGAAGATGCAAAGTCCGTGCCAGCCGTTTCCGGACCGCGGCCAGCAGCCTGTTTGCCTGTATTTACGCCGCGGTTCTGCAGGGTAGAGTTGAAGATCGCTTTCCGGCCGCGCAGAGGGGCTGCCATTTTGGCCGTCCCGCTGTTTGGCCCGGCCCTTGTTCCCATGGCGAAAAGCCCCCGCGTTCCCCCGAGCACCGACTCCGGCAAGCCCACGGGACTCGCCGCCCTCCGCGCGCAGATCGATCGCATCGACCGCGAGCTGGTGGGGCTGATGAACGCGCGGGCCGAGGTGGCCCGCCAGATCGGCCATATCAAGAAGTCGTCGGGCCAGGAAACCTACGATCCGTCCCGTGAGGAAATGGTCCTCGAGCGGGTCACCGCGACCAACGAAGGCCCGCTCTCGGCCGACAGCCTGAAGGCCGTCTACCGCGAACTCATCTCCGGGTCGCGAGCCATCGAGCAGCCGCTGCGGGTCGCCCACCTCGGTCCGGCCTGGACCTACAGCCACCTCGCCGCCCTCCACCGCTTCGGCAGTTCGGTCGAGTTCGTGCCGGTCGCGAGCATCTCGGCCGCCTTCGAGGAGGTGCATGCGGGCCACTCCCACTACGGCGTCGTGCCCCTGGAAAACTCCACCGACGGTCGGATCGCCGACACGCTGGACAACTTCTCGCGGCTGCCCGTCAAGATCTGCGCGGAGGTGCCGCTCCGCATCCACCACACCCTGCTGGCCGCCTGCGACCGGTCCGCGATCGAGGAGGTCTACAGCCGGCCCCAGGCGCTGTCGCAATGCCGCAACTGGCTGGCCCGGCACCTGCCGGCGGCCCGGCTCGTGGAGGTGACGAGCACCAGCGTGGCCGCCGAGACGGCCGCCAAGAAACCGCACGCCGCCGCGATCGCCAGCCGCCAGGCCGGCGTCCACTACGGCCTCGACGTGTTGGCGGAGAAGATCGAGGACGTGGCTGGCAACACGACCCGCTTCGCCGTCATCGGCCACGCCGACGCCAAACGCACCGGCAAGGACAAAACGGCCATCATGTTCGAGATCGAGCACCGCCCGGGCGGCCTGGCCGACGCGCTCTCGATCCCGAAGAAGCAGAAGCTCAACCTCACCTGGATCGAGTCGTTCCCGCTGCCCGGCACGGAGCGGGGCTACATCTTCTTCGTCGAGCTCGAGGGTCACCGCGACGACCTCCGGGTGCGCCGCGCGATCGCCGCCCTGGAGAAGCGGTGCAAGCGGGTCGTCATCCTCGGGTCCTACGCCACCGCCTCGGCAGTCGGCTAGCAGACGTCCTTGCGGCACCGTTGGCGGCCGGTAGTGTCGCGGGTATGGGCAACCCTGCCGCAAGCTCCGGCGTCGACCAAACCACTGGATCCGAGTCGACCGGCGACGTGCTGGCCACGGGCGGCGGCCCGTGTCGCCGCTCTGGAAGACAGATCCGCACCGGCACGCGAACGATAAGGCCTCTCCGTTCGCCACGGCGGCAGGGTTCCCTGGCAGGCCACACGCCGGGCCGCTACGTTGTCGGCCACAGTCATCGCACCCCGCCCGGAGCCACCGCATGTCCCG
>JBIKND010000007.1:0-43169 GCA_044358905.1 Pirellulales bacterium | reverse complement strand
GGAGCCGGCGTAGGCGGCCAGCGGAGCCATGGATGGCGGAGCGCAGACGCCTCCGAGAGAGCCGAAGCCCGGAGGGCGGAGGCGAACGTCCGGCGAGAGGGCACGGGCAACCCCGACCGCGGACCACGCCGCACGGGGCAATCCTCACCGCGCACCGGGAAACGTCAGCGGCGGCGGGGCAGGGGGCTGCGGCGCGGGTGCGGACGGCGGGTTGCCAAACAGCGTTTCCAGCGACTCCAGCCCGCGCACCACGCCGTCCTGGATCACCGCCTGCGCCGTGTTCTCCACGATCCGGCCGAGGAGCACGTCGATCGCCCGGGCGTCGAACTGCGGTTGCTGCACGGTGCCCTTGAGCGGGATCGCCAGCGGCGTCCGCAGGAGCTGGGCGATGATGGGCGTCTGGCCGGCGATGTCGCCACGCAGCGCCACCTCCACCACCATTGCCAGCGTCCCGTCGGCCGCCACACTGCCCCGCGAACGGACGACCACCTGACCGGCGTCCATCACCAGCCCCTCGTGCCACAGCCGCCGCTCGGCGAGGCGGACGGTGACCGGATCGGGGCGGACCCGCAGGAGAACGACCTTGTCACCGACGGCGAACCGCGGATCGACGGCCGCCTGCAGCTTCGCCACCAGGCCCACCAGCGGCTGCACCGCCGCCGCCGGCGTGACTTCCAGGTCCTCGAAGACGACCCGCGCGGCTGCTTCGCCGGCGAACGGATCGCCGAGCGGCAGCCGCGCGCCGGTCGTATCGACGGTCACGACGCCCCGCGTGTGCGTCGCGTGGCCCAAGAGCGGCGACAGCCAGCCGGCCCAGCGGTCACACAGCGGTCCGGAGAGCGTCACCCGCTCGACGACCCGGCCCTGCGGCACGATCAACTCGGTCGGATGCGCCAGCCGGATCCAGGGCGCGCCGCGGAGACGCCCGCCGGCGGCGGGGATGTCGAAGGGCCCGCAGGCGAGCTGCCCCTCGAAGAGCCGCAGCGGCATCTCGCCGGCACCGAGCACGAACCCGTCGCACTCGGCCGCCGTCCAGGCCGCGGTCGTGTCGATGGCGACGCCACGCGCGAGCGTCGTCAACGGCGGCTCCGTGGGCTGCAGCGTCTTCACCGGTCGGGCCACGCGGGCCGTGCGGTCGCCGGCATCGACGGCGCCCCGCGCGGCGGAGAGCCACTGCTCCGGCAGCGGCACGGTGCCGATCTCGGCCGCCGGGGCGACGGCCGGCTCGATCGCCGCCGGCCGGGCCAAGGGACCGCGGAAGGCGAAGGGCCGCGCGCCCGCGCCGCTCACCCGCAGCCGGCCCCCGGTCCACGGTGTGAGCAACCGCGACACCTGCGCCCAGTCGTAGGCGGCCGTCCCGTCCAGTTCGAGCAGCCGCCGCCCCGACCAATCCTGCACGCCGCCGCGCGCCGAAATGGCGACGGTGGACGACTCGAGTCCCAGCCGATCGATCCGCACGACCTCCGTCGCCGCCGGCCGCGTGACCTCGAACACCATCCGCACCCGGGGCTCGCTCCACACCGGCTGCGGCAGTCCGCCCGCGCGGCCGGCGGCATCGGGCGTGCGGCCGATGGAGAGCTGCGTGCCGGTGGCCTCCACCAGCAGGTTCGCGCCGCCGCCGACATCGGCCACCTCCACGGTACCCGCCACTTCTCCGGTGACCGGCCACCGCTCGGCCGTCTCGGCCGGCGCGAGCCAGCGCTCGAGGCGACCGGCGTGCGCCCGCCACTGGGCCTTGCCCCGCACCCGATCGACCAGCGTGGTGAGGGCGATCGCGTTGCCCGTCGGTGGCGGCGTCCATGCCAAGCCGCCGGTGCGCACCGAGAGCGTGGTGGTGAGCACCTCGCCTGACGACACCTCGATCGCACCGGTCGCGGGGTGCACGAGCCCGGCCGCCGTCGCCACGACCCGGGGCTCGTCGATGCGGCGATCGGCCATGCGAATCGCGAGCTTCTCGATCTCGACCCCGGCCCGGGTGATCTGCCAGGCCGCGCCCCGCGCGGCCAGGGCCGCCGCGGCCTTCACCGCACCCGACCATGTGCCGCTGGTCGCCAGCGCCGGCCAGAGCCCGGCCCAGCGCGGCTGCCAGCTGCCGAGGTCGCCGGCGAGCGAGCAGTCCGCCGCGATCGCCTGGGCATCGGCGCCGGCCCGCAGCCATGCGCCGCCGTCGAAACCGACGATCGCGTTGCCGTTGAGCGTCGCCTCCAGCCGATCGCCCCCCGCCGCGAGCACCGCATGGGCTTGTTCCACGAGCGCCGCGCCGGCCACCAGCCGACCCACGGCCTCGCCGGCGAGCGTGATCTCGGCGTCTTTCCAGGCGGGCCTGCCGGGGGCCGTCAGCTCGAAATCGGTGATGCTCGCCGACACCTTCACCGTGGCCGGCCCGGCGGGATCGGCCCGCGCCACGTCGATCCGACCGCGTGACGCGCCGGCCAGCGACGCGCCGCCGAGATCGAACACTTCCGTGATCTCACCGACCAGATCGTCGAGATCGAGCGTCCATTGGATGGTGGCCGCTCGGGCATCGCCCGCCGCCGAGACCTCGACGGCCTGGGACGCGATCCGCGCGTCCTCGATCCGCAGGCCCTCACCGGGGCCACGACGGCCGCGGAGGAAGGCCGTGAACGGCTCGTTCCAACGCAGCAGTCGCTGGCCAGGATCCGCGCCTTCGGGAGCGACCACACTCTGCACCGCGGCCAGATCCCGGGATGTCAGCCGCACCTCGAGCACACGGTCGTCGCCGTCGGCATGGGATGCCGCGGCCAGTTGCAGGCGGCCGTCCGTGACCCGGACATCGGGCCGCACCGCCATGCCTCCCGGAATCGCCCGGGAGGCCGCCGCCAGATCGATGTCGGCCGCGATCGCAAAATCCTCGTCGATGAGTCCCTCGCCCCAGTCCCACGAGCCACCCGTCGGGAGCCGGATCCGACCGGAGGCCTCGGCCTGAAACAGCGGGCTTTTCAAGGCCAGCGTCCGCACCACGAGCCGCCCGTCCTCGAGCGCACAGTCGAGCGGCGCTTCCACACGGTCGATCGCCACGACCTCGGCGAGCGTGGCGGCGCGACACAGGGCCAGATCCTGCGCCGACACCGAGCCCGTCAGCCGTGCCCGGGCGGCGGCGAACATGGCGTCGAGCCGCACGTCGGCGAGGCCGTCCGCGACCCACGCGCCGCCAAACCGGGTGGCCAACACCGCCGAGACTCCCAGCGGCAGGCGGTGCGTGGCCACGGTCATCGTGCGCACCCCGGGATCGCCGGCCGGGGCCGACAGCGAGAACCCACCGTCGCGGGCGAGCACCGCGGTGGCCCGCGCCGCGATCATCGTCCGATCGAGCCGCTCCCCCGTGCTCGCGGCGCGCGAAGCCGGGGATGTGGCGGACGCGCCGGCCGGGGCGGCGACCGCATGTCGCACGCGGCCGGCCACCGTCCAGGATGCGGGCGGCGCGGCGGGCGCCACCGTGCCTGCCGCGCAGAGTTCCGTCAGCCGCCAAGCATCTCCGTGAGCCAAGTCGCGCAACTCGACCGCGGCGTCAACGACCTCGATCTCGAACGCCGCCGTGGCCGCGTCGGCCGTCGCCAGCCAAGGTGCGAGCACGTCCTCGAGCGAACTGCCGCCGGCGCGGACGTCGATCACCGCCTCGGCGCCGATGAGTCGCACCGTGCCCAGGTTGCGGGGCTCGAGGGCCAAGGCCACCAGGCCCCGGTCGATGACCAGCCGCGGCACGGCGACCAGTGCCCGGCCCTCACGGTCACGGAGGAGGATGTCACGATACTCGATGCCGCCGAGCCAGCCCCAGGTCGCCCCGGTGCTCGTCACGCTGCCGTCGATGCCCGCCAGCGCCGCCTCCAGGGGCCGATCCCGCAGGCTCGTGAGGACGATCACACGCGGCGCGATCCAGGCCGCACCGGCCATGACCGCGAGGGTCGCCAGCGAGAACACGGCCCAGCGGCCGCGTCGCCCCCCGCCCGGGTATCGGGAATGTCTCCGCGCCATATGAGGCGGAGTATAGGAATCCCCGCTCACGGGGCAGAAGGCGGGATTCCACGGCGCAACAGCCGGGCGAAGTCCGTCGGTGTGTCGACGTCGAGCATCGAGTCACCGGTCGGATCGAGGGCGGCGATTTCCGCAGTAGTCACCCGCTCGACACGCCGCGGCGCTTCAGCCTCGAGCGCCGCGAGCAGGCCGCGGAGATCACGCCGGCCGGTGGCCAGGTAGGCCTCGATCCGCGGCAGGAGAGCCGGGGCGACCGCCGAGAGGAGCACCTGCGGATGGCCGTCGGCTTCCGGCACCACCCAGTCCGCCGTCCCGGCCAAGCCGCGGCCGACGAGCAGCCGCACCACCGCCCGACGCAGCAGCGGCACGTCGCAGGCGCAGACGAAGGCCGTGCGGATCTCCGGGCGGCGGCGCGACGCCCCGGCCAGCGCATCGCGGAGGCCGGCGAGCGGGCCGGCACCCGGCGCGCTGTCGCGGACGATCTCCGCCGCGACGGACAGCGGCGGCACGAGCTGCCCGGGCGCCGCCACGACGATCACATGGTCCACCTCGGCGGCCACGGTGGCGACGATCCGCTCGAGGAACGTCCGGCCGACGAGTTCCAGGGCCGCCTTGCCGCCGGCCGGCACGTCCGCAGCTGGCAGCCGGCTCGACCGGCCGCCGGCCAGCACGATGCCGACTGCGCCGCGCACCCCGCTCACGCCAAGAACCGGGCGATGCGATCGAGGCCGGCGGCGAGCTTTTCCTCCGCCGCGGCGAACGACATCCGCACGTGCCCCTCGGCACCGAAGGCGCTGCCGGCGACGAGCGCCACATGCTCCTGCTCCAGGAGCGCCTCGCACCACTGCAGGCTCGTGGCGATGCCGCGGCTCCGCGACCGCTCCAGAGCCGGAGCGATGTCGAAGAACGCGTAGAAGGCCCCGCCGATGTCGGGCAGCCGCACGCCCGGCATGGCCGCCAGGCGACCGGCCACCAGGTCGCGCCGCTTCTGGAAGGCCGCCCGCATCTCGGTCACGCACTCCTGCGGACCGGTGAGCGCGGCGATGGCGGCGTGCTGGCTGACGCTGCAGGGGTTGCTCGTCTCCTGGCTCTGGAGGTTGCCGATCGCCTTGGCCAGCGGTTCCGGGCAGATCGTCCAGCCAATCCGCCAGCCGGTCATGGAGTAGGTCTTGCTCACGCCGGCCACGACGACGGTCCGCTCGGCGAGCCCGGGCCGGAGCGTGGGAAACGACGGGCTCCGGCGGCCGTCGAACACCAGTTGATCGTAGATCTCGTCGGACACGACGGCGAGATCCGACTCGATGGCGATGTCGGCCAGGGCCGCGAGCTCCGCCTCGTCATAGACGACGCCGGTCGGGTTGCTCGGCGAACAGAGCAGGAGCATCCGTGTCCGCGGCGTGATCGCCCGCCGCAGGGCCTCGGGCCGGAGCTTGAAATCATCCTCGATCCGGGTTTGCACGAGCACCGGCCGCGCGCCGGCGAGCTTGATCAGTTCCGCGTAGCTCACCCAGTAGGGAGTGGGCACGATCACCTCGTCCCCTTCGTTGAGCAGCGCGGTGAAGACGTTGTGCAGCGAGTGCTTGGCGCCGTTGGAGACGACCACCTGCGTCGGCTTGATCGCCAGGCCCGTGCGCCGGCCATAGTCGTCGGCGACCGCCTGCCGGAGCTGGGGAATGCCGGCCGCGGGCGTGTATTTCGTCTTGCCGGCGCGAATCGCGGCCTCCGCGGCCCGGCAGATATGGTCGGGCGTGGGGAAGTCGGGCTCGCCCACCGACAGGTCGATCACGGCGGTGCCCGCCGCGGTCATGGCCGCCGCCCGGGCGGCCATGGCGAGCGTGGCGGATGGCTCGAGCGACGCCATGCGCCGCGCGGTCGTGAGGCTCTGCGACTTTTCCATCGTCTCCATGATCGCCGGCTTTCGCTCCCTGCGGTTCCTTGACGCATCTCGATCGCAATTGAATGATACCAGCCCTGCGCCTGTTTCCCATCGCCACGCCGGCCGACCCCAGGAGACTGCCCGTGCCCGAGAGCCGCCCCGGCCGCCACCGCATCGGCCTCTGGCTCGTCGGCGCCAAGGGTGGCGTGGCCACGACGCTGTTGGTCGGCCTGGCGGCGCTCCAGCGCCGGGCCATCGAGCCGATCGGCCTGCTCACCGAACTCGAGCCTTTCAATCGTCTCGATCTCGTCGACTTCTCCGACATCGTCGTCGGCGGCCACGACATCCGCTCCGGCCGGCTCGCGGACGAGGCGCGGCGGATGTGGACGGAGAGCCGTGCGATCGACCCGAGGTTGATCGACGACGCCAGCGACTTTCTCGGCGCCGTCGAGGGCCGGCTCCGACCTGGCACGGTGCTCGCCTCCGGTGAGCGGATTCGGGGACTGGCCGACGAGGGGGCCGCCGTGCGCGTGGAGACTCCGCGGCAGGCGATCGCGCGGGTGCAGGCAGATATCGAGGCCTTCGCCGCTGCCGAACGGCTCGCGCGGGTGGTGGTCGTCAACGTGGCCTCGACGGAGCCGCCGCCGGATCGTCCCATCCCGCGCGACTTCGCCGCGGTCGACCCGCTGCTCGACGACCCGGCCGCCTGCCCGTTGCCCACCAGCAGCCTGTATTTCCTGGCCGCGGCCGGGGCAGGGGCCGCCTACGTGAACTTCACGCCCTCCACGGGCGCGACGCCCGAGTGCCTCCAGGGCGTGGCCCGCGACCGGGGCATCGCCCACGCCGGCTGCGACGGCAAGACCGGGGAGACGCTGCTCAAGAGCGTGCTGGCCCCGATGTTCGCGGCCCGCAACCTCAAGGTCATGAGTTGGGTCGGCCACAACATCTTCGGCAACATGGACGGCCGCGTGCTCGACGACCCGCGCAACAAGGCCGCCAAGGTCCGCAGCAAGGACCACCTCTTGGCGGCGATCCTCGGCTACCCGCCGCAGACCCACGTCTCGATCGAGTACATCCAGAGCCTCGGCGACTGGAAGACGGCCTGGGACCACATCCACTTCCAAGGCTTCCTCGGCACGCCGATGACCATGCAGTTCACCTGGCAGGGATGCGATTCGATCCTCGCCGCTCCGCTGGTGCTCGATCTCGTGCGGCTCGTGGAGCGGGCCGCGCGGGCGGGCGAGACGGGGGCGCTCGAGTGGCTGGCCTGCTTCTTCAAGAGCCCGCTTGGCGTCGCCGAACAGGCCTTCGCCACTCAGGTAACGCTGCTCGACGACTGGGCACAGCGCCAGTCGTAGCGCGTCTTCGCAGTCGCGCGCCCCGTGCCCGGCGCCGGAAAAGTCAGCCACGCGTCGGAAGAATTCGGAAAAATATTTCCGAATTTCTCTTGACAGTTTTTGCCATCATCCCTCACAACTCTCCAATCGTCCGAAGAAACCCTCGCGCAAGCGCGGGCGACGACGGTCGAAACGTCGTCCCTTTCCCGTCACGGAGCATCCACGGGAAGGGGCGTGAGATGCGTGTCTGGATGCTCATGGTAAGGAGCCATTTCCATGGCGAAGAAGAAGAAGAAGGCTGCCAAGAAGGTCGCCAAGAAGAAGAAGGGCCACGGCTGAGCCATCCGTTGAGAAGGTTTTCGACGGATGCTCTCCGGAGTGCCGTCAGGGCCTTCTCAACACGGCGAAACCATGTGTTTCGCCAAGGATGCTCCGCCCGGGATCCCATGCGTGGGATCCTGCAGTCCGTTTCGACGGCCTGCCCTTCGTCATCGCCCGGTGCCGTTTCGACGGGACAGCGCGAGGACGTCAGCGTTCAGACGAGAAAGGCCGGCCCGGGCCCTTGGGCGCCCGGGCCGGCCTGATTTTTGGGTCGTGCGGCGGGGTTAGGATCTCTTCCATGCCCGACGCCCCCCCGCCTGCGACCACCGGTTTGCCCCGCGCCACCACGACGGCCCCCGGCGCGCCCGTGGACCGAGGCGGCTTCATCCTGGCCGCCTGCCACCATGGCGCCGAAGCGGAACTGTGCCGCCGGCAGGCCGAACTGCTGCCCGAACTACGCCGCGGCGCGTGGCGGCCCGGCGCCGTGACGTTTCGACTCCCCGCGGGCTGCGACCCGCCCGACGATTTTTTTCCCGACCTGGTATTCGCCCGCACCCTCATCCGCTCACTGGGCCAGGTCGCGGCGCCGGCGGGGTCGGACCTCGTCGCCGCGGCGCTGCAGGTCGCCGGGTCGGCGGCCTGGCGAAACGTCCACGTCTGGCCGCGCGATCCCCGGGCCGACGTGGACGCGACCGCGATCCGCACGGCCCTCCTGGCGGGCCTCGGCATGGCACCCGAAGCGACACCATGCGCGGCGCCCGGCGACCTCGTCCTCGACTGCATGATCGACACGCCCGAGCGCTGGTGGATAGGCTGGCATCGCGCCGCAACGCCGGCGAGCTGCTGGCCGGGTGGGATCTATCCCGGCGCGATGCCGGCCGACAAGGTGTCGCGGGCTTGGCTCAAACTCGACGAGGCGATCGCGACCTTCGCCATTCCCTTCGCACCTGGCCAGCGGGCCTGCGAACTCGGAGCGGCGCCCGGTGGCTCGTGCCAGCGACTCCTCGAGGCCGGCCTCGACGTGGTCGGCATCGATCCGGCGATCATCGATCCGCGTGTCGCCGGCCATCCCCGGTTCACGCACTGGCGGAAGCGGTCGCGCGACGTGAAGCTCCGGGAGTTTCGCGGCTTCGACTGGGTCGTCTCCGACATGAACATCGACCCGGTGAGCACGCTCGAGGCGCTCGGGCGGATCGTCGCCGAAGCGGGCGTGCGGCCGCGGGGCATCGTGGCCACGCTCAAGCTTCCCGCGTGGTCGCGGGCCGAAGCCCTGCCCGCGTGGCTGACGACGTTTCGGGAATGGGGCTACGTGCCGCAGGTCCGGCAGCTCTCCACGGGTGGACGCGAGATCTGCTGTCTCGCCCTGCGGTCCGGCCGGGAAGTCAGTCGTCCCCATGCCACACGGCGGCCGGGTCGGTGAGGCTGCCGGAGGCGAACCGCATGCGCCCCGCCGCCGTGTCGAGCACCAGCGCCCCGTCGGCGGCGATGCCCCGGCAGATGCCGTGCTGCCGCTCGGCGCCGACGTGGATCGTCACGGGCGTGCCCTCGAGCGCGCACAGCGGACGGTAGCGGTCCGGCAGCAGCGCCGGATCGGCGGTGAGTTCCCCGAGCAGCCGCCGCAACCGGGGCAGGAACGCCACGAGGAGCCGCTCCCGGGGCAGCGCCGCGCCCACGAGGTCGGGAAGCGTCGTGACGCGATGGACGAGCGCGGCGGGGGCATCCTGGGCGCTGCCGGTCGTGTTGACCCCGATCCCGAAGATCGTGCGTCCCCCGGCCACGGTCTCGACGAGAATGCCGGCCAGCTTGCGGCCGGCGACCTCGATATCGTTGGGCCAGCGAACGACCGCCTCCACCGCGGGCGCGACGGCCCGCAGCGTCTCGGCCAGCGCCACGCCGCAGGCGAGCGACCATGCCGGCGGCACGCCCGCATCGGCCGCAAGCACGATGCTCACCGCGAGGCTGCCCGGCGGCTGCCACCACCGGGCGCCGCGCCGTCCTCGACCCAGCGTCTGCCGGTCGGCGATCACGGCCGCGGGGAACGGGCAGCCGGCATGGGCGGCCAGTTCCCGGGCCCGCACCATCGTCGACTCGGTCTCGGCCAGCACCTCCACCGCCGCGAAGCCGGCGGCCTGGAGCGCGGCCGGGTCAATCGGGTCGGGGCTGGGGCAGGCAGGCGACATGGGGGACCACGATAGCAGGGGCCTGGCAATCTCGGCCGACCCGGGTTTCTGGGGCGTGGACGACTGCGGTGAAGCGGCCAGTCGCGACCTTGACCCTGTCCATACTCGCGCGGTACCCCCCTGCCGCCGTCCGCGCGGACGGCCCACGACAGGTGCTCTTCATGCGGAACTTCACGGCGTCCGCGCCGGTGCTCGCCGCGCTCCTCTGGAGTGCGTCGTGGTCCGGCGCGCAGACCGTGCAACTGCCGCCGCCGGCGGCCTCGTCGCTCGACCGGCTCGCCCAGGCCGGGTCGCTCGCCGCGCCGCCGCCGACGTGGGACGCCTACGCGCCGCCGGGCTCGCAGGTCTTTCCTGCGGCGCCGCCACCTTCGACCTGGGCACCCTCCGCGATCAGCGGCCAGCCTGGATACCCGGGCTACTCGACCGCCGCGCCGTCCTTGGTCGCCCCGCCGGGATCGCCTCCGCCCGGCCAGCCGGCAGCGCTCTTCCCGGCCGGCTATCCCGCGCAGGGCTCGTCCTTCCAGCAGAGCTACCAGCAGACGATGCACGTCTACCAGGGCGCCCGCGGCAGCTGGGCCTATCTGCTCGGCGACGGGCAGGGCACGCGCGTCGGCATCAACGAGCTCGACACGACAGTCACCTTCGCGCTGCCGTTCTTCCACAACTCGCCCGCCAACCTCAACCACGCGCCGCTGCTCATCACGCCCGGCTTCGGCCTCCAGCTCTGGGACGGCCCGGAGACGACGGCCACGATGCTCGCCGACCTTCCGCCCAACACTTACGACGTGTTCCTCGACGGCGCCTGGAATCCACAGTTCACGCCGCTGTTCGGCGCCGAGCTCGGCCTGCGGGTCGGCATCTACACCAATTGGGACGTCTTCGTGTGGCAGAGCTGGCGACTGATGGGCCGGGCCATCGGCACGCTGCAGCTCACGCCCACCATGCAGGGCAAGGCGGGGATCGTGTACCTCGACCGCAACCTCGTGAAGCTGCTCCCGGCCGTCGGCCTCACCTGGACACCCGACGCGAACTCGCGCTACGACATCTTCTTTCCCGCCCCGAAGGCGGCGAAGCGGTTCATCGAAACCGGCCGGCATGCCTGGTGGGGCTACGTGTCGGGCGAGTACGGCGGCGGCGCCTGGACGTTCCGCCGCAACTCGCCGGCCTACAACGGCATCTCGCCGTTCGACTACAACGACATCCGCGTGGCGCTGGGCACCGAGTTCGTGCCCAAGACCACCACCGGTATCTCCGGGAACATGGAGATCGGCTACGTCTTCTACCGCCAGCTCTTCTACGTAGACGGCCCCCCGCAATACCAGGATCTCCCCAGCACGATCATGTTCCGATTGGGGTTGGCGTATTGAATATCGCGCCTGCGGGGCCATCCATGGCCCCCGCAGGCTTACGCCCGTCGCGGGGAACGCCAAGGGTTCCCCGGACGGGCCGCCGGCCTTCCCGGCCGGCGTTCGACTTGGTTGGGCCGGCGGGAACATCGGTGCTGCGCATGTTAGCCACAACGGCATCCACATCACGAGCGACCGATCCGGCGTTCCCGGAACGCGTGCGGAACATCACTCTTGCCCTCCTCGCCGCCGTCGCCGTCGTCGCGTGCGCCCGCGCCGATGAGCCGCGGCCGCTGCCCGCTGTCGCGCCGTCACGCACCTTAGCAGACTGTGGAACAAGTCTGCCCGAGCAGGATGCACAGGCCATCGACCCAGGAAACCCTCGGCGTTTCCTGCGGTCGATCAAGTGGACAAAGGCCATGGATGGCTTTGCCCACGGACAGCCAGCCGTCAAACCACTGCCTCCCGTCGACACGAACTTCTTCGACCGCATCCGCCTGGCGGCTCTCGGCGACCCGCAGGATCTCTCCGAGCCGCTTCTCCCCGACGATGTCGCCCCGCCGGGACAGCCGCGGCAGGAGTTCGAGCCGCCCGGCCGCAAGCTTCCGCCAGGCGCGAAGCCCGGCGCCCTGCAGCAGGCGATCTTCACCGTCACAGAACTGCCCCGGCTCGGCACCGACGGCCTCGGCCTCACCACCCTCGAGACGAGCCTCACGATCGGGATGCCCGCACCCACGGTCGATTCGCCGCTGCTCGTCACGCCCGGGTTCGGCACGACGTTCGTCGACGAGGTGCCGGGCCCCATGGACCCCGGCCTGCCGTCGCAGCTCTACGAATCCTGGATCCAGGCCCGATGGATGCGGAAGGTCGGCGACCGCCTCGGCGTCGATCTCGCCGTGGCGCCGGGCTGGTACAGCGACTTTGTCAACGACACGGCCCAGGCCTTGCGGATCACCGGCCACGGGTTCGGCGCATGGGAAGCGAGCGAGGATCTGCGGGTCGTAGCCGGCGTCATCTATCTCGACCGCTACGACGTCAACATCCTGCCCGCCGGCGGCCTGCTGTGGACGCCGCGCGACGACCGGCGGTTCGAGCTCATCTTCCCTCGGCCGCGGCTGGCCTGGCGGGTGGCCGAGAGCGACCGAGCCGCCCAGTGGCTCTACCTCGCCGGCGAGTTCGGCGGCAACCAGTGGGCCGTGCGCCGCGACAGCGGCGCCAACGACGTCGTGGTCTACCACGACTACCGGCTGCTGGCCGGCTGGGAGCGGCGGCCGGCAGACTTGGGCGCGAGTTGGCGACTGGAGGCCGGCTGGGTCACCGGCCGACTCGTCGAGTACTACATCACCGACACCGCCGACTACCGGCCCGCCGACACGTTCCTCATCCGCGGCGGCATCTGGTATTGACCGCGCAGACTCGTCACAATTGGCAGCGAATCGTGGACTCACCCCTGCAGCCGAGGGAAACCCCATGCGTCGCGCCTGCCAGACCCTCGTCGTCTGCGTCGCCGCGGTCGCCGGCGCGACCGTCTCCGCCGCCGAGCCGCTGACCTCGGCCACGTACGACACGCAGCTGCGGGAATGGATGGCCCAGAAGCTCCAGTCCGAGTTTCAGGCCCACGGCAACAAGGCCGCCCCGTGGGCCGCCGATCTCGCCACCTTCTACCCGGCCTTCACCAAGAACCTCGTCGGCCAGTTCGCCGACGAGGCCGAGGCCGAGCGGCTCGACGCCCAGGCCGCCGCGCTCGCCAAGGCCGGCTGCGACGATCCGGTGTTCCTCGCCTGCCAGGCGCGGATCGGCATCGCCCGGAAGCGACTGCGGCAGGCCGAAATCGCCCTCCGGCCGCTCTCCGCCACGATCGCAGCGGCCGGGTATCCCCCCTTCTGCTCCTTCCTGCCACTGCTCTGGCACCGCCGCGCCGCGCTCGAGTCCGGCGTGAACCGTCCGCCACCGCCGGAGTTCGCCGCAACGGCCATCGCCGCCGCGACCGACCCGGCCTTCGCCGGCGACGGCAGGCTGATCTACGTGCGGTCGGTGCTGCCGGAGGACCGGGCTGTCTACGCGCTGGCCGCCGAGCGGTTCGCGAAGCCCGACAGCGGCGTCGATCCGTGGATCAAGGCTCTCGTCATCGGCCGCGCCGAGATCGGCAAGGGATGGGAGGCCCGCGGCGCCGGCTGGGCCGGCGACGTGCAGCCCGAGGGCTGGGAGAAGTTCGCCGAGCACCTCGCCCGGGCCCGCGAGCAGCTCACCAAGGCGCACGAGCTGCATCCCGAGTATCCCGATGCCGCCGCCGAGATGATCACCGTCAGCCTGGGCGACCGCAGCGACGAGGAGCGGCTCTGGTTCGACAGGGCCGTCGAGGCGCAGTTCGACCACGAGCCCGCGTACCGCCAACTGGGAGTGACGGCGCTGCTGCCCCGGTGGGGCGGGAGCCACGAGCAGATGCTGGAGTTCGGCCGACAGTGCCTGGCGTCGGGACGGTTCGACACGTTCGTGCCGGCCTTCATCCTCGACGTGGCGCTGGCCATCGGCGAGGAGCTGCCCGACCGCCGCGATGCCTTCGCCATGCCGGGCGTCTACGAGGACTGCCTGCGGGCGATGAACGGCTACCTGAAGCAGCCCAGGCCGCCCGCGACGGTGCACCTGTGGAAGTCGCGGCTGGCGATTCTCCACTGGGCGACGGGGCGGTACGCGGAGGCGGCCCAGGTCCTCGACGAGCTGGGCGACGAGCTGGCGCCGCGGGCCCTGGCCGAGTTCAAGGCCAAACGCGACGACGTCGTCGGCGAAGCCCGGCTGTTTGGCGGCCCGCACGCCGACGACGTCGAGGCCGCCGAGGAATGGATCGCGGAAAACAAGGTGGACGAGGCCTTGGCCGCGTACGAGAAGATCGCCGAGCGGGACGACATTCCCCCGGGCGGCCGGCGGCTGCTCGCCAGCCGGATCGCGGCCATGAAGACGGCCGCGGCCCTGGAGCGATACGAGTGGGTCGATCTCCAGCCGCCCCCCGACCTGGCGGGCTGGAGGGTGGTGGCCGGTGACTGGAAAGTGGACAAGGACGGCACGGTGGTCGGCTCCACGCCGGGCCAGGGCCGCTTCAAGATCGTGTGCGAGGCCAACCTCGGCGAAGATGTCGAGTTCACGCTCGAGTGCGATCTCGGCGGGCGGCCGGGGCGGGAACCGGTCCTCGATCGGTTCAACATCATGGCGGGTCACGACGAGGATGAGCGACGGGCGGTCGCCGTGCAGGTCGGCGGCTCGGCGCACACGGTCTGGCTGACCAACGGGTTCACCAACGAGAACTTCCAGGCCGCGCGGGTGCAGACCCGGAACCTGAGCACGCTGCGGGTCATCCTCTGGGACGGCAAGGCGACGGTGTTCGTGAACGACCAGAAGGTCTTCGACAAGGTCGCCGTTCCCGCGGAATGGCTCGGCGGGGGCGGCCTGGCGGTCAGTGAATATTCGCCCGGACCGCCGATGCAGATGCGGATGCGGAAGCTTCGGGCCCGCAAGCTCGAAAAGGCCCCCGCGGACTTCTGACGAGCCGTCCACGACCCGCGGCGGCTTGCCGGGTCGGTGGCGGACTGCGATGATCCCGCGGCGACAGCCCGGCGGAGCATCGGCATGCCGTTTTGTGACGACTCGTTCCTGCTCTCGGGCGACACGGCCCGGGACCTCTACCACCGCGTCGCCGCCGGGCAGCCGATCGTCGACTTCCACTGCCACCTCTCCCCGCGGGACATCGCCGCCGACCGGCGGTTCGAGAGCCTGCATGCGGTCTGGCTCGAGGGGGATCACTACAAGTGGCGGGCGATGCGGGCCGCCGGGATCGCCGAGGAGCGGATCACCGGCGCGGCGCCGCCCGCGGAGAAGTTCGCGGCCTGGGCCGAAACGGTGCCGCAGACGCTCCGCAACCCGCTCTTTCACTGGACGCACCTCGAGCTGCGCCGGCATTTCGGGATCGAGGACCTGCTCGAGCCGGCGACGGCGCGGCCGATCTGGGAGGAGGCCAACCGGCAGTTGGCCAGCGGCCCGCTCACGGCCCGCGGCATCCTCGCGCGGATGAACGTGGAGCTCGTGGGCACGACCGACGACCCGGCCGACTCGCTCGAGTGGCACGTGCAGATCGCGGCGTCGGGCTTCGCCACCCGCGTCGTGCCCACCTTCCGCCCCGACGCGGCCTTGCAGGTGCGGCAGCCGGAACGCGTGCGGGCCTGGGCCCGACGGCTGTCCGCCGCCGCGGGCAGCGGCGCCGACACGCTGGCAGGATTGCTCGCGGCCCTCGACAAGCGTCACGATGATTTTGCACAGGCCGGCTGCCGCGCGACCGACCACGGCCTCGAGTCGCTGCCCGACGTCGAGTGCACCGCAACGGAGGCGCGGGCGATCTGGGAGCGGGCCCAGGCCGGCACGGCGGCCACGGCCGCCGAGGCGGCGCAGTTCGCGGCGTTCCTCATGCTCCACGTCGCCCGGCTCAACCACGCCAAGGGCTGGGTGACGCAGCTCCACCTCGGGCCATGCCGCGATCCCAACCCGCAACTCGCCCAGCGCCTCGGTGCCGATGCCGGGTGTGACACGATCGGCGACGCCCGGCAGGGTCCGGGGCTCGTGCGGTTCTTGGGCACGCTCGCCGCCGAGGGGTGCCTCGGTCGCACGATCCTCTACAACATCAACCCCGCCGACAACGCCCTGTTCGCGGCCCTGCCGGGCTCGTTCCAGGACGGCACGATCCCGGGAAAGATCCAGTGGGGCAGCAGCTGGTGGTTCATGGATCAGGAACGGGGCATGCGGGAGCAGATGAACATGCTCTCCGACCTCGGGCTCTTCTCCCGATTCGTCGGCATGGTCACCGACTCGCGGTCGTTCCTCTCTTACCCCAGGCACGAGTACTTCCGCCGGATCCTCTGCGACCTGCTCGGAGCCGACGTCGAGAGCGGCCGGCTCCCCGACCGCCGCGACTGGATCGATCGGCTGGTGACCGACGTGTGCTGTGGCAACGCCCGACGGCTGTTCGGCGCGCAGTGACCGCCAGCGGGCGGTCGCTCACGTGATCCAGCCGGAGCGGACGAGCCGCCGCTGCACGGCATACGTGACGCCCAGGTAGGCGGCGACCGTCACCGCCAGAAACGGCCAGTAGGCGGCCGGCAACGGCACGAATCCCAGCGGGCGGCCGAGCGGCGACTGGGACAGGCCCACGCCCGCGGCGATCACCGCCAGGGTCGTGGCCGACAGGCCGCGGCTCGCCCGGCTGCCGAGGAAGGGGATGCGGTTGGTGCGGATCACGTGGATCACGAGCGTCTGCGTGACGAGCGACTCGACGAACCAACCGGTATGGAAGATCGCGGCCCCGCCCGGCCCGCCGCCGCCGAAGGCGTGCCACAGCACGGCGAACGTGGTGGCGTCGAAGATCGAGCTCACCGGGCCGACCAGCAGAATGAAGCGGGCGATCTGCCCGAGCGACCAGGGCCGCGGCCGGGCGACCAGTTCCGGGTCGACGTCGTCGCCCGGAATGGGCACCTGCGAGCAGTCGTAAAGCAGGTTGTTGGAGAGCACCTGGAGGGGCGTCATCGGCACGAAGGGGAGCAGGGCGCTGGCCCCGAGGACGCTGAACATGTTGCCGAAGTTCGAGCTCGCCCCCATGCGAACGTACTTGAGGATGTTGACGAACACCTTGCGGCCCTCGCGGACGCCGGCGGCGAGGACCCGCAAATCCTTCTCCAAGAGGATGCAGTCGGCGCTCTCGCGGGCGATGTCCACGGCCGTGTCCACCGAGATTCCCACGTCGGCCGCCCGCAGGGCCGGGGCGTCGTTGATCCCGTCACCGAGGAAGCCCACGACATGCCCGCGCCCGCGCAGCAGCCGCACGATCCGCTCCTTGTCGGCGGGCGCCAGCCGGGCCATGACCGTCGCCCCGTCGGCCGCGGCGGCGAGCTCGGCGTCGGTCATCCGCGCCGCCTCCGCCCCCAGGAGCACCGTGCCGGCCGCGAGGCCCACCTCGCCACAGATCTTCGCGGTCACCTGCTCGTTGTCGCCGGTGAGCACCTTCACCTGCACGCCGGCGGCGGCCAGCCCCGCGAGCGCCTCGCGGGCCGAGTCCTTCGGCGGGTCGAGGAAGGCGACGTAGCCACGGAGCACGAGATCCCGCTCGTCGGCCCGCGCGTAGGCGGCCTGCGGCTCGACCGCGCGGGTGGCCACGGCCAGGACGCGGAAGCCCTCGGCGGCCAAGGCGCCGCACTCGCGGAGCACCTGCCGCGGTAGCTCGTGGTCGATCGGGTGCACCGCACCGTCGAGCTCGAAAAAGCCGCACCGCTCGTGCACCGCCTCGACCGCGCCCTTGCAGACCAGCAAGCGCTCGCCCGCGGGCGGCCGCACCACCACCGACATCACCCGCCGGGCGAAGTCGAAGGGAATCTCGTCCACCTTCTCGTAGCCCGCGTGGGGCCGATCGCGGTCGAACCGCCGATGGGCGAGGATCGCCCGGTCCATGACGCTCGCCAGGCCGGTCTGGAAGTGGCTGTTGAGCCAGGCCAGCTCCAGCACCCGGGCATCCTCGCGGAGCCGCAGGTCGCAGTGCCGCTCCAGGATGATCCGGTCGAGCGTCAGCGTGCCGGTCTTGTCGGTGCAGAGCACGTCCATGGCGCCGAGGTTCTGGATCGAGTCGAGGTGCTTGACGATCACCCGCTTGCCGGCCATCACCAGCGCGCCGCGGGCCAGGCACACCGACACGATCATCGGCAGCATCTCCGGCGTCAGGCCCACGCCCACGGCGAGGGCGAACACGGCGGCGGCGAGCCAGTCGTGCTTGACGAGCCCGTTGACGACGAACACCAGCGGCACCATGACCGCCACGAGCGCCACCATGAACCAGGTGAACCGCTCCATGCCGACGTCGAAGGCCGTCGCCGACTCGGGCGGCTCGAGGGCCGCCGAGATGCTGCCGAGATAGGTCTCCCGTCCGGTGGCCACGACGACGGCCCGGGCCGTGCCGCTCTCCACGCTCGTGCCCAGCCAGCAGATGTTTTCCAGATCGAGAGGCGGCCTGTCCGCCGCAACCGCGCCGCTGGTCTTTTCCACCGGGAACGATTCGCCGGTGAGCACCGCCTGGGAGACGAAGAGATCCTTGCAGTCGAGGAGGCGCACGTCGGCCGGCACCATGTCGCCCGCCGCCAGGAGCACCACGTCGCCCGGCACCAGCGTCTCGATCGGTACCTCGACGGCCGCGTCGTCGCGCAGGGCCGTGGCGTGGATGCGGATCAGGTCCCGCAAGAGCTCGACGGCGGCGCCGGCCCGCGACTCCTGGGCGAACCGCAGGCCCACGCCCAGCGTCAGCATCGCGATCATGATCGCCGCCGCCGGCAGGTCCCCGCCGAAGCCGGCGAAGCCCGCCAGGACCGCCAGCAGCACGACCAGCGGGTTGGCCAAGGCCCGCAGCAGGATGCCCAACGTGCTCGTCGGCACGTGCTCCGTGACGGCGTTGGGACCGTGCAGAGCCAGGCGGCTGGCGGCCGCGACGGAGCCCAGTCCTTCGCTGCGGCCGTCGAGGGCGGCCAGCGCCTCCGCGATGCCGAGCGCCGCCACCGCGCGGATTCGATCTTCAGTGACGGGGTGCCGCCGGTTCGCAGCCACAGGAGCCTCGCCGGGCGCGTCCTGCGGTCAGGGACACGATCATGGCCGATCGGCCGCGATCGGGGCACCGCGCACGGGCGTGGCGCCCCACGGTTTCCGAAGATTGTACGCGCGGCCCCCGAACAGGATCTCGCACGCGGCAAGGTACGATGGGGCCTTTTGGACTGCCCCTCCGGTCGCCGTCGGGCCCGCCCCCATGCCTTCGACACTCAGCAGCCGGTCGCTGTCGCGGCAGCTCGTGGCGCCCGTCGTGGGCCTCGTGCTCGCCGCGGTGCTCGCCAACGTCGCGGTGTCCGCCTGGCTCGCCGCCCGGCGGAGCGCGGCGGCCGCCCGCGCCGGCCAGGAGCAGCTCGCCGCCGCGCTCCGCGAGGCCCGCGTGGCGCTCGTGCCCCAGGTTCTCGACACGCTGCACGCCCTCACCGGCAGCCACTTCGTCGTCTGGGACGCGACCACCCACACCCCGGGCGCGTCGACGTTGACCCGTGGTGAACTCGGTGTCGCCGACCTCGCGGCCATCGCCGCAGACGTCGGCGGCGTGGCGACGATCGCGGACCGACGATACCGCATCGGCGTCGCGCAGGCCGCGGGCGTGAGGCCCGAGACCGTCCTCGTGCTGACGCCCGTGGCCAGTCCGTGGCGGACCACGCGCGACGCGCTCTTGCCCGTGTTGGCCGTGGCCGCCGCCACGCTCGCCGTGCTCGTGCCCCTGTCGCTGCGCACCACGGGCCGCCTCGCCCGCCGGATCGGCGCGATCGACCGGCATGTGGCGCGGATCGCCGGTGGCGAGTTCGGCCACACGTTGCCCGCGACCGAAACCGCCGACGCCGAAGAGGTCGGCCGGCTCGTGGCCGGCGTGAATCGGATGAGCACCACGCTCGAGTCGCTCCGCGGCGAGCTCGTGGCGGGCGAGCGGCAGCGGCTCCTCGGGCAGCTCGCCGCCGGCTTCGCCCATGAACTCCGCAACGCCGTCACGGGGGCGAAGCTCGCCATCGACCTCCATCGCCGCCGCTGCCCGTCGGGATCGGCCGACGACAGCCTCTCCGTCGCCTCCCGGCAGCTCGACATCCTCGAGGAGGAAGTCCGCGGCCTGCTCGCCCTCGGCCGGCAGCAGCAGGCGCCGCCGGAACCGCTCGCCGTCGACAGCCTGCTCACCGAGGTCCGCGACCTCACCGCCCCCCGCTGCCACCACGCGGGCGTCCGCGTGGAACTCGGACCCGCGACCGGCCTGACGATCGTCGGCCGCCGCGATGCCCTGCGGGCGGCGCTGGTGAACCTGGCGCTCAACGCCGTCGACGCGACGGGCCGCGACGGCACGCTGCGGCTCGGGGCGGCGGTGGCGGGGACCGCGCTCGTGCTCGCCGTCGAGGACGACGGACCCGGGCCGCCGGAGGGGATCCGCGACTCGCTGCTCGAGCCCTTCGTGACCGGCAAGCCCGAGGGCATCGGCCTGGGGCTGGCGGTCGCCACGGCGGTGGCCGAGGCCCACGCCGGCACGCTCTCCTGGCGCCGCGCCGACGGCTGGACGCGGTTTGCGATTACATTGCCTCTGCAGCCGCCCGTCCCCGCAGCGCCGATCCCCGCATGAGCGACATTCTCATCGTCGACGATGAGCCGGCCATCGGCTGGAGCCTGCGCGAACTGCTCGTCGACGAGGGCCACACGGTCACGCTCGCCACCACCGTCGCCGAAGCGCTCGCGGCCTGCCGCGCGCGAGCGCCCGACACGATCCTGCTCGACGTCCGCCTCCCCGGCCGCGACGGCATCTCCGCCATCCCCGAGCTGCGCTCACTCGCCCCGCGGGCTCCGGTGATCGTGATGACCGCCTTCGGCGACCTCGACACGGCGGTGCGGACCGTGACGGCCGGAGCCTTCGACTATCTCGTCAAGCCGTTCGATCTCGAAAAGGTCACGGCGGTGGTCGCCCGGGCGCTCGCGGACCGGGCCACCGATGCCGCCCGGGTCGCGCCCGAGGAAGACGCCGCGCCGCGGCTGATCGGCACCGGATCGCGCATGCAGGAGGTGTTCAAGCAGATCGCCCTGGTCGCGAACACCGACCTCCCGGTGCTCGTCACCGGCGCGGCCGGCACGGGCAAGGAAGTCGTGGCCCGCGCCATCCACGCCCACAGCGGCCGCCGCGACCGCCCCTTCGTGGCCACGAGCCTGGCCGCACTGGCGCCCGGTGCCGTCGAGCGCGAACTCTTCGGCCACGCCCGCCCCGGCCTCTTCGAACTGGCCGCCGGGGGTACGCTGTTGCTCGACGAGATCGAAGCCGCACCGATGGATGTCCAGGCCAAGCTGCTGCGCGCGCTCGACTCGCACGCGTTCACGCGCGAAGGATCGGCCGCGCCGACCGCAACCGACGTCCGCGTGATCGCCGCCACGGCCCAGGACCTCGCCGCGGCTGCCGCGGCCGGCACGTTCCGCGCCGATCTCTTCGAGCGGCTGCGGGTGCTGTCCATTGACGTGCCACCGCTGGCGGCCCGGCCCGAGGACATCGAGCCGCTGGCCCGGCATCTGCTCGCCCGGCACGTCGCCCGCCAGCCACAGCCCGCCGCCCTGCCCGCGCTCGCGGCGGACTTCCTGGCGGCCCTCCGCGACCGCGACTGGCCGGGCAACGTGCGCGAACTCAAGCATGCGGTGGAATATGCGGCCGTGGTCGCCCGCGGCGGCACGCTGCGGCCCGAGCACCTGCCGGCACCGGCGGCCATCGCCTCGCCCCCCGCCGCCACGCCGCTGGCCGCCGCCACCGCCGCGCTCACCGCCGCCACCAAGGAGTGGGCCGCCGCGGCCCGCCACGAGTTCGGCGACCTGCCTGAGCCCGACCTCCACCTCCGGGCCAGCACGCTGCTCGAAGCCGCGCTGCTTCGCGAAGTGCTCGCCCACGCCGGCGGCAACCGCACGGCGGCGGCAAAACTCCTCGGTCTCGACCGGGCCACGCTGCGCACGAAGCTGCGGATTCTGGGCCTCGACGAGTGACGGCCCGGCCGCGCGGTGAGTTCTTCACCGCGCGGCCGAAAAGTTCCCCGTCCACGCGGCCAAAAAAACGCCTCCCGCGGCCGTGAAACCGCGAAATAATCGGGGGCCGGTTGCGCGAAGAATGGGGCGGCCCCGTTCGGTGCCTGCGTCGCCCACCACAGGAGTTTCCCATGCATGCCGACGACCGGCGAGGCTTCACCCTCGTCGAACTGCTCGTGGTGATCGCAATCATCGCCACGCTCATCGGCCTCCTATTGCCGGCCGTGCAGGGCGCCCGCGAATCAGCCCGCCGCATGGCGTGTGCCAACAATTCGCGGCAGTTGACGCTCGCCGTCCTCAACTACGAAAGCGCCAAGCGGTATTTTCCGCCGAGCATGCAGCACACGCCAGGCACGACGTTCGTGAGCAACAACGGCTCGTGGTCGGTCCACGGCCGGGTCATGCCCTACATCGAAGAGGGTGCATCCGCGGTCAAGGTGAACATGGAGACCGCCTGGGAAGACGGCTTCACGACCGGCACTCCCGACCCGGCGAAGAACTGGGCGACAGTCCGACAGTTGCAGATTCAAAGTTTTCTCTGCCCATCCGAAGCCAATAAAAGTGCCCGCACCAAGAGCGGCGTCACCTACGTCTATCCCTTCACCTACGGGTTCAACTTCGGCACCTGGTTCGTCTACGACCCGGCCACCGGCGCCGGCGGCGATGGCGCGTTCCATCCAAACTCCAAGTTCAAGTCGGGCATGTTCAGCGACGGGATGAGCAAGACGATGTGCATCGCGGAGGTGAAGGCGTTCACGCCGTACGTCCGTAACACCTCCGACCCCGGCGGCACGTACCCGGCGGGCAGCCCGCCGGCCGATCCGGCCGTGATGTCCGGCTTGGCTGCCGGCGCATCCTCCGGCGATCAGAAGCTCGGCGCCGCGACGAACGAATGCACGGGCCACACCGAATGGCCCGACGGCCGCGTCCACCACTCCGGCTTCACGACGGTGTTCGCCCCCAACACCCGCGTCCCGCACACCGTCGGCGGCATCACGCACGATTTCGACTTGAACTCCCGGCAGGAGGGCTCGAGCGCCACGCAGAAGACCTACGCGGCGATCACCTCGCGCAGCCATCACAACGGCCTGGTGACCGTGTCCATGCTCGATGCCTCCACGCGGACGATCGGCAACGACATCGACATCGCCGTCTGGCGGGCCTTGGGCACCCGGGCCGGCGGCGAAACCACCCCCGCCGAATGAAACCGGGTTCGGCGCAGGCGCGGGGGCCGAGTTTGCCGCCCGGGACGCGCATCTCCTCCCGGCATCTGCTAGCGTGAACCTTCCGTGGCCCGCCGGCCGCGGCACTCGAGCGACCGTGCGGTCGCGTGCCGCCGGCGATCGGGCAAGCGGTTGGAACCTCGGAGACTCGCGCGATGGACATTCTCGGTGAAATCTTGAAGCAGGTGCTCGAGGGCGCGGCCCAGCAGCAACAACAGCCCCAGCAGCGTGCCCCGCAGCCCCAGCCCCAGCAGCGGCCGCCCCAGGGCATGCCCTCCCCGACCGATCTGGGCGACATCCTCACGCAGATCTTCGGCGGCGGCGGCGCCCAGAAGCTGCCCGACGTCGTGCGGCAGTTCGAGGAGAAGGGGATGCGCGACCAGGTCGACTCGTGGGTGCGCACCGGCCCCAACAAGCCGGTCGATCGCCGGCAGATCGAGGACGCCTTCGGCCAGCGCGAACTCGAGCAGATCGCCCGCTCCAAGGGCATCGACCAGGCCCAGCTCGCCGAGGTCCTCGCCAAGTACATCCCGCGGATCATCGACGAGCTGACCCCCACGGGACAGCTGCCCGCCCGGCGCTGAACGGCGACATGGGGCAGGCAACGATCCGCGCGTTCGCCCGCAGGTTTTCGACCGCGGCGGCGGTTCATGCCGCCGCGGTCGCGGCCGCGCTCGGCTGCGCGTCGATGGCCGACTCCGCCCGCGCCGCGGAGTCCGGCCGCGATTGGTCCCGGGTGGAGCTCGCCTGGCGGGACGACCCCCGCGCCCCGGCCGACCTGCCGGCCGGCGGTGACGCACAGCCGCGTTATCCGTCACGCCGGGCGGCACGCCGGGCGGCACGCCGCGGCCGACCGCTCGACGGTGTGCCCGTGGTCGTCGGCCGCCCCGATGCCGCAGGCTCCATGGGCGGCATCGCCCCGGCTGCAGAAGGCTTGCCGCCGGCGCTCCACTCGGAGCGGCAGCCGCCGATCAGCGTGGCAGCGACGCTCGGCTCTCCGTTCGCGGTCCCCGGCGACGGTGTGCTCACGCACCGCGACCTGCCAGTCGACGCTAGCGGCGACGCTCGGCGGCGGTTCGACCTGCATCTGCCCGACTCCTGCGCGGGGGGCGGCCTGCCGCTGGTGGTGTGGATCGGTGGCGACGACACGTGGAGCGGCACCCGGGCCGACTGTCCGCTGCGCTGGCTCGTCGCCCGCGGATACGCGGTGGCGTGCGTCGGCTATCGACCGGCGGGCACCGCGGTCTTCCCGGCGCAGCTCGACGACTGCCGCGCGGCGATCGCCACGCTCGTGCGCGATGCCGACACCTGGGGCATCGATCCGGCGCGCGTCTGCGTCATGGGCCGCGGGGCCGGCGGTCATCTTGCGGCCCTCGTCGCGTTGGCCGATCCCGCGGCCGGCGCCGCCGAAACCGCCGCCCCGGCGGTCGCGGCGGCCGGCGTCATCGCCGCGCCCGCGGATCTGCCGAGCCTCGGCCCCGCCCACGTGCGGGCGACGTCCGCCGCGAGCCTGCTCGTCGGCGGGCCGCTGCCGGAGCTCCGCGAAGCAGCCCGGGCGGCCAGCCCGCTGGCGCACGTCTCCGCCGACGACCCGCCGCTGCTGCTCGTCCATGGCGATCGTGATCCGCAGGTGCCGGCCGACCAGGCGGCCCGCCTCGACGAGGCGTGCCGCGCCGCGGGCGTCGACTGCCGCGTGGTGATGCTCGACGGCAACGGCCACGACGTCGCCCTCGACGCCGACGCTCCCGCAGGCGCGGCCGTGCTGGCGTTTCTCGATCGCGTGCTCGGGGCCGGCGCCGGTCACGGCGTTAGGCCGCAGCCGGCGCCATGACGGCTTGAGCCCGACGCGGCGGCGCGGTGCGACCGTCAGGATCGACGTTTTCGTGCCACGCGCTGCGGTCTGCCTTCCCCTCCCGCCTTGTGCAGTCACCGCCCCCGGCCGTCGATACCTATGCCTGTGCCGGAACGATCCGACACCCGTGAGGCCGTTCGGCCGCACGCCCTGCGAGCACCGCCATCCGGAGCACCGTCGTCGCGCCATGCCATCGCCTCATCGCAAGTCCACCGCCTCCGCCGTGCAGAATCCGCTTGAAACCTATCTGCGCGACATCAATGAGACCTCCCTGCTCACGGCCGCCGACGAGAAGCGGCTCGCCGAGGCGATCGCCCGCGGCGACGCCCTGGCCCGCGACCACATGGTGCGGGCCAACCTCCGGCTGGTGGTCAACATCGCCCGCGGCTACGCCAACCGCGGGCTGCCGCTGCCCGACCTGATCGAGGAGGGCAACCTCGGCCTGCTGCGGGCCGTGGAGGGCTTCGACCCCAAGGTCGGCACCCGCTTCAGCACCTATGCGAGCTATTGGATCAAGCAGTCGATCAAGCGGGCGCTGATCAACTCCGGCAAAACGATCCGCATCCCGGCCTACATGGTGGAGCTGCTGTCCAAGTGGCGGCGGGCCTCGGCACGGCTCGTCGACACCCTCGGCCGCACGCCGACACCCGAAGAAATCGCCCGCATGCTGGGGCTGGCCCGCAAGAAGCTGCCGATCATCAAGAAGGCGATCCACGTCCATCAGGCCGTGCCGCAGACGGAACAGGCGGAGGGCTGGTCGCTCGGCGAACTGCTCCACGACGAGAACGCCAAGTGCCCGGCGGAGGTGCTGCTCGACGACGACACCCTGCGGCACGTCCTCCGCCGCATCGACCAGCTCGATCCGCGGGCGGCGACGATCATCAAACTGCGGTTCGGTCTGGGCGGGGGCGAGCCGATGACGCTCAAGGAGATCGGCGGCGTGCTCGGGCTGACCCGCGAGCGGGTCCGGCAGATCGAGGCGGAGACGCTCGCCAGCCTGGCGGCGGAAATCGACGGCGCGCCGCGGGCACGGATCCGGTTGCGTCACGGCGCCTGACGCGGATAGCCTCTTGTCAACCATGGACCTCGCCGCCTTCATCCGCCCGATCCCGGACTTCCCCAAGCCGGGCATCCTGTTTCGCGACATCACGCCGCTGTTGGCCGACGCGCCGGCCTTCGCCGCGGCGATCGACCGGCTCGCTGCGCCCTGGCGGGGCGCGCCGCTCGACGCGCTCGCCGCCGTGGAGGCCCGCGGGTTCCTGTTCGCCGGGCCGCTGGCCCTCGCGCTCGGTATCGGCGTGATCCCCGTGCGGAAGCCGGGCAAGCTGCCGGCCGACACGATTTCCCATGAGTACGACCTCGAGTACGGCCGCGATCGCCTAGAGATGCACAAGGGCGTGCTCCGACCCGGCGCGCGGGTGCTCGTCGTGGACGACGTGCTGGCCACCGGCGGTACGGCGGCGGCCTGCATGCGGCTGATCGAGGCGGCGGGCGGCACGGTGGCGGGGGCGGCCTTCCTGGTGGAGATCGAGCCGCTCGGCGGCCGCGGGCGGCTCGCGCCCCATCGCACGGAGTGCGTGCTGACATATTGAATGCCATGGCCGCCCGCTCGCGTGTCGTCGTCGCCATGTCGGGAGGCGTGGATTCGAGCGTCGCCGCGGCCCTCTTGGTCGAGGCGGGGCACGACGTCGTGGGCGTGTTCATGCGGCAGGGCGGACCCGAGGCCGCTGCGACCCTGCCGGTTCTCGACACGCCCCCGGCAAAACCCGGCCACCAGGGCTGCTGCAGCGTGGCCGACGCCCTCGACGCCCGCCGCGTGGCCGATCGGCTCGGCATCCCGCTCTATCCGCTCGACCTCACGGCCGACTTCGGGCGGATCGTCGACTACTTCGCCGCCGAATACGGCCGCGGCCGCACACCGAACCCGTGCGTGCGGTGCAACGCCTGGCTGAAGTTCGGCCGGCTTTTCGAACATGCCGACGCCGTCGGCGCGACGCACGTGGCCACCGGCCATTACGCGCGGCTCGAACCCGACGAGTTCGGGGCCCCGGCGCTGCGGCGGGGACTGGAGACGGCGCGTGACCAGTCCTACGTGCTGTTCGACGTCCGTCCCGAGCGGCTGCGGCGGATGCTGCTGCCCGTGGGTGGGCTTGCCAAGGCGGACGTCCGCAGCCGCGCCGCCGCACTGGGGCTGGCCACGGCCGACAAGCCCGACAGTCAGGAGATCTGCTTCGTCGCGCCGGGCGAACATGCGGCGCTCGTCGCGCGGCGGCTGGGCGGCTCGCGGGCCGGAGAGATCGTCGACGCCGCGGGCCGCGTGCTCGGCCGCCATCCGGGCATCGAGCACTTCACGGTCGGCCAGCGGCAGGGCCTGGGCATCGCCGCGGGCACGCCGCTGTTCGTGACACGGATCGAGGCGGAAACGTGCCGCGTGGTCGTCGGCCCGAGAAGCGCGGTGCCCGAGGCGGAACTGACGGCGGCCGCGGCGACGTGGCTGGTCGCACCGCCCCCGGCGGCCTTCGCCTGCCTCGTGCAGTGCCGCGCCCAGCGGGGCGCCGCGCCGGCCGTGGTGACGCCGCTCGCCGGCGGCCGCTTCCACGCCCGGTTCACCGGTGGTCCAGACGCCGCGCCGGGCCCGATCTCGCCGGGGCAGCCGGCGGTCTGCTACGCCGGCGACCGGCTGCTCGGCGGGGGCTGGATCGAGGGCTAAGCGGCTTTTTTGCCCGGGCCCGAACCGCGAACTAGGCTTGAGCGGTCTTGCCTCGAGCCCTGCGGAGCCTCACCCATGCCGGAACGCATCGCTGACAACCTGGCGCCCCCGCTGCCGACTCCGGTGCTCATCGGTGGCGGAATGATCCTCGCCCTGGTGGCACTGACGATGCTCCTGCTCGTCTTCAACTACGGGCAGCTGTGGTTCCAGGCCTATTGGTCGAAGGCCCGGGTCACGTTCGTGGAACTGCTGGGGATGAGCCTGCGCAAGGTCAACGCCCGCACGATCGTGCAGGCCCGGATCATGGCCACCCAGGCCGGCCTCGGCCCCGACATCACGCCCCGGCGGCTGGAGGCCCACTACCTCGCCGGCGGCGACGTGCCCCGCGTCATCCGGGCGCTGATCGCTGCCCAGCGGGCCGACCTCGACCTCGACTTCGACCGCGCCTGCGCCATCGATCTCGCCGGCCGCGACGTGCTCGATGCGGTGCAGACGAGCGTCAACCCCAAGGTCATCGACTGCCCCGACAATGCCAGCGGCAAGACCACGCTCTCCGCCGTGGCGAAGAACGGCGTCGAGCTCAAGATCCGGGCGCGGGTGACGGTGCGGACGAACCTCCAGCAGCTCATCGGCGGCGCGACCGAGGAGACGATCATCGCCCGCGTCGGCGAGGGCATCATCACCTCGATCGGATCGGCCGGCAGCCACTTCGAGGTCATGGAGCATCCCGACACCATCTCCAAGGCGGTGCTCCAACGGGGCCTCGACGCCCAGACGGCCTTCCAGATCGTGTCGATCGACATCGCCGACATCGAGGTCGGCGAGAACATCGGTGCCCGCCTCCAGGCCGACCAGGCCGAGGCCGATACCCGGGTGGCCCGGGCCAAGGCCGAGGAGCGCCGCAGCGTGGCGATCGCCCGGGAGCAGGAAATGAAGGCGGCCACTGCCGACAACCGCGCCCGCCTCCTCCAGGCCGAGGCCCTCGTTCCCAAGAGCATCGGCGACGCCTTCCGCGCCGGCCGGGTGGCCACCCTCGGCCCCGCCGACGGCAAGGCCTGAGCGGCCCCCCGGCCCGTTGCCGTGCCGCCGCACCTTGCCGATCCTAGCGGTTAGGGCAGGGGATCCCCGCACAAGCCGGGAAATCGGCCAAACCTTGCGGGCGGTTCATGCCGATCTTGTTCGTGGCGGCGGTCGGTGACCGTCACGATGACGCCCGGTCCTGAGCACCTGGCACGCCGGCCGCCCGAGCCTCGAACAAGGGAGTGTGTCATGGCGCTGCGGAACTTGCGGATTTACAACGGGCCGGAACTCGGCGTTGCCGGTTTGACGGTCGTGTCGGCCCCGCGCGAGAACACGGTGCGGATCCCGCTCGGCGAGGTCCTGCCGCTGCTGGCCGACGCCGTCGCCAGCAACCGCACGTGGCTCACCGACTTCGCCGCCGACGAGATCGAGATCTCGTCCGATCTCAACGACGTGCTCCAGGCCTACCGGCATTTCCGCCGGCCGAGCGCCTGACACGGAACCGAGCAGGGTGTCCGCGCTAGGCAGGGGATTCCCCTCTTGCGAGTGACATTGTCGTGGGGCATACTCCTGCTCCTGACGATGAACCACACGCTCAATCTCGCCGATCTGGGCCGCCGCGTGCGGGCCGCCCGCGTCGCCCGTCGCCTGACGCTCGAAGCGGTCGTGTCGCGGACGAACTTCACGATCAGTTGGCTCTCGAAACTCGAGAACGGCCAGTTGTCTCCGTCGCTCGACGGCCTCGTGAAGATCGCGGCGGTGCTGGAGTGTGGCGTCGACACGTTCGTCGAGGGCCTCGCCGCGACGCCCCGGCACGTGGTGTGCAGAAATGGCGACCCGCCGCCACCCCGGCCCCGCGACGGCGTGACGGTGGAGCACCGTGCTGCCGCCTGGCGCGGCCGGCGGATGCAGCCGGCGATTCTGCGCGTCTCTCGCTCCGCCGCTCGGCGGACGCTGGAAAGCGGAGCGGGTGAGCGGTTTCTCCTCGTGCTCGACGGTGACGCCAAGGTGATCTATGGGGACGAAGAGGTGCGGCTCGCGGCAGGCGACAGCATCTATTTCGACGCCGCCGTGCCGCATGCGATCACGGCCGTTGGCCGATCGGCCCGGCTCTTGAGCGTCTCCTGCGAGCGGGATCGGCAGCAGCCGGCGCCCGTCGCGGGCCGCAACGGCAAAGCCTCCCGGGCGGCTGCCCGCGGCGACGGGCGCGGCTAGCGCTGTAGGGCCCAAGCCCTTCGTGGCCCGGCCAGATCGCCCGTTTGGCCAATTTCGCGCCCCGCGCCGGCCGATTACACTGCCAGTTGGCTTCGGACTCCCGCTCGGCCAGGACACCTTCGCCATGCCGCTTCACCGTCGCGATTTCGTCGAATGCGCCTTGGGCCTGGCGGCCACGGCCCTGGCCGGCATCGAGACCCGGGGCGATGCCCCTTCGACACGTGCCCAGGCCGGCCCGAATGACCGGCTTCGTGTCGCCGTCGTCGGCGTCAACGGCCGAGGCCGTGCCCACGTTGCCGCATGGCTCGCCCAGCCCGACGCCGATCTGGTCGCCATCTGCGACTGCGACCCCGGGGCCTTCGTGCGGCTCTGTGCGAAGCCCTTCCCGGAAGACCATCGCTGGCCCGAGTTCACCACCGACTTCCGCCGCCTCCTCGACCGCAAGGACATCGACGCCGTCTCGATCGCCACGCCCAACCACTGGCACGCGCTGATGGCCGTCTGGGCGATGCAGGCGGGCAAGGACGTGTACCTCGAAAAGCCGTGCAGCTACACGGTCGAGGAGGGCCGCGTGATCACGCAGTGGGCCCGCAAGCTCGGCCGCATCTGCCAGATGGGCGCGCAGAGCCGCAGCATGACCGGCATGCGGCAGACGATCGACTTCGTGAAGAGCGGCCAGGTCGGCCCCGTGAAGGTGGCCCATGCCCTGTGCTACAAGCGGCGCAAGAGCATCGGCCTCGTGGACAAGCCCGCGCCGGTCCCGCCGGGGATGAACTTCGACGTCTGGGCCGGGCCGGCACCCGCCGTGGTGCCGACGCGGGAGAAACTCCACTACGATTGGCACTGGGACCATGTCACCGGCAACGGCGATCTCGGCAACCAAAACCCGCACGAACTCGACAAGGGCCGCTGGGGCCTGGGCAAGCAGGAACTACCGCAGCGGGTCGTGAGCATCGGCGGCCGGCTCGGCTACGTCGACAACGGCGACGTGGCCAACAGCCAGATCACCCTCTTCCAGTGGGACGACGCGCTGCTCATCTCCGACGTCCGCGGCCTGGAGATCAAAAGCTCCCTGGAGCTGTTCCCGCAGACGACCCCGCTCCGCATCGCCAACATCTGGTGGGGCACCGAGGGCTTCGTGGTGGCACCGAGTTACGCGTCGGGCGCCGCGTTCACCTACGACGGCAAGGAACTGGGCACGTGGTCGGGTGGCTCCGAACAGGCCCACTTCGCCAACTTCGCGGCCGCCGTGAAGAGCCGCCGGCACGAGGATCTGCACCTCGACATCGAGGACGGCCACCTCTCCAGTGCCCTGGCCCATCTGGGAAACGTCTCCTGGACGCTCGGCCAGCCGGTGGACCCGGGCACGCGGCCCACGCTCGCGGCCGACGACAAGCGGGTCCGCGCCACGTTCGAAAGCTTCGAGACCCATCTGCGGGAGAACGCCGTGGACTTCGCGAAGACCCCGCTCAAACTCGGCCGGGAGCTCGCCATCGATCCCGCGACCGAGAAGGCCGCCGACCCCGAGGCCAACCGGCTCTTCACCCGCGAGTACCGCGCCGGCTACGAACTGCCGCGGGTGTGACGTTCACCCGTCCACGGGATGCTCGGGCGTCGGCAGGATCAACTGCCAAAACTCCAGGTCCAGCCAGCGGCCGAACTTGAAGCCGGCCTCGCGGATCGTGCCGCAGCAGCGGAAGCCGGCCGAACTGTGCAGGGCCACGCTGGCGACGTTGCTGGCGTCGATACCCGCCACCAGCATGTGCAGGCCCCGCTTCTTCGCCTCCGCGACGATGGCATGGAGCAGCTGCCGGCCCACGCCCTCGCCCCGGTACCGCTCGTCGACGTACACGGAATGCTCGGCGGAATACTTGTAGGCCGCCCGCGGCCGAAACGGGCCCCAGGTGGCGAAGCCCGCCAGCAACCCCGGCTCCCACTCGATGCCAAGTACGGGGATCCCGTCCCGCTCGCGGACGGCGAGCCACTCCCGCATCACCTCGTCCGTCCGCGGCGTGTACTCGTAGAGCGCCGTGGTGTTCTGGATGGCGTCGTTGTAGATCGCCTGGATCGCGGGCAGGTGGGCCGCCGTGCAGGCGATCACCTCGCGGCGGGGCGGCGGGGGCTTCTTGCGGGGCATGGCGGCGGGGTCAGCGGCGGACCGGAACGGGGGGCGGCGTGCAGAGTGATACCACGACGAGCACCAGGAATCCCAGCGGGATCGTCACCAGGCCCGGCTGACTGAAGGGCATGGGCGACGCCTCGCGGGCCAGGCCATAGACCTTCTCGAAGGTGTCGGCCGAAAGCAGGATCCAGCCCAGCGAGGCGAGCATGCCCACCGTCACGGCGGCCACGATCCCCTGCTTCGTCGTCCGCGGCCAGAACAGGAGCATGACCAGCGCCGGCAGGTTCGCCGAGGCGGCGATGTTGAAAGCCCAGCCGACGAGGAAGCTGACGTTGAAGCTCTTGAACAGGATCCCCAGGGCCATCGCCACCACGCCCAGGCCCACGGCGGCGATCTTCCCGTAGCGCACCTTCTCGTGATCGGTCATGGGGATGCGGCACACGTTCTCGAGCAGGTCGTGGGCCACCGCGCCGCTGCCGGCCATGATCAGGCCGCTGACGGTGCCGAGCACCGTCGTGAAGGCGATCGCCGAGATGATCGCAAACAGCGTCTCGCTGAAGGACTTGGCGAGCAGCGGCGCCGCCATGTTCGAGTCGGTCGGATCGAGGGCCCCCGACGTCATCGCGCCCAGGCCCAGATAGAGCGTGAGCACGTAGAAGGCGCCGATGGCCGCGATCCCCACCACCGTACTCCGCCGGGCCGCGGCGGCGTCCTTCACGGTGTAGTAGCGGATGAGAATGTGCGGCAGCGACGCGGTGCCGCAGAACAGGGCGAGCATGAGGCTCGCGAAATCGAGGCGGTCGGCGAGGTTCCCCGTCGCCAGGCCCTTGAAGTATCCCCCGGGCTTGAGCAGGTCGGCCCCCTTCCGTGCCGTGGGCGTAAAGGTGGTGTGCGTGCCCGACTCGTCCTGATGCTTCTTCGCCGCCCAGGTGACGATCGTGGAGTCCTCGAGGACACGGAAGTATTCGAGCGGCTTGAGCGGGCCGGTCTCACGCCGACCGGCATAGGCGGGCGGCAGCTCCGTGATCGTGCCCACCGGCCGCAGGTCGTGGTCCCGCGTCTGCGGCCGGCCGTCCACGAGCACCGCCCCGTCGGGCCGGACCGTCCGCACCTGGGGAGCCAGATCGACGGCGCCGGGCCGGCCGGCGTTGACGGCCAGCCCCCGGTTCAGGATCGCCACCGTGAGCACGCCACAGAAGAACACGAGCAGCGAGCCCTTGATGAACTGCACCCAGGTCGTCGAGACCATGCCGGCGGTGACCACGATCAGCGTCACGGCCACGCCCACGAGGAGCACGCCGGCGGTATGCGGCAGGCCGAGCAGGGGCTGGATCAGCGCGCCGGCGCCCACCATCTGCGGAATCAGGTAGAAGACGCTGACGACGAGCGTGGAGATCGCCACGGCGAGCTTGATCCCGCGGCTCTTGAACCGGGCGTCGAGGGCGTCGGCGAACGTGAACCGGCCCAGGGCCTTGATCGGCTCGGCGATCACGAACAACGCCACGATCCAGCCGGCCAAAAAGCCGATCGAATAGAGAAAGCCGTCGTAGCCCGAGACGGCGATCATCCCGCAGATGCCTAGGAACGAGGCGGCAGAGAGGTAGTCGCCCGCGAAGGCGATGCCGTTGACGAACCAGTGGATCTCGCCGTGGGCGGCGTAGTAGCCCTGCGCGGTCTGCCCCTTGCGGCCGAGCCAGAAGGAGAGCCCGATCACGCCGAGCACGAAGGCGGCGAAGATGGCGATCGCTGTGACGGACGTTTCGTAGAGCATCGTGCCTCCGAGAGGTTCATCCCTTCCGGGCGCGTCGGTTCAGGGGGCGGGCACAACATACATCAGCGGTGAGATCGTGCCGTCAAGCACGCCGATCGCGTGGTCGAGGAGCCGCCGTCGATAGCCGGCCACCGTGTTGTCCCGGCCGGCCCGCGCGACTTCCGGGTCCGCGATCTCCGCCAGGGCGGCGGCGGCCCGCCGCAGGGTGGGCAGGGCGGGGCGGGCTGCCTCCCCCATCCGGTCGAGGACGTTGACCGCCTGGAGGGCCGTCCACGGGTGGCCGGCGTCGGCGAGCGCCGCGTCGAGCACGGGCAGGGCGGCCGCCGGCCGGCCGATCGCCGCCACGGCCTCCGCGGCCGCGACCCGCACGGTGCCCGATGTGTCGGCGAGCGCCCGCTCGAGCGGTTCGAGCATCGCCGCCCGGGCCGTCTCGGGCAGCCGGTCGCGGCGGGCGAGAACGGTGCAGCCCTGGGCCGCCCACCAGCGGATCGGCTCGCACGGGTCGCCGAGCGCGGCGATGAACGCCTCGCGATCCGCCACGCAACCGTCGGAGACCCGCAAGGCCAGGTCGTACACCCGCTCGATCGGCAGGCCGGCGCGGGCTGCCGCGAATCCCTCGAGCGGTGACCCTTCGGGCACGAAGCCGTTGTCCACGATCTCGATCGCCTGCCGCCGCACCGCCGCCCGCATCCGTTCGCAAGCCGCGCGGTGGGCGGGATCGGTCGCGAGGTTGACGACGGCCTCGGGATCGGCGTCGAGATCGTAGAGTTCCTCGGCCGGCTTGGGCCCCCAGAAGGCCGCCGTCGCCGGCGTCAGGCCGCCCGCGCGAGCCAGCGCCGCCCACGCCTGGTAGCCCCGCGCCCGAAACTGGTATTCGAGCGGCTGGATGAACGGCAGGTCGGGGCGAAAGTGCCGCACGTAAAGCCAACGGCGATCCATCGCCGCGCGGCTCATGTCGTAGCAAGCGTCCATCCGGTCGCGACTGGCGAAGGCGAACTCGCGCGGCTCGACCGTCGGCCCCGCGAACGGGCGGCCGTGCAACCCGGTCGGCCGGGCGAGGCCGGCAAGCGCCAGCACCGTCGCCGAAAAATCGACGAACGAAACCGGGTCGGCGACCCGTGTGCCCGGTGCGGCCGGGGCCAGGTGCCGCCACTTCGGTGGAAAGAACACGACCAGCGGCACGCGGCTGCCGCCGGCCTCGAGGAACCGCTTCGTCCGCGGCGTGACGCCGCCATTGTCGGCGAAGAAGAACACGATCGTGTCGTCGGCGAGCCCGGCCTCGTCGAGCGCCGCGAGGTGCCCGGCCACCTGGCGGTCGAGGAGGCCGATGCAGTCGTAGTGCCGCGCCCGGTCGGCGCGCACGGCGGGGACATCGGGCTGGCAGGAAGGCAGCCGGAGACCGGCCGGATCGGTGGCAGGGAAGGGGAGCGCGGGACCGTGCTCGGGAAACAGGCAGCTCTCGTGCGTGACATCGAAATTGAAGACCGCGAAAAACGGCGCTGCTGGATCGGGCCGCAGCCGCCAGTGGGCCTGGGGGGCGCTCGTGTCCCACATCGCCTCGACGTCGAGCGGCGCGTTGTAGTCGGTCTTGGCGGCGTTGGTCGTGAAATACCCGGCCTCCCGAAGGAGCTGTGCAAAGGGCTTCCAACCCGGCGGCACGTTGCCCTGGGCCCGCATGTGCTGGGCCGGGCCGCAGGAAGCCGGGTGCAGACCCGTAGCCAGGGCGAACCGCGACGGGGCGCACACCGGCTGGGTGAAGCAGCGGTCGAAGACGACGCTCCGCGCGGCGAGCGCGTCGATCGTCGGCGTCCGCGCGTCCCGGTCGCCATAGCAGCCGAAGGTGGTGGTGCAGTCCTCGGCCACCAGCCAGAGGATGTTCGGCCGTGCGGGAGCCTCGGCGGCGGCTGCCGCCGCCAGTGCCACCACCATGCCGCAGGCCAGTGCGGCGCGACCGCTCATCGGTCGCGATGCTCCGCCAACCGACAGGCGGCCATGTAGACGACCGCCAGCACGAGCGCCGCGGCGATCAGGCCTAGGCCATAGGCGATCGCCAGGTTCGTGCCGCCGAAGGGCCGGGCGGAGAGCCAGTCGGGCCGCACGAGGACGACCGCCATGAATCCGGCGTACAGCGCCACGTACAGGGCAAACAGCCCCAGGCCGATCCGCGACCGGGCCTGCGCAGCCGCATCGCGGTCGTGACCGTCACTCATCGCGTCCCCCCTTTCCGGCCTGCTGCGCGTGGAAGGCCGTCTTGAACGGATTCTCCGCCGGTCCGCCCTGGTCTTCGTTCACGAGATCGCCCTGCACGCTGTGCCACCACCGCCCATACGTTGCGGCGAGCCGCGCGACGACATCGGCATGGTCGGCCGCCACGTCACGGGTCTCACCCGGATCCGTGGCCAGATCATACAGCTCCCAGGCCTGTGGATCGTTCTTGACATTCACCAGGCTCCAGCGGCCTTCACGAATCCGGCAGTTCCGCAGGGCCGACTCCGCCGCCTTCCCCCGATCCCAGCGGCCCACATGGGTGACCAGCGGCCGGTCGGGCCAGGCCGCGGTCGCATCATGCAAGAGCGGCACGAGGCTCCGACCCTCGACGTTGGCCGCGACGTCCGCGGGGATGGCCGTGGCCGTGAGCTCGCAGAGCGTCGGCAGGACGTCGATGTGCGCGACGACAGCCGGCACGTCGACCCCCGCCGGGAGCGTGCCCGGCCACCGCCACAACGCCGGCACCCGTGTGCCCCCGCGCCATGGCGAACCCTTGTGGCCGCGCATCCCGTCGTTGCACACCGCCGCTCCGTTGGCCGTGCCGTTGTCGGTCGTGAACACGACGAGCGTGTCCTCGGCCAGGCCCCACGCGTCGAGCTTCGCGAGCAGCCGGCCCATGTTCGTGTCGACGTTCTCGATCATACCGTAGAACTTGGCGATTCTTTCCCGCTGCGTCGCGTCCGTGATGCCCGCCGCCTCGAGCGCCGCCAGAGAGGGCGTGTCGGAGCCGACGGGGCAGTCGAGCGGGTCGTGCGGGGCGTTCGGGGTCACGGCGCAGAAGAACGGTTTGCCCTGCGTGCGGCAGGAGTCGATCCACTCGAGCGCCGCGTCGAAGAACACATCGGTGCAGTAGCCCCGGGTCTTCACGAACGTGCCGTCGCTGCGAACCCACGGGTCGAAGTAGGAGTTGCCCGGAACATCTCCGCAGCTGCCGGGAAACGTCTGGCCGATGCCCCCCGCACCGTGGATGAACACGCGGTCGAAGCCGCGCCTGCCCGGCTGGTATTCGTCTTCGTCGCCGAGGTGCCACTTGCCGAAGATGCCGGTCGAGTAGCCGGCCGCTTGCATGAGCTGCGGCAGGGTCGTGGCTGCAAGGGCCAGCCGCTCGCGCTCGAAGATCGTGTGCGTGACGCCGGAGCGGAACTCGTGCCGGCCGGTGAGCAGGGCGGCCCGCGTCGGCGCGCAGGTTGGGCTGGCATGAAACTCCGTGAACCGCACGCTCTCGCGCCACAGCCGGTCGAGGTGCGGCGTGCGGATCACCGGGTTGCCGTGGGCCGCGATGTCGCCGTAGCCCTGGTCGTCGGTCATCACGTAGATCACGTTCGGCCGCCGCCCGCGCTTCCCGGTCGCGGGCGGCACCACCGGCGTCGGCTTGGGCCGGGGTGGCTGCACGATGCCTCCCGGCGGCCGCACGCCCGCGCCTGCTCGCCCGGTGAGCGCGTCGCCGAGTTCCGCCCGGGCGGCCTCGGCCACCCGCTCGAGCTCGGCCACGATCGCCGGGTGCGCCGCGGCCACGTCGTGCCGCTCACCGGGATCGCTCTCCAGCTCGTAGAGCTCGCGGCCGACCGCGAGGGGCACGGTCTTGCCCATGCGGCCGTCGCGGCCCGGCTCCTGCCCGGCGGTGCTGTCCGCCTTGTGCGGCAGGAAGAGCTTCCAGCGGCCGCGACGGACCGCCTGGAGTTCCCCCGTCCGGTAGTGGTACCAGTGGGTCACGCCGTCGCTGACGGACGCCGGCTCGGTGGCCGTGAACGCGGCCCGCCGGTCGTGGCCGTCGATCCGTTTTCCCGCGACGAGGCAATGGCCGGCCTGATCCACCCGCAGGGGATCGCCCGTGAGGGCCGCGACGGTCGGCAGGATGTCGATCGTGGCGAGCAGGGCGTCGCTGGTGATCCCCGCCGGAATCACGCCGGGCAGCCGGGCCACGCACGGCTCGCGGATGCCCCCCTCGAACACCGTCCCCTTGCCTTCGCGGAGCGGTCCGGCTGAGCCGCCGTGGTTGCCGAACCGCAGCCAGGGACCGTTGTCGCTCGTGAAGATCACGAGCGTGTCGTCCGCCCGGCCCGTGCGGTCGAGAGCGTCGAGGACCGCGCCCACCGAGGCGTCGATCTCGGTCACCACGTCGCCATAGATGCCCTGGCCGGACTTCCCCCGGAACGCCTCGCTGACGAACAGCGGAATGTGCGGCATCGAGTGGGCGAGATACAGGAAGAACGGCCGGTCGTCACCCGCCTTGGCGGCCCGCTCGATGAAGTCCACGGCCCGCGCGGCGTAGCGGCCGGTGAGCGCGGCCTGATCCTCCGCGGTCACCTCCGCGTCGATCACCCGCTCCCCGTCGAACAAGGGCAGCGTCGGATACCGATCGCCGTTGGGAGGCCACATGTCGTTGGAGTAGGGCAGGCCGAGCCATTCGTCGAACCCGTGCCGCGGTGGCAGGAACTCGGGCAGATGGCCGAGGTGCCATTTGCCGACGCAGGCGGTGCGGTAGCCGCGATCGTGGAGCAGCTCGGCGAGCGTCGTCTCGGCGGCCGCGAGGCCGTGCGTCGAGTTCGGCATCAACGCCCCGTGGATCGAGACGCGGGGGGCGTAACAGCCCGTGAGCAGCGCCGCCCGCGACGCCGAGCAGACCGGGTGCGGCACGTGGAAGTCGGTGAACCGGATCCCCTCGCGGGCGATCCGGTCGATGTGCGGCGTCGGCACCGGGCCGCCGTAGCAGGACGGGTCGCCGTAGCCGAGGTCGTCACAAAACACGAGCACCACGTTCGGCGGCCGTTTTCCTGGCGCGGCCGGCGTTGCCGGCCGCGGGGCGGCCTCCGGAGGAGAGGCCGTCGCCAGCCTGATGCATTCGGCCGCGATCGCCTGCCAGCGGGCCTCCAGTTCCCGCACCTTCTCGGGATGCGCGGCGGCCACGTCGTTCGTCTCACACCGGTCGGCGGCGAGGTCGTAGAGCTCCCAGGGTTTTCCCCGGTCGGCGACGAGCTTCCAGTCGCCCACGCGGACGGCACGGTGGCCGTCGTGGCTCCACCACAGCGCGTCGTGAATCCGGGCCTGCGGATCGCCGAGCGCGCTGAAAAAACTTCGGCCGTGCATCGGTGGCACGGGCCGGCCGTCGTGCTCGGTCGGCGGCGTGACACCGGCGAGTTCGAGGACCGTCGGCGTCACGTCCACGAGGTGCACCATCGGACGACGCAGCTCGCCCCGGGCGGCGACGCCTCGCGGCCAGTGCACGATCCACGGCGTGGCGATGCCCCCCTCGTGCACCCAGGTCTTGTGCCGGCGGAACGGCGCGTTGGCGGCGCTCGACCAGCCGGGCCCGAGGCAGAGGAACGATTTTCTCGAGCCGGGCAGCGCCGCCGGATCGTGCCCTTCGCCGCGCACGAGAATCTCGGCCGAGGCCCCGTTGTCGCTGGCGAAGAGGATGAACGTGTCGTCGAACAGCCCCGCCGTCTTCAGGGCCGCGACGATCCGGCCCACTTCGCGGTCGAGAGCCTCGACCATCGCCGCATGGATCGCCATCTTCTCGGCCTGGAACACCCGCTGCTCGGCGGTCAGATCGGCCCACGCCAGCGGCAGGTTCACCTCGTCGGGGCCGAGCCGCTCCCGCATGTCCTTCATCGCGTAGGGTGGGCCGACGTCCCGCTCCATGTCGCCGGCCAGCGACGTGACGATGCCTCGTTCCGCGACGCGGGCCACCCGCGCGGCGCGGACGGCGTCCCAGCCCGCCCGGTAGCGGTCGCGATGCTTCGCGATCAGGTCGGCCGGCGCGTGAAGCGGGAAGTGCGGCGCCGTGAAGGCCACGTAGTGGAAGAAGGGCGTGCCCGCGTGGTTCGCGGCGTGCTCCCGCACGCAATCGACCGCGTGGTCGCCGATCACCGTCGTCACGTACGAGGCCGCGGTTTCGGGAACGGCTCGGCCATCGTCGGTGACCGCGGCCGTCGTGAAGTAGTTGCTCTGGGCCGCGGCATCGACCACGAGCGATCGCGCGAATCCCTGCCGCCGCGGGTCGCCGTCCACGTGCCACTTGCCGGAGTGATACGAGCGGTAGCCCGCGGGTGCGAGCAGTTCGGGGAGCAGCCGAGCCCACGGGGGCCGTGTGCCCTGCATGCCGCCCTTGATCTTCGCTTCCGGCAGGCCGTCGCGATTGACCGCCTGGGCGTAGTAGCCGGTGAGCAGGGCCGCGCGGCTGGGCCAGCAGCGGGCGGTGTCATAGCCCTGCGTGAACCGCAGGCCGCCCGCGGCGAGGGCGTCGAGGTGCGGCGTGTCGATCTCGCCGCCGTAGCACCCCAGGTCGGAAAAGCCGAGGTCGTCGGCGAGGATCACGACGACGTTGGGCCGCGGCGGCGCGGCGGCCACGGCGGCCACGCACACGAGCGCGGCGGCCGCGACCAGGAGTCGGCCCAGGGTATCCCGTAGGCACGGCGTCATCGTGCCCCCAGGCACCACAGCGCATCGTGGGTCCGCAGAAAAATCCCCCCGTCCACAAACACGGGCGTGGCGACCGTCATTTCCCCGACGTCCCCCTCGGCGAGCACCTCGAACGCATCACCGGCGGCGAGCGTCGTCGCATGGCCGTCCTCGCGGGTGACGACGAGCCGGCCGTCCACGAGCACCGGCGAAGCCGAATACGCGTGGCGGTTTTTCGGCAGTTCACCCTGCCAGAGCGTCTTGCCGCTGGCCGCCTCCAGGCACGCGACGCGGCCCTTGTCGGTGCACACGTAGACCCTGCCGCCCTGCACGGCCGGCGTGGGCACGTCGGCGCCGAGGTCGTTCCGTACCCAGGCCACGTGCGTGGCCGTGACGTCGCCCGCGCCGCCGCGGCGGATCGCCGTGATCGTGTTGCCGCGGGCGTAGGGGGCGATGACGAGATCGCCGGCCACCACCGGCGAGGCGATCGAGCGGAAGAACTTGTCCTGCTTGGGATTCAGGCTGCCGACCCGCCACAATTCCTTGCCCGTGGCGGCGTCGTGGGCCGTGACGTGGTCGGCCCCGAGCACGAAGAGCACCTCGGCCGGCTCGCCCTTGGCAGGGTCGCCGGCGACGACGACCGGCGTCGAATAGCTCTGGGCCGCCTCCTCGGGGGCGCCGAGCATCCGGTCCTGCTTCCAGAGCACCGCGCCCGTGCCGCGGTCGAAGGCCACCAAGTAGCTCGGGCCGCTTTGCATCACGGCCACGACGACGGCCCGCTGCGTGAGCACCGGCGAGGTGCCGAGATCCCACCACAGCGTGTCCTCGCCGAACTTCTCCTGGAGGTTCGTCTGCCACACGACCGCGCCGCCGGCGAGGTTCAGGCAGGCGAGCGCCCCGCTCTTGTAATAGACCCACACGTGTGTGCCGTCGGTGACGGGCGACGGGTTCGAACCGGTCGCCTTCTTGTGCTTGCCGGCCCGCTCGGGGCCGAGCGACCGCCGCCACCGCTCCTTGCCCGTGCGATCCAGGCAGATGGCCGCATCCTGGCCGTCGACCGAGCAGGTGACCACGACCGCGTCGCCCGTCACCACCGGCGTGCTCGCGCCGAGACCCGGCAGCGGCACCCGCCAGCGGACGTTTTCCTGCGGGCCCCAGGAGGCGACGTAGCCACCGCCCGCCGCCACGCCCGCCCCGGAGGGCCCGCGCCAGTTGGGCCAGTCGTCGCCCCGGGCCGCCGCAGCCGCAGCCACGACAACCACGCATCCCACCAGCAGTGTTGGCATCCGTCGCATGCATACCTCCTCACGACCGGCACGTCGCCGGACCGCACGCATCGTACCGCGCTGGCAGCGGCCCATCTCCAGGCCCCGTGGTAGAATCTCGCACATGGCGACGCTTCCTTCCCACACACCCGCGCCGGACGAGACTGAAGACCTGCAGTTTCGCGAGCAGTGCCGGCGGCAGCTGGAGCGGCCGCTCGAGGCGCGCATGCGGTACGGCTTCTGCCGCGTGCCGCGGCCCGGCTTCGACGCGTGCGCGGCGCGGGTGTTTCCCAGCACCCGTGCCTACCGGGAATGGTGTGCCGCGAATCTGCCCCCGTACTTCGGCTATCAGCCGGCGCCGCCGGAATGAACGACCGCTGGCAGTTCAATCCCCTGCAGGCCCAGGAGGTGGCAACGGCATTCGCCGCGGCCGGCGTCGATTACCTGTTCATCGGGAAAGGCGGGGCGATTCTCCTGGGCTTCCCGGGAACGACACAGGATGTCGACGTGTTTCCTTGCAAGAACGAGGACAACGGCCGCCGCATCATCGCAGCCGTCCGCCAACTCGGGTTCGTGATCAGCGAATCCGTCGAGCGCGACATCATCGCAGGCAAGGACTTCATCCAGCTCACGGACGGACCGTTCGACCTGGATATCGTCTTCGCGCCAGATGGGATCGAGAGCTACGCGGCGGCGAAGCGCCGGGCGGTCACCGAGGGCATCTTTCCGGTGGCCAACATCCGCGACATCATCGCCAGCAAGAGGGCAAGCAACCGCATGAAGGATCGCATGGATCTGCATCTCCTCGACCTCTTCCAGATCGAGTACGAGGCCCGCCGCCGAGGCTAGGGCGAGGATCGGACCGTGAACCGGCCGCTTACGGCGAGACGCGGCGACCGTTGATGATGATGGTCGGCCCGGTGCCGGTCGCTTCGGCCTCGAGACGGGGTTCCGAGCCGTTGACGCGGATCGTCGCGCGGGAATGGCGATCCTGTCTCTGCCGCAGGACCGCAGGCGGCACGGACAGCGCGCAGGCACCCATCACGAGTGCCAGAAAGAAGCCGAGCAGGCCCAACAAGACGAGTGTCGCGCGCTGCGACCTGGCGAATGGCGGCGGCACCATACGCCCGGTTTCGACTGCGGCCCGGTGGTCGTCGAGTGCCCGGCGGACGAACATCGAATCGACGTTCAGCTCGCGGGCGATGTCGAGGATCGTGTCGTCGCCCACGAGGCTCCGGCCCTGGGCCTCGAGCCGAAGGGCCGTGCGGATGATCGAATCGACCTGCTCGCGCGGAATCGACCGCGGCGCGGTCGCGGCCAGGGGGATGCCAACGGACGCGCTGCCAGAGAAGGCCGTGCTCCGCGGCGGCTCGTCCGACTCCAGCTGGAAGTCGACGGCCGCAAACTCGGCGCCCGCCGGGCCGACGTCGATCCCCTGCAGGGCGTCGAGCGCCGCGGCGGCCGACGAGAACCGCCGGGCCGGATCGCGGGCGAGCAGTTTTTCCAGCCACGCCTCGAACGCCGGTGGCATGTCGTCGCGGTGCGCCCGGATCGGCAGCGGCTCCTCGGCCGCGATCCGCCGCAGGAGCTTGAGCGGACTGTCCGCCGGAAACGGCGTCGTGCCCGCGAGC